>NZ_JBHUKS010000018.1:0-170585 GCF_042684085.1 Amycolatopsis silviterrae
AATTACCACACCCCGTCAACCCGCCAAGACCAGCACAAACCAAGATGAAAAACGCCCATTGGGGCGCTCCTCGGCCAGCGAGCCAAGTGCGGGACCCCTGGGGGTTACCCCCCGCGCGGGTGAGGGGGACAGCCGCCTCCCGCATCCCGAACCGGGCTGGCACCCTGGAGCGCATGCCAGCCACCGACGACCGTGCCCCGGCCGCCGTTCGCGTTCGCCGACCCTGGTCGACGTCCGGCTGGCTGTTCCTCGTCCTGCTCGTGGTGTTCGGCTTCGGCCTGATCGCCTCGCGCCCCGCGTCCCCGCCCGACCAGGGCCCGCCGACCGGCGGCGTGCTCGCGGCGCAGAACGCGGTCAACGCCCTCGCCCACCCCGACGGACAGGCCACCGCGCTGGCGCTCCTGCCGAAGGACTTCACCGCGGTCACCGGCGTGCGGCCCGGCCCGCTGCCCGCCCGCGACGGCACCGTCCGCGCGGCGCACCTCGACGGCGGCTGCTCGGCGCCGTGGGGCGACGACAACACGAAGTGGGACTTCTCCGTCCCGTGCAAGGCGCACGACCTCGGCTACGACCTGCTCCGCTACGCCAACGACAAGGGCCACCCGCTCGGCCAGTCCGCCCGTGCCTCGCTCGACGACCGGCTCGAACAGGACATGCACCGCACCTGCGAGCTGAACCCGGTGAACTCCGAGCGCACCTGCCAGCTCGTCGCGTCGGTGTTCACCGGCGGGCTGGTGGTCAACTCGTGGCATCAGCGCTGGGGTCCGCCGGTCGGCGACCCGATCGGCCCGATGGTCGCCGGCGTGCTGGTGATCGGTTGCCTGCTCGTGATGCGGCTGCGCGGCTGGCACACCGCCCGGCGCACGAGCCCGCGTCCGCATCGGCCGCGTGGCATCCCGCGGCCGTGGGCGGTGCTCGGCGTCGCCGGGGCGGTGCTGCTGGTGGTCGGCGAGTCGGCGACCGCGCTGGCCGACTGGGCAGGCGCGCCGCAGGCCACCTGGTGGCCGCTGACCTGGCTCGCCCAGCTCACCCCGCTGCTGTTCTTCGCCGGCGGCCTCGCCAACGCGGCGGGCTGGCGGGCCGAGCGCGACCGCGGCTACCGGCATTACCTCGCCGAACGGTCCAGTCCGCTGCTGCGCCCGGCGCTGATCTTCGCCGTGGTCGCCCTGATCGTGCCGCTGGCGCTGGAGCTGCTGGGCATCCCGGCCGGGACCAACGCCACCGTCATGCGGATCGCGCTGCACCCGCTGTGGCTGCTGGGCGTCTACCTGCTGACCGTCGTCGGCGCGCCGATGCTGCTCGCGCTGTACCGCCGGACGCGGCTGTGGTCGGTCGCGGCGCTGACGGCGGTCGTCGTGGCCGGAGAACTCGCCGCGAGCTGGACGAACGAGTCCTGGCCGCGCTACGCCGCCACGCTCGCTCTCGCGCTCCTCGCGCAACAGGTGGCGTTCGCGTACGCGGACGGCGTCCGCCTTCGTCGCCCACTGCTGGGCGTCGCGGCTGTAGGCGGTGTCGCCGCCCTCGCGATCGCAGTGTTCGCCTTCGACGCTTCGCCAGTACTGCTCGGCAACCCGGGTGCGCCGGCCGCGCTGTCCGCGAGGCCGTGGTCAGTACTACTGCTGAGCGTGTCGCAGCTCGGCGTCGTCGGGCTCCTCGCTACGCCACTACGCCGCTGGGCCACCCGCGACCGCGTCACCCGCACGGCCGCCCTTGTGCTGCGCGCTCCGATGAGCCTGTACCTGGCGTTCCTCGCCGCGATGCTGCTCCTCGTCGCCGTGGTCTACCTGCCCGGACCGATCGCCAACGGTCTGAGCTGGCTGCTGACTCCGCGGATGCTCGGTGCCGTCGCGCTGCTGCTCGTACCCGCGGCGCTGGTCTTCTGGTGGTTCGAACGGCACCCGGGCAAACCCGCCGCCGAGGTGCCGGCCGTGCCGCTTCCGCATCCGCCGACCGGCCGCCGTCCGGTGCTGCTCACTCGCGCGGCCGCCGCGCTGGGCATCGGGTACGCGACGCTCGGCGTGTTCGGTCTCGCGCTGGCCCGGTTCGGCGCCGAGGCCGCGGACGCCGACGTGCTCGGCCTTCGGCTGGACCCGGTCCAGAGCCTCGTGCACCTTCTCCTCGGCGTGCTGCTGCTGCACGCCGTCCGCACCGGCGGGGCGGCGACCTCGGCGGCGACCTGGCTCGCCGCCGCGCTGACCTGCGTGCCGTCGCTCGTGGCCGCTTCCGGCGGCGAGACGCACGGTTCAGCGATCGTCGTCCTGCACCTCGGCACCGCGCTGTTTGCGCTGGTCGCGGCGGTTTCGTGCATGGTTCCGGCGAGACAACCGGCCAGCGCCTCGCCCTGACCCGCGACACGCGTACCGCCGACCGGGCGAAACTGCTTCGGATAACGGACCATGGGTGGTGCACGCCACACCGTCCGGGGGAGGTGCGAATCCGCCGCAACCCCCGCCCGGCACCATGCGTCTTCAGAAGCGGACGACCAGAACGACGAGAAGGAGCCGACCGCGTGGACTACCCGCCTCGGAACGGGCAAGGCGATCGCCGCCCCGCCCGCTCGTGGCAGGACCAGCCCGGCCGGGCTCCGGCACGGCGTCCCGGGCCACCTCCCCGCATCCGACGGGAACCGCCGGAGGGGCGCCGCCCCGGACCGCCGCCGCGTCGTCCGGAGCGCCGGTCCCGCCGCGGCGGCGGGCTGCGCGGCGCGAAAATCGCCCTGACGGTCGTATCGCTGCTGGTCATGGGGCTCACCGGGTACGCGTGGGCGTCGCTGCAGGGCCTGGTCAACGGCCTCAGCTACTCCGACGTGATCGGCGACGGCGCGGGCGGCGAAAAGCCCGCCGACGGCGCCCGCGACATCCTTCTGGTCGGCCTCGACAGCCGCACCGACATGCAGGGCAACCCGCTGTCCCCGGAACTGCTCGCCCAGCTGCGCGCGGGCGAATCGGACGGCGAGCTGAACACCGACACGCTGATCATGGTCCACATCCCGAACGACGGGAGCAAGGCCGTCGCGATGTCGCTGCCGCGCGACTCGTACGTGAACATCCCCGGCTACGGCAAGCACAAGATCAACTCGGCGTACGCGAGGGCGATGCTGCAGGCGCGCAAGGACCTGCAGGCGCAAGGCGTCACCGATCCGAAGGAGATCGACGTCAAGGCCAACCAGGCCGGGGCGAAACTGCTGATCGCGACGATCCAGGAGCTGACCGGGTCCACGATCGACAACTACGCGGCGATCAACCTGCTCGGCTTCAGCGACATCACGAAGGCCATCGGCGGCGTGGACGTCTGCCTGAAGAACAACGTCGACGACGACTACTCCGGCGCGAACTTCACCAAGGGCCAGCACACCATCGCCGGGGTCGAGGCGCTGGAGTTCGTCCGGCAGCGGCACGGGCTGCCGCGCGGCGACCTCGACCGCGTGGTGCGCCAGCAGGTGTTCATGGCGGGCATGGCGCGCAAGGTCCTGTCCGCGGGAACGCTGACCGACTCGGGCAAGCTCAACTCGCTGATCGACGCGATCAAGAAGTCCGTGGTGCTGAACCAGAACTGGGACATCTTCAGCTTCGCCCAGCAGATGAAGGGCCTCACCGGCGGGCAGATGGAGTTCCGCACCATCCCGGTCGAGAACGTCGAGTACCGGACGCCGAACGACGGCGTCGCGGTCAAGGTCGACCCGGAGAAGGTGAAGTCCTTCGTGCAGGGCCTCGCCGGTCCGCAGGAAGGCGCGGACGGCGCCCCGGCGCAGCAGCAGCAACAGAAGCCGGACGAGTCCCACAAGGACACCACGGTCGACGTGCGCAACGCCTCGGACCGCACCGGTCTCGCGGCGACCGTGTCGAAGCAACTGGTGGACAAGGGCTTCACCGCGGGCGACACGGACAACGCGTCCTCGCGGAAGACGACTGTGATCTGGGTCCCAAGCGGCGGCGAAGCGGCCGGGCAGGCGGTCGCCGACGCGCTCGGCACCAAGGCGACGGTGCAGCAAGACAAGAGCGTGCCGAAGGGCCACGTGAAGGTCTTCCTCGGTTCGGACTACCAGCCCTCGGCCGGCGCCTCGAGCGGAACCGGTGCGGCACAAGCCCCGCCGGCGCAGCAGCAGGCCGCGCCCCCGTCCGCGCCCTCGGGCCCGGGCAGCGACGACCAGCCGATCACCGCTGACGGCGTGCCCTGCGTCAACTGACGCGTTGCTCCATTCGGGGTAAGTCGAGAACTCTTCGCGAAACTCGCGTAATGAGCGGCCGCTTCGGCACTTTCACCACCGGGACGCAAGCCCGCGTCCGCGAAGTTGGTTGAGGGGCAGGGGCCGTGATCGACGCTGAGCACTACCAGCGAGTGCTGGGAGACGAGCTGCGCAAGCTCAGGCGTGGCCGGGGATGGACGCGCAAAGAGCTGAACGCGCATCTGCAGAGCGAAATCTCGCTGCAGACACTGGCGACGTACGAACTGGGCACGCGGCAGTGTTCCGTGGTGCGCCTGGTCGAACTGTGCGTGGCGATGGACGAGCTTCCGCAGGATTTGCTGGCGAAGGTGCACAGCCGGGTCTTCACCGAGGAGCCGGGCCGGGTCCGCGTCGACCTGCGCCGGGTCGTCGAGGAAGCCGGTCCGGAGCTGACGCCGTTGCGGCGCTGGGCCGAAGGACGGTTGCGGCAGAACGGAATAGCGCTGCCGGGAGCCGTCGCGCGCCCAGGTTCCGCTTCCCCGGCACGGGCTTCCGCGCCTGGCCCGGTGCCCGTCGTACCCGGATCCGCAAGCGCGCCAAGCCAAACTCCGTCCGCTCCGGGCACCGACGAGGTGTCGCTCGACTTCGCCGCACTGGAGCGGATGGCCGAACTGTGCGGTCTGCCGACGGCCGAGCTGGTTTCGCACCTGCGCAAGCTCGCGCCCGCCTGATCCGCCGATAGACCACGAGGGGGACCTTCGCGACTCCTCCCCTGCCGCGAACGTCCCCCTCGTACTCCTCATCTTTCGCGGGTTCGCCCGCCGTTGAAAATCCATTGTGGATCGTCCGCGCTCAATGCTGCCCGCCGATCCCCCCTGAACTACGAGGGGACTTTCGCGACTCCTCCCCTGCCGCGAAGGTCCTCTCGTACCGGCCCCTGAAGTCCATTGTGGACCCCGCAGACCACGAGGGGGACCTTCGCGACTCCACCCCCGCCGCGAACGTCCCCCTCGTGCCGCACCCCCGGGGTCACCCGAGCAGTTCGTAGTCCTCGCGCCGCACCGTCCGGGTGTCCAGCCAGTACCGCCAGGTGAACCCCGGCCACAGCGTCCGGTTCACGCCCTTCGCGTCCAGATACCAGCTCTTGCAGCCGCCCTGCGTCCAGATGCCCTTGTCGAGTTTCCGTTGCATCTCGCCGTTGAACCGCTCCTGCACTTCCTCGCGCGGGTCCAGCGCCCGGTCGCCGGCCAGCCGCAACGCCTGCGCGATATAGGAAATCTGCGCCTCGATCATGAACACCACCGAGTTGTGGCCGAGCCCGGTGTTCGGCCCGAGCAGGAAGAACAGGTTCGGGAAGCCGTTCACGGTGATCCCGAGGTGCGTCCGCATCCCCTCGCTCGCCCACTCCTTCGCGAGGTTCCGCCCGTCGCGGCCGACGATCTCCAGGCTGTCGAACGCGTCGGTCACGTGGAACCCGGTGCCGTAGACGATCGCGTCCACCTCGTGCTCGACGCCGGCCTGATCGACGACGCTGTGCTCGCGGACCTCGGCCATCCCGTCGGTGACCACGTCGACGTTGTCGCGGGCCAGTGCCGGGTAGTAGTCGTTCGAGATGAGCACGCGCTTGCAGCCCATGGTGTAGTCCGGGGTCAGCTTGGCGCGCAGCTCCGGATCCGACACCGCGCGGTCGATGTTGCTCTTCGCGAGCCGCTGCCCGATCTTCATGATCCACGGCTGGCCGTTGAACCCGATCGCGCGCGCTTCCAGTGTCCAGTAAAGGAAATTCCGGTACAGCCGCTGCACCGGCGGCACCGCGCGGAACAGCCCGCGCAGCCAGCCCGGCATGTCGCGGTCGGCCTTCGGCATCACCCACGGCGGCGTGCGCTGGAACAACGTCAGCTCGGCCACCTCCGGCGCGATCTTCGGCACGAACTGCACCGCGCTCGCCCCGGTGCCGACCACCGCGACGCGCTTGCCGGCGAAGTCGAAGTCGTGGTCCCACTCGGCGGAGTGGAACGCGCGGCCCTGGAACCGCTCGATGCCCGGCAGGTCCGGGATCATCGGCCGGTGCAGCGCGCCGACGCCCGCGACCAGCGCCGGAGCCACGAACTCGTCGCCGCCGCGGGTGCTGACGTGCCAGCGATTCTCCTCGGCGTCCCAGCGCGCGCCGGTCATCTCCTGGCCGAAGCGGATGAAGCGGCGCAGGTCGTACTTGTCCGCGACACCGCGCATGTACTCGTAGATCTCCGGCTGCGGCGAGTATGCGCGCGACCAGCCGGGGTTCTGCTCGAAGGAGAAGGAGTACATGTGCGACGGGATGTCGCACGCGCAACCGGGGTAGCTGTTGTCGCGCCAGGTGCCGCCGACGTCCTCGGCCTTTTCCAGCACGACGAAGTCCTCGCGGCCGTCCTTGCGCAGCTGAATCGCCATGCCGAGCCCGGAGAACCCGGTGCCGACCACGATCACGCCGGTCTCGGTGCGGTTGCCCATGCGTCCTCCCGTTAACTGTTACCCGAAGTCCAGCTTACTCGGAGTAGGTTACTGGCGGTAGAGTGTGCGCCATGACCACCGCCAAGCGCAAGCGCATGCCCCGAGCCGAGCGGGAACGGCAGATGATCGAGGTCGCCGAGCAGGTCTTCGGCGAGCGCGGCTACGCGATGGCGTCGATGGACGAGATCGCCGAACTGGTCGGCGTGTCCAAGCCGATGCTGTACGAGTACTTCAACTCGAAGGAAGGCCTGCTGCTGGCGTGCATCCGGCAGTCGCGATCGGCGTTGCAGGAGGCCACCGAGCAGTCGATCGTCGGCGCGGAGTCCGCACAGGACGCACTGCGCCGCGGCTTGCTGGCGTTTTTCGTCTTCATCCGCGAACGCCGCCAAGCCTGGTCGCTGCTGCGCCACGAGATGGCCCTGATCGGCACCCCCGCCGCGGACGAGATCGAGGAAACCCGCCGCCAGCAGACCGACCTGATCACCGCGTTGATGAGCGGCTACTTCGACAGCGCGGACACCCTGCGCGCCGAAGCCTCGGCCGAGTTCGTCGTCGGGGCCTGCGAACGGCTGGCGATCTGGTGCGAGCGCTTCCCCGAGGTGACCCCGGAGAAGGCGACCGAATACGCCATGGATCTCCTCTGGGCCGGGTTGTCACAGCGAGCGATCTGATGTGCACGTGAAGATGACCGTGCATTAGGCCATTCGGTCGTCACTCAGCGCACATCTCGTCCCGTTACTTGTGACACAGAGTTTTCTTGAGGTATCGATGACACGGTAGAAAGACACACTGAGTGTCGCGCCAGCGGCCGGCAAGCAGGAATCGCGTCATGAGTTTGCGGTGGCCGGGTCTCGAACGGTGACGCATGCTGATGACGAGAGGGGTGAGGCAGTGGTGGAAACGATCACGGCGACATACGAGCACGACAACGACGACTGGACGATCACCGTCAGCGGTCGCGGCAAGGAGCTGACCGGCAAGGCGCCGGGCATCATCGCCGCCCGCGACCGGGCCGACCAGCTCGTGGAGAAGCTCTCCCCGAACGAGCGTCCCACGGTCGTGCACCTGCTGAACGGCAACGCGCTGGAGTTCACCAGCACGTACATGGCCGCCCGCCTGACGCTGCCGGAGATCGAACCGCTGGAAGTCCCGCCGTCCGGCGGAGCCAAGGCGGCCAAGGACGCTTCTTCCAGCTCCGACACCGCCTTGACCACGGACGCCGCCGGCGCTTCCGAAGCCTCCGACGCTTCCGCCGCTGACAAGGCTCCGGCCTCGAAGGCCACCGCGGAGAAGGCTCCCGAGCAGCCCGCCAAGCCCGCGCTGCCGCCGGGCAAGCAGCTCCCGAAAGAGGTCGAAGACCGCAAGCCCGAAGAAACGAGCCGCCCCGGCGTGACCGCCGGTGCATCGGCCACGCCGCCGGTCGCGCGCGCCTGACCCGCACTTTCCACGCAGCTCGCTTTTGGCGGGCTGTTCGCTGTGCCCTCCCCGGGCATTCAGAGGTCCGTCACTGATGCGATAACCGCTGTCGGGCGGTCGCTTCTCCCCTGAAGCCTGGACGTTCCCCGCAGATCGGGCCGCACGAACGCCCAGAGACCGCGTCGGCATCCATCCTCACAGAGCCCGCGAACAGTCGGCTATGCCCAGCACAGCGGGATAAAAACAGCACGTCACCCAGGCGGGGTAGCCCAATGCGGCGAACGTCATCCCGCCAAGCGACCCAGGTGAGCGACCGCCAAAAGGGTGACCCCACGTTCAGTGGCTCTTCTCACGAAGTTAACCCGCCGTGACGATCAAGCCTGTCGATCCGCCATCCAGGGATGAAACAGACAGTACCCGGCAGATCACGCGCCGTCGAGCATTCCGGCCTCACCTGCTACGCGGAGTAGCCGCAATCGCCGAACCGCTGACCTCGCCGCCTGCGAACGCCGAGCCGTAGCTCCTCGCGCACCGCGCCCATGCAGGAACCCAGAGGAAGAGCCTCGTCCCGGACGTTCCCGAACCGCGGAAAGAACCGCTCAGAGTCTCGCCCCAGCGGCCCGATCGGAAGTCCCGCCCCTGCGCCCCGCGAGGCAGAGTCCCCGCCCAGCACCCGGGCCAGGAGCAAAGCCCCGTCCCCGCAGCCCCACGAGCAACGTCCCGCCCAGCGTCAACGCGGGCAGCGACCCCTCAGCGGAACAGCTTCCGCACCAGCAGGAACGCCACCAGCGCCCCGGCGCCGATCAGCGGGTACTTGACCTTCGGGTTGTCGAGCTTCGCGCGCACGCCGTCCTTCGCCTGTTCGGCGAGCTTCTGCGGGTTGGCCTTCGTGCCCAGCTGGTCGAGGGTCGCCGCCAGAGCGGTCCTCGCCTGCTCGATCTCACGCTCGATGGTCTCGGGGTCGCGAGCCACGTGCCCTCCTCGCCGCAGTCGGACTGTAGGCGGTCCACGGTAGAGGACAACCCCGGTGCGAGGGCCACTGGCCACGCCGAGCCGACCCGAACGTGGCGCACGCTACGATCACACCTGGTTCGCGGGGGCCGTAGCCCAATTGGCAGAGGCACACGGTTTAGGTCCGTGCCAGTGAGAGTTCGAGTCTCTCCGGCCCCACCCTCACGCACTGACCAGCAGCGCGGCGAGATCCGCCGATGATCAACATCGATCGCGTGCCACAGCCGTGCCACAGCCCGCCGCCGCAGAGGTCTTTCCGTCTCTACGGTGGCGGGCATGGCTGATCATCTCCTGGTCATGACGACCACCCCGGATCGCAAGTCGGCTGCCCGGATCGCCTCGTCCGCGGTGGCGCGCAGGCTCGCCGCCACGACTCAGGTCTGCGGTCCGGTCGCGTCGTACTTCTGGCACCTCGGCGAGGCCGGTGAAAGCGAGGAGTGGGTCGTCACGTTCAAGACCACCGATGCACGCTACGACGAACTTGAGGCGCACATCCGCGCCGAGCATCCATGGGACAAGCCGGAAGTGACCGGCATCGAGCTGGCACGCGGGTCTGCGGACTACTTGCGGTGGATGGAAACCGCGACCGCGCCGGAGAGGTGAGTCAGGCTCGAACGAGGGACCCAGCCCGGATCGGCCGGAGCAGATGCTCGCGCGGTTAGCGGCGGAGACCGCGGCCAAGATTCCGCGTGCCTTGATCTCATCTAAGTAAGATCGGATCTTACTTAGAACGAATCTACCGTAACGGCGCGAGCACTCTCCGCTTATCTTGTCGTCGGCACCGCGTCAATCGCAAGCCACCCCGCCACTGGCCGCGGCCGCGCGGGACGACAGCCGTTCCCGGGCCCGGGTCAGCGCCGCGATGCGTTCGTCCAGTGCGGCCAGCCTGCGGTCCACCAGGGCGACGGCGCTCGAGGACAGCCGCCGCTCGGGCAGGTTGCCTTGGAGGCACGAGCCCAGCGGGCGGATGTCCTCCATGGTGAGCCCCGAGTCGAGCAGGTAGCGGATGTTCGCCACCCGCTCGATCGCGGACTCGTCGTAATGCCGGTATCCGTTGTGGGAGCGGGCGGCGGTCAACAGCCCCTGCTCCTCGTAGAACCGCAGCGCCCTGGTGGTGACGCCGGTGGCCTTCGCCAGCTCCCCGATTCGCACGGAACCGAGCGTACGCCGTTAAGCGATCACTGCGCCGCCGTCGACGGGCATGACGGCACCGGTCACGAAGGCCGCGCTGGGGCTGGCGAGCTGGACGATCCAGTACGCGATCTCGTCTGGCTTGCCCAGTCGCCGCAACGGAACCATCCCCTTGAGGCTTTCGTGTTGTGCGCGGGCTTCGTCGGCGGTCAGGCCCTCGTGCGCGTAGATCTGGGTGGCGATCGGGCCGGGTGCGACCGCCGAAACGCGGATGCCGCGCGGGGCGAGTTGCACTGCCCAGCTTCGGGTCAGCGATTCCAACGCGGCTTTCGTCGCCGCGTAGAACTCGCGGCCGGTCATGGGCCATCCACGCTGCCCGATCGCGGTGGTCACGTTCACCACCGCGCCCTGGCTCTCGCTCAGGTGCGGCAACGCGGCCTGGAGGAGGTAGACCGGCGCCAGCAGGTTTGTCGCTACGACACGGTCGAACGCGCCTGGCTTGATCTCCCCCAGCGCGGCCGGTTCGACGATGCCCGCGTTGTTCACCAGAACGTCGATGCGGCCGAATTCGGCAAGCGCCGCAGCGACAATCGCCTCCGCGGCGCCGTCCTCGGTGAGGTCGGCGGCGAACGGGCGGATCCGTTCGGAGCCTTCCGCGGTTTCGGCGAGCCGTTCCGCGGTTCGGCCGACCACCAGCACGTTCGCGCCCTGGCGGGCGAACTCGCGTGCGGTGACCTGTCCGATGCCCGTGCCGCCGCCGGTGACGATTACGGCCTTGCCCTGAAACTGTCCATCACTCATGCGATCGACGCTAAACATTGCCGTATGCGTCAAGGTCAAGCCGCTTAGCGCACGCGGTCGTAAACCAGCGCCAGTTCGCCGAGATCGCCGGTCTCCTGGTGCGTGACTGTCCACTTCGTACCCGGCAGGCCGTCGTCGAACAGCCGGGGGCCGCCGCCAGCGATCTGCGGGCAGATGGTCAGGTACAGCCGGTCGATCAGGTCCTCGGCCAGCAGCGCCTTGATCACGCTGACGCTGCTGTTGACCAGGATGTCGCCCTCGCCGTCGGCCTTGAGCGACGCGACGACCTCGGCGGCGGGCGCGTTCACGATGCGCGTGCGCTCCCACGGCGCTTCGGTGAGTGTGCTCGACAGGACCACTTTTTCCGTGTCCACCAACCACTTCGCGTAGCCGCGGTCGCGCGGGTCGGCGTTTTCGTCGGCGGCGACGGTCGGCCAGAAGCCGAGGAAGCCTTCCGCGTTGCGGCGGCCGAGCAGCGCGGTCGTCGCGTGCTCCCAGATCCGGCCGAGCTGGTTGCGGGCGGTTTCCGTGGTGACGTAGGGGATGATCGCGCTCATGTCGCCGGGGCCGTCCGGACCGTGGTAGCGGCCGTCGAGGGTCAGGGCGAGGTTGGCGGTGACACGACGCTCGGTCATGACTGAACTTCCTTTCGGGTGATGACTTCGGTGAGGTGGTCGAGCACCTGTCCCCAGCCGGTCTCGATGCCGGCGATGGCGGGCACGGCCTCGACGGTCGTTTCGGTGATCTCCAGGCCCAGCCGCAGCCGGGTGCCGCCGTTCGCCGGGGCGAGGGCGAGGTCGTAGTGGCCGCTGAACGCGATGTCTCCCGCCGCGTCCAGCACCGCCAGGTCGAACACGAGCTGCTCGGTTTCGTGAGCGATCCGGACCTGTCCTTCCGAGCGGTAGGTGCCTTCGGCGTCGCGGTAGGCGAGAACGACGCGTCCGCCCGCCTTCGGTTCGAGGACACACTCGGTGACAGTCAGGGACGGCGGGACCCACCACGACGCCAGCAGTCCGGCGTCCGTCCAGTACCGCCAGACCGTTTCCGGCGGCACCGGCAGCACGCGTTCGAAGGAGAACGCGCGACCGTCGGCCCAGCGATCCCGGTCCGCGGCGGCGGTGTCGGCTTCGATCGCGGCACGGTAGCGGTCGAGTACACCGCGCTCCCCCGTGTGCGCCTCGATCGTCGCGGCCAACTGCTGGAGCTGACCGGCGAACTCGCGCAGCGGAGCCGCTTCGGCCGCGTAGACCCGGCGTTGCCCGAGCGGGGCCATGGTGACCAGGCCGGCGCGGGCGAGGGTCTGCAGGTGCTTAGTCGTCTGCGGCTGGCGCAGCCCGGTCAGCTCGACCAGTTCGCCGACCGACCGGGGCCGTTCAGCGAGCAGCCCGACCAGCTGCCACCGGGTGGTGTCTGCGAGTGCTGCGGCGATCCCGTCCATGCACAGAAGTATTCACTGAGTCGAATATTCGTGTCAAGGAATTCTTTTACCCGGGCAGCAGGCGGGCAGCGAGGTTGCGGACCGTCAGGCCGGGTTTCGTGCGCGGGACCAGCACCGAAGCCGCCGTCTGGACCCCGCGCTGCTTGGGCTTCACGCGTGCTCGATGGGTCGCCTCGTACCACGCGAAGGCCTCGGCATGCGCGCCGTCAGCGAGGGCGGTGGCCAGGGTGTGCGCCCCGACGATCGCGAGGCTCGAACCGTCGCCGAGCAGCGAGACGCAGGACGCGGCATCGCCGACCAGCGCGACTCGGCCGTGGTGCCACTTCGGCGGATCGACCACGGCGACCGCATCGAAGAACACGTCGTCCGTCGCCTCGAAGCGAGCCAGCAGTTCAGGGACCCGCCAGCCGAGACCGCGGTAGGCGGTGGACACGATTTCCTTGCCCTGACCGGGATTCGGCTCCCGGAAGATGAACGCGACCCCGGAATTCCCCCGCACCGGATGGATCGCCACGAGCCGGCCCGGGGCATTCAGCAGGACCACGTCCTCCGGATAGTCGGACGGCACGCCGAGCGACACCGTCCCGACGTACAACCCGACGTGCCGGATGAACTCCTCCTCCGCACCGAACACGAGCCGCCGCACCGCCGAGTGCACGCCGTCCGCGCCGATCACCAGGTCGAACCGGCGCGGCGCAGCGTGCTCGAAGGTGACGTCGACCCCGCCGGCGTCCTGCTGCAACGCGGTGATGGTGTCGCCGAAGAGGAACTCCGCGTCGTCGCGCGCCGCTTCGTACAGCACCGAGGCGAGGTCCGCGCGCGGGACTTCGATCTCCTTGCGGACCGCCATCCGCACCGTCGTCACCGAACGCCCGCGCGCGTTGAGCACGCGCAGGCGGCGCGCGTGCGTCGCGACCTCGCGCAACCGCGGCACGACCCCCATCGCGTCGGCGATCTCCATCGCGCCAATGCGCACGTCGACCGGGTTGCCGCTGCTGCGCTGACCCGCCGCCCGCTCGACCACCGTCGGCCGGAAACCGTTGCGTGCCAACCAGAACGCCAGGGTCGAGCCAGCGATGCCGGCACCGCACACAAGCACGTCTTGAGTCATGCCTCCGACGATAACCGCACTCAGTGCAGTTTTGCAATGAGTGCAGATCCGCACTCGATGCCGTAATCTGATGCCATGTCGCTCCGTGAACGCAAGCGCGCCCGCACCCGTCAGGCCCTGATCGACGCGGCCGCGGACCTCTTCGAGCGCAACGGCTACGACGAGACGACCGTCGCCGAGATCGCCGCAGCCGCCGAGATCGGCACGCGCACGTTCTTCAGCTACTTCGCCAGCAAGGAAGAACTGCTGTTCCCGGACGCCGACAGCCGCGTACAGGCGATGATCGACGCGCTCGCGAACCGCGCCCCGGACGACCGGCCGATCGACCTGCTCGTCCGCGTCCTCTCCGACGGCGGCGAGGTCAGCAAGGACATCGTCGGCAAGCTGACCCCGTTGCGGATGCGGCTGATGCAGACCGTGCCCGCGCTCCGGGGCCGAGCGCTGCAAATCCAGTTCGACACCGAACGCCGGATCTCCGAGCTTCTCGTCGAAGCTTTCCCGGACCAGGTCGACGACCTCAGCGCGCGGGCGTTGACTGGCGCGTTCGCCGGTGCGGTGCGCGGTGCGTCGCAGGCGATGCTCGACCGCACCGGCGAGTTCACCGCCGAACAGCGCAACGAAGCGACCCGGCAAGCCATCGCGACGACGCTGGCACCGCTGCTCAAGCGTGACTGACGTGCTCCGCGCACAGACACGCCACCGCGGTGTCGATCCACTCGCGGCCTTCCCATTCCGGATGCCGCTTGATCAGCTCCTCGCGCACCTCCGCGATCACAGTCGCCTCGTCCATCGCCGAATCGCGGCGGCGCCAGGTCTCGTCGCGCAGCAGTTCGAGGTAGGCGCGCAGGTCGTCGAGCAGTTCCCGGCCGCTGATGTCGCCGTGGCCAGGCACCACGATCTCCGGCCGCTGCTCGGAAAGCTTCCGCATGACCTCGATCCAGCGGATCCCGGACACGTCGGTGTCGTGCGGCGGGAACCACGGGAAAATCGCGAACTGGCCGGTCTCGGCGAGGTCGCCGGTGAACAGGACGCCCACGTCCGGAACCGTCACGACCTGGTCGCCCCTGCTGTGCGCGCGGCCGGTGGCGCGCAGCTGCACCACACGTCCGCCCAGGTCGAGGTCGTGTGCGGAGTCGTAAACGACGTCCGGGGTCGGCAGTTCGACGCCTTCGAGCTGGCGCGCGACCGGCTCCCCCAAGCCGGTGAACATCTGCAGGTAATCGGGGCCTTTCGCGGCGAGATCGGTCGCCTGCGCGCGGTTGACCAGGTACGTCGCGGCCCCGGCGAAGGTTTGCGCGCCGAACGCGTGCTCGGGGTGGAAATGCGTGGTGGTCAGGTAAATCCGGCGGCCGCGCGCGTACTCGGTCGCGAACTTCAGCACGGTTTCGGCGTTGCGCGGGCCCATGCCGGTCTCGACGACGAGCACCGAATGCGTTCCGCCGATGACGCCGACGTTCGGCACCAGCTGCACGCCCTGGTTCGGGAGCACCACGAGGTCGCGGGCGAGTTCGCGCGCCTGCGAGGTCTGCACGACGGGATCGGGATACGGGTAGTCGGCCATCGCCGGATGCTCCTCAAAGCGCGGAATCAGTGACCGTTCCAGTCCAGCGCCGCGCCCGCGCGGTGTCCAAGACCGATCCGCTTTTCCCGATACCGCGCGGGTATTGTCGCTGGTTGTGGATCTCCGTTCGCTCCGGTACTTCGTCGCGGTCGCCGAGGAACGCCACTTCGGCCGGGCGGCGGCGCGGCTGCACATGACCCAGCCGCCGCTGAGCCGCGCGATCAAACAGCTCGAAACCGACCTCGGCGCGACCCTGCTGGACCGCTCGCCCGCCGGGGTCGCGCTCACCGCCGCCGGAACCGCGCTCTACGACGAGGCCCGCACCCTGCTCGCGGGCGCGGACCAGGCCCGCGCCCGGGTCGCCGCGGCGGCCGGGCCGGGGACGCTCACGCTCGGCACGCTCGCCGACAGCTCGGAACCGGTCGGAATCCAGCTGGCCGGCGAGTTCCGCGAACGGCATCCGGGCGTGCGGATCCGCGTCCGCGAGGCCGATCTCACCGACCCGACTACCGGCCTGCGCGCCGGGCTGGTGGACGTCGCGCTCACCCGGATTCCGTTCGACACCACCGGAATCCACACCCAGGTGCTGCGCGCCGACCCGATGGGCGTCGTGCTGCGCGCGGACGATCCGCTGGCCGGACGCGCGCAGGTGCGCCGGGAGGACCTGGCCGCCCGAACCTGGTTCCGCTTCCCGGACGGCACCGACCCGCGGTGGCAGGAGTTCTGGAGCGGCGGGACGGCGGGCGGCCCGGTCGTCCGGACGGTGCACGAATGCCTGCAAGCCGTGCTGTGGAACGGAACCGTCGGGCTCGCGCCGCTCGCGCACTCGTTTCCCGAGGGCGTCACGACGGTCCCGCTGGCCGGCTATCCGCCGAGCCGGCTCGTGGTCGCCTGGCGCGCGGACTCGGAGCCGCCGCTGGTCCGCTCGTTCGTCGAACTCGCCGTGCGCATCGCCGGCCGTCGCGACACCCCGGCGAACCCGTAGGCTGGGCCCCGACATCGGGGAGGTGTAGGCCGTGCCGGAACGCAATCCGCTGCGGATCCTGCGCAAATGCGCGGACTGGTTCGAGAACCGCGGCGTGTACATCCCCGGCGAGGAAAGCCGCGCGGTCGACCCGGTACGCGACTTCGGCTGGCTCATGGTCGCGTGGGGCGCCGGGGTCGCGGTGTTCATCCTGTTGTTCGCGTTCGCGGTCTGAGTCGCGTTCGACGCTTCGGCGGCGAATTGACATCAAGGTGACGACTGTCACCCGGAGTGCTCTTTCGATCACGGATCGGCCACGGGTGTACACCAGGTCCGCGTCTTCCGCACCGTGACGGCAATAGTGCCGCCAGAGTGGAGCGGGTCCGCTCGGCAACTACGCCGAACGGCACACCGCCCCACCCCGACTGGAGTACCCCCGCGATGGCGCCCGCGCGCACCCCGAAGCTGCTGTTGACCGCCTGCCTGCTGTTCTCCGTGGCAGCCTGCGGCGGCGTCAACGCCCGGGAAGGCTCCGCCGCGATGGGCGTCGGGAACCCAGCGGCCCAGCCCGCGGCCGCGCAAGCCTCCGGCGACCTGCAGTTCGGCGCCAACCACCGCTTCGCCAGCGGGATCACGGTCTCGCTGTCGGCCCCGCAGTCCTTCCAGCCGAGCCCGGCCGCGTACCCGCGCAGCGCGCGTGCGGCGGCGTTCTACATCCAGGTCACGAACAACGGCACGGATCCGTACCGGGTGTCCTCGCTCTCGGTCACCGCGTCGGTCTCGGGGAAGCCGGCTAAGCAGGTCGTGGACGCCACGCAGGGGCTCGGCGGGGTCACCGACGCGGGCAAGGACCTGATGCCGGGCCGGTCTACGCAGCTCACGCTCGCCTTCGCGGTGCCGGTGGACAGTGCCCGGATGGCGGTGCAGGTGCGGCCTAGTACTGGTGAGCCCGCCGTCGTCACGTATTGCGGGGACGCCTGAATTACCCTCGTCTCCATGACCGACCAGCGACTCGCCCCGGGCGACGAAGCGCCCGAATTCACCCTGCCGGACAGCACCGGCAAGAACGTCTCGCTCAGCGATTTTCGCGGGCAGGCCGTGGTGGTGTACTTCTATCCGGCTGCCGGTACGCCGGGGTGCACTAAGCAGGCTTGCGATTTCCGGGACAATCTGGCTGAGCTGAATGACGCCGGGTATCAGGTGTTGGGGATTTCTCCGGATAAGCCGGAGAAGTTGGCCAAGTTCGTGGATGCGGAGAAGTTGACGTTCCCGCTGTTGTCGGATCCGGAGAAGACGGTTCTGAAGGAGTGGGGGGCGTTTGGGGAGAAGAAGAATTACGGGAGGGTTGTGCAGGGGGTGATCCGGTCCACGTTCGTGGTGGATGCGGAGGGGAAGATTGCTCGGGCTGGGTATAACGTGCGGGCTACTGGGCATGTGGCTAAGTTGATTCGGGATTTGGGGATTTCTTCCTGAGGTTCTGGCGTTGGGGAATTTGTTGCGTGGGGCACCCCGAAGCCTGATTGTGCTGACAGTTCGGGGGTGCTTGTCAAGGCGGGAAAGATGCCTTGACAAGCACCCCCGAACTGCAGGGAGGCTTCGTATCGGGGTGCGGGGGGAGGGGCTGGGTGCCTCGCTCGTTTGAGTGCATCGGTGGCGGTTTTGGCCGTCCGTGAAGGACTCCTTGAGGGAATCTAAGTACGTGAAGGGGTCCCTCACGGACGGTCGGCTCGCCGAAGGGTCGTGAGGGGAACCCTGAAGGAATCTGGGGCTGTGAGGGTTCCCCTCACGGTTATTGCGCGGGGAAGCGCAGGGTGAAAGTCGTTCCTTTGCCTTGGGTGCTGGTGGCGGTGACTTCGCCGCCGTGGGCTTCAGCTAGGTTGCGGACGATTGCCAGGCCTAAACCGCTGCCGCCGGAGATTCTGCTTCTGGATGGGTCTGCGCGCCAGAAGCGGTCGAAGACTTTGGGCAGATCTTCTGCGGCGATGCCGGTTCCGGTGTCGGTTACGGTGAAGATCGCGTCGTTTTCGGTTTGGGTCGCGGTGACAGTTACCGAGCCGCCGGGTGGGGTGTGGCGGATGGCGTTTGAGACCAGGTTGTCCAGTGCTTGGCGCAGGCGTACTGGGTCCGCGGTGATGGCTGGGTCGGCCATGGCGGGCACTGAGAGGTGGACGCCGGCGGTTTCGGCTCGTGGGGTGTGGGCGGCGGCCAGTTGGGTCAGCAGGGTGTTGGCGTCCACCGGTTCTGGGTGGACGCGCAGGGCACCGGCGTCGGCTAGGGCTAGGTCTTGCAGGTCGTCCACGATGTGTTGCAGGTGGACGGCTTCTTCCAGGAGCGAGGCGACCAGGTCGTCGTCCAGCTGGCTGATGCCGTCTTGGGTTGCTTCCAGCCAGCCGCGGATCGTGGCCAGTGGGGTGCGCAGTTCGTGGGCTACGTCGCTGACCATGGCCTTGCGGGCGTTCTCCAGCTCTTCCCTCGCGCGCGCCATGTCATTAAAAGCGGTGGCCAGGCGGGCGATTTCGTCCTTGCCTTTGACTCGGACCCGGGCGCCTGCCTCGCCTGCTTTCAGGCGTTGGGCGGCGCCGGTCAGCGCGCGGAGGGGGCGGATCAGGCGGATCGACGCCAGGGCGGTGACAATGACCGTCAGCAGGAGGATCGCGGCGGTGACGGCGACTAGCTTCGTGCGGTTTTCCGACGACAGGGTGAAACCGGTCGGGGGCTGGTCGGAGCCTTTTTCGGTGATGTAGAGCCAGGCCGCGGGGGCGACATACGGGGTCAGCTGCTCTTTGCGGGCCGAGGTTACGCAGTTGGTGATGGTCTGGTCGGTGGCTTGGACTACCGGACCGTCGAAGGTCCAGGACAGGGCCAGTTTCGCTACTGGGATGGCGCTGTCGTTGCGGCCAAGGCAGGCGTCGATCAGGCCGGAGAGCTTGGCCAGGGCGGCTCGTTCGGTCTCGGTCGGACGCTCAAGCAGGGCGGTTCCGCACTGTGCGGTGCCGGCGGGGGCGATGACTCTCGGGTGTCCGCTCGGGGAGACTTCCATGCTGCCAAGGCCGGTTCTGCGCTGGGTGCAGGACAGGACTTTCTCGGCGATCTCCTGCAGGTCTCCGCGTTCCGCGGCGGGGAGGTTGTACGGGCCTACCGCGTCCGGGTCGATCCGGTCGGGGGTGGATTTGACGCCTAGGCGGGTGTCGACGGCCAGCGGGTCGATGACCGCGGACGGCTGCGGCGGGAGTTTGCCCGGGTTCTGCTCCGAGCTGGCGATCAGCTTGCCCTGCGGGGTGGTCAGGACGATTTTGCGACCGGTCTTGTCCGCGTAGTCGTTGATCGTTTTGGTGGCATCCGACCAGGTGGGGTGGGTCGCCGCATAGGAGAGCAGGGCCTGGTAGATGGTGCCGTCGTCGGCGAAAAGCTGGCCTTGTTCCCGTTCGATGGCGCCGGAGGTCGTCCTGGACGCCAGCCAGGCGGTGGCCGCGATGGAGCACACCGCGATGGCCGCGGTGACCGCGAAAAGGCGGAAGAGAAGGCTACGAGGCATCGGACTTGGCGGTCAGTTTGTAGCCGACGCCGTAGACCGTCAGGAGTTTCGCCGGTTTTCGGGGGTTGGGTTCGATTTTCTTCCGGAGATTCATGACGTGGACGTCAATGGCTCGCTGCGTGATGTAGCGATCGAATCCGTGCAGGTGTTCCAGAAGCTGCGCCCGCGTGAAAACCTGGTCCGGGCGGGCGGCCATGACCTCGAGGATGCGGAATTCTCCGGGAGTGGTTTCCACCGGAGTGCCGTTGACGGTCACCTCGTGTTTGTCTTTGTCCACGGTCAGGTTGCCGACCCGGATGGGGCCGTCGGCGGCACTGGTCCGGCGGAGCAGGGTTCGCACCCGCGCCATGAGTTCCCTCGGACTGTAGGGCTTGGTCACGTAGTCGTCCGCGCCCAGGTCAAGGCCCTGCAGGAGGTCGTCCTCGGTCGACCTCGCGGTGAGCATGAGGATGGGCAGGGTGGAACTCGCCCGGATGGTCCGGCAGACGGTCAGGCCGCTCATGCCGGGGAGCATCACGTCCAGGATGAGCAGGTCCGGCTCCGCCGCGCGGACTTCCGCCAGCGCGGCTTCGCCGGTAGGGGCGACGGTTACGGTGTGCTGTTCATGCTCTAGATACCGGCGGACCAGTTCCGCTTGTTTCGGATCGTCTTCGGCCAGAACGATGTTGGCGCACATATCCGTCAAGCCGCGGTTACGAGGCGGCTATTTTGCGCAGGGCGGGCAGAAGGGCGCGCAGTGCTTTGCCTCGGTGGGAGGCGGCGTCCTTTTCCGCCGGATCCAGTTCCGCGCTGGTCCTGGTTTCGTTTTCCGGAATGAAGATCGGGTCGTAGCCGAAACCGTTGGTGCCGTGCTTTTCCCGGGTCAGCGAGCCCCGCCATTCGCCGCGGACCGTGGTGGTCTCGCCGGTGGGGAGGGCCAGCACGGCGGCGCAGACGAAGGCCGCGCCCCGGCGCTCGTCGGGGGTGTCCGTCAGCTGTGCCAGCACCAGGTTGAGGTTTGCCTCGTCGTCGCCGTGTTTGCCGGACCAGCGGGCGGAAAGGACTCCCGGCATGCCGTTCAGCGCGTCCACGGTCAGGCCCGAGTCGTCCGCGACCGCGGGCAGGCCGGTGGCGGCCACCGCGTCGCGCGCCTTGGCCTCCGCGTTGCCCTCGAAGTCGGGGGCGGTTTCCGGGGCCTCCGGGAACTCCTCGACGTCGTTCAGGCCCACTACCTCGATGCCCTGGATGCCCTCCGCCTCCAGGATCCGGCGCAGTTCGCCCAGCTTCTTCGCGTTCCGGGTGGCCAGCAGCAGCTTGGTCACTTCTGGCCCTTCTTCTTGTCCGGACGCGGTTCCGGCAGCTCGCCCGGGTACGGGAGCGCCAGCGCCTCGTTCTGCAGGCGCGTCAGGTCCGCGCAGCCGGCCAGCGCCAGGTCCAGCATGGTGTCCAAAGTGGACCTCGCGAAGGTGGCTCCCTCACCCGTCCCCTGCACCTCGATGAGGGTTCCGGCGTCGGTGGCGACCACGTTCATGTCGACCTCGGCACGCGAGTCTTCCTCGTACGGCAGATCAAGGCGCACCCGGCCATCGACGACGCCGACGCTCACGGCCGCCACCGAGGACGACAGCGGCTGCGGGTCGTTCAAGCGGTTCGCCGCGCCCAGCCAGGTGATCGCGTCCGCCAGTGCGACGTAGCCGCCGGTGACCGCCGCGGTGCGGGTGCCGCCGTCAGCCTGGATCACGTCACAGTCGATGACGATGGTGTTCTCGCCGAGCGCGGCCAGGTCGATGCAGGCGCGCAGGGAGCGGCCGATCAGCCGGGAGATCTCGTGCGTCCGGCCGCCGATGCGGCCCTTGACCGCTTCCCGGTCGCCGCGGGTGTTGGTCGCGGACGGGAGCATCGCGTACTCCGCGGTGACCCAGCCGAGCCCGGAGCCGGCCCGCCAGCGCGGCACGCCCTCGGTCACGCTCGCCGCGCACAGCACCCTGGTGTTGCCGAACTCGACGAGCACCGACCCGGCAGGCCACTTCTGGAACCCGCGGGTGAGCTTCACTTCGCGGAGCTGGTCGTCGTTCCTGCCATCTTTTCTAGCCACGAGGAGCACTCTAGGACGTCCCCCCGACAGTTTCCGATCAGAGGTCGTAGACCGCGCCTTGGGTCACCAGTTCGGCGTCCGGGAACACGGCCTTGGCCTCGGCGAGGACGGCGTTGCGGTCGGTCCACGGGGCGATGTGGGTGAGCAGAAGACGGCCGACACCAGCCTCTTTGGCCAGTTCGCCGGCTTCCTTGCCGGAGAGGTGCACGCCTTGCGGACGGTCGGCGGCATCGGTCCAGGACGCTTCGGAAAGCAGGACATCGACGCCGTCGGCTAGCTCGCCCAGGCCGCGGCAGATTCCGGTGTCGCCGGTGTACGCGAGGATGCTGCCTCCGTACGCGATACGTAGGCCGAACGCCGGAGTCGGGTGGTGCACCGCGACCGCGGTGACGTCGAAGGGCCCGATCTCGATGGTCTCTTCGCGCAGCTCGTGGAACTCGTACACGTCCGACAGATCCGCGGCGGCACGCTCGGCCGCGTCAGCTGCGTACGCGTGCGCGAGGCGTGAAGGGGCTTCAGCCGGTGCGTACAGCGGCAGCTGGCGCGGCCGCGCCGGGTACGGCGGCGCGGGGTGATAGCGGCGAAGCACTGTCAGCGAGTTGACGTCGGCGCAGTGGTCGGCGTGCAGGTGCGAAAGGACGAGTGCGTCGAGGTCGAACGGATCCAGGACGGTCTGCAATTGGGCGAACGCACCGGTGCCCAGCTCAAGCCCGAGCCGGTAGCCCTCCGCCTCCAGGAGGTATCCGGACGCGGCGGCGTTCGGCCCGGGAATGCTGCCCGAACACCCGAGGATCGTCAGTCGCACCCCGTCACCCTAACTCCGCTAGGCGCTGCCGCAGCGTCACGCGCTGACCGGGGCAAGCGCACCGGGCGCGAAGCCCATGAACCGCTGCGCCAAGCGGGCGAACGGCTCCGGCGAGCCGGTGGCGAGGAACTCGTGCCGCGGCGGCTCGTCACGCTCGGCGAGCAGGTCTAGTTCGGTCAGCACGCGGTAAAGGTCCTTGGCGGTTTCGTCGGCGCTCGAGACGAGCGTGACGTCCTGCCCCATCACGATCTGCAGTACGCCGGACAGCAGCGGATAGTGCGTGCAGCCGAGGATGAGCGTGTCGACTTCGGCTTCGAGCAACGGCTGCAGGTAACCCTGCGCCAGACCGAGGATCTGTCGGCCGGTCGTGATGCCGCGCTCCACGAAGTCCACGAAGCGCGGGCAGGCGACACTGGTGAGGCGTACGTCCGGCGCGGCGGCGAAGGCGTCGTCGTATGCCCTCGAACGCACTGTGCCCTCGGTGCCGATAAGGCCGACGCGCCCGCTGTGTGTGGCAACGGCGGCCCGACGCGCAGCCGGAAGCACAACCTCGATGACGGGTACGTCGTAGCGTTCGCGCGCGTCGCGAAGGCAGGCCGCAGACGCTGTATTGCACGCGATCACCAACGCCTTCACCCCGCTCTCGACCATGTCGTCGAGAGCGGACAACGCGTACTCGCGCGCGGTGGCGATGGGCAGCGGGCCATACGGGTTGCGCGCGGTGTCGCCGACATAGCGCAACTGTTCAGCAGGCAGCAGTTCGAGAATCGACCGTGCGACGGTGAGCCCGCCGACGCCGGAGTCGAAAACACCGATGGGCGCGCCGGGAGAACTCACACCCCGAGATTACCCGGCGTCGTCGGCTCGATCTTCGGGGATTTGACGCGCTCCCCGCGTGAGGTCAGCCACGCGGCGAGGATGCCGGCCAGAGCGCCGAAGAGATGGCCCTGCCAGGAGATGCCGGGGTTGCCGGGCAGCAGGCCCCAGAGCATCCCGCTCCAGATCCCGAGCAGCACGACCGCGACCGCGATCTGCGCGAGCGACCGGTGGAACAGGCCGCGCACCAGCAGGTACGCGAGCCAGCCGAAGGCGAGCCCGGACGCGCCGACCGTGTAGGCGTCCGACGGCCCGACCAGCCACACCCCGATCCCGGAAACCGCCCAGATGATCGCCGTGACCACGGCGAACCGGCCGATCCCGCCAGCCATCGCGAGGAACGAGAACACCAGCACCGGCACCGTGTTGGAGAACAGGTGCGACCAGTTCGCGTGCAGCATCGGCGCCCAGAGAATGCCGTCGAGACTGGACGCGTGCCGGGCCAGGATCCCGCCGTCGGTGAACTTGCCCGGCAGGATCACGTCGAGCAGTTCCACGAGGTACAGCACCGCGACAAACCCCAGCGCGACGAAAGCCGCGGCCTTGGGATTGGGCGGCAGGATGCGCTTCGCGACGTCGACCGGCTTGCCGCTGCCGGCAGCGGGCGGCGGCGACGTCGGCGGGAGGGGAGGCAGTGTGCTCACGCCCTCAGGCTACGTCGGTGCTGGCCGGACGGCCTCGGGAGAAATCCCTGAACTTGGCCCCTGGGTGACCTGCAGTGAAGGACTCCTTCCGGGAATCTAATTCCCTCAAGGAGTCCTTCACGGACCGCGGCTCAAGCCATTGCAGGCTTCCGGAGCAAGTTTCCATAGCCAGCGGCGAACAACGCGGAAAGCAGCGCCGCCGCCGCGGCCACCCCGAAGCTCCATCCTGGACCGCCTGCCGACAGCACCACCGCGCCAACCGCTCCGGCGAGACTGCTGCCCACTACCCGGACGAGCGCGTTGATCCCGCCCGCCGCGGCCGTCTTCGCGGGCTCGACGTGCTCGACCGCCATCGTCCCCAGCGCGGCATAACCGAGCCCGATGCCCAGCCCCAGCACCGCAGCGACGGCGTACAGCCCCAGCCCGTCCCCCGGCAACGACGTCAGCCACAACGCGGCCACCAGCACCACCGCCGAACCGCCGGCGACGAGCGCGGGCGCGCTGAAGCGGCGCATCAGCGCACCAGCCAGCACGGAAACCACCAGCATCAAGATCGTCGTCGGCAGGAGATAGAGCCCCACCTGCAGCACCGACGCGCCGAGCACGCCCTGCGCGTATGCCGAAAGCGTCATGATCGTGGCGAACAACGCGAAGCCGAGCAGGAACGACGCCACCGTCGCGCCCACCGTCTTTCGGTGCAGCAGCATCGGAATCTCGATCAGCGGCGTCTTCGTCCGCCGCGCTGTCACCACCCACACCGCCGCCAGCACCACGGCCGCGACCAGCAGTCCGACGGTCGCCCAGCCCCATTCCGAACCCTTGCTGATCGCCAGCAGCAGGCAGATCAGCCACCCCGACACCAGCACCGCGCCCAGCAGATCCGGCGCACCGCTCCGGACGGCGGCCGCCCGGTCCTCCCGAACCGCCGCGACCAGCACGAACGCCACCACGCCCAGCGCCGCCAGCACCCAGAACACCGTCTGATGATCGCCGCCGGCGAGCCCCGCGAGGATCATTCCGCCACCGCTGCCCGCGCCGATCGTCGCGCTCAGAATGCCGATCGCAGTCGGCAGCGACCGGGCCGGCAACACGGTCCGGACCTGCCCGATCGCCAGCGGAAGCAGCGGCGCGGCCGTCCCCTGCAGGATCCGGCCGACGACCAGCAACGGCAGCGACCCGGCCACCGCCCCCAGCACTGATCCCACCACCAGCAATCCGAGCACGACCAGCGACATCGTGCGCCTGCCGTACAGGTCGCCCAGCTGGGCGACCAGCGGAATCGCGACCGCGCCCGCCAGCAGCCCCGCGGTCAGCGCCCATGACACCGAACTGAGCGGCACCCCCAGCTTTACCTGCAGCTGCGGCAGCAACGGCACCACCACGGTCATCTGCAACGTCCCGACCGCCACCGCGAACGCCAGCGCGGCGACCGTCCCCCAGTAGTTTTTATACATGTATAAAAAGTAGCATGGCGACATGCCAGCGCGCACCGGCCGACCGCCGAAGATCTCGAAGGCCGACATCGTGGCCGCCGCCCACCGAGTCATCGAGGAGGACGGCGTCGCCGGGCTGACCATGCGCCGGCTGGCTCGCGAGGTCGGCAGCACGGCGATGGCGCTGTATCACCACGTGCGCGACAAAGAGGGTCTGCTCCTGCTGCTGCTCGACGACTACGCACAGCGCGAGATGCCTCGGCCGGAGAACCTCCCCGGCGAACCGGGCGAGCGGATCGTGGCGGTCGCGACGGCGATGCGGGACGGGCTGGCGAGCTGCCCGTGGATCGTGGACGTCCTGCGCTCCGACGACCTGCTGTCGGTCGGCGGGCTGTGGTATCCGGAGAAAATCGTTGCGGCGGCGGTAAAAGCCGGGCTGCCGACGGAAGCGGCGGTGGGGGTCTACCGAGCGGTGTGGCACTACACGCTGGGCGAGATCAGCTCACGCGCGGCGGCCGCGCGGCGACGGGACGAGGGCGGCGGCACCTACCGCGAGCAGGTGTTCGCGAATCTGGACGCGACGGAATTCCCCACGCTGACCCAGATCGGGACGCGCTGGGAAACCCTTACCGCACAAGACAGTTACGAACGAGGCGTACGCGCACTCGTGCTGGGTTTACTGCCGTGAGGGGAACCCTGAGGGAATCAGAGTCCCTCAGGGTTCCCTTCACGGACGGTCAGGCCCAGAGCTGACCGTCAAGCCGTTCTGCCGCTTCGTCCAGCGACCCGGAGTAAGCGCCGGTCGACAGATACTTCCACCCGGCGTCCGCGACGACGAACGCGACGTCCGCCTTCTCGCCCCGGGCGGCGGCCTTCTCCGCGACCCCCAGCGCCGCGTGCAGCACGGCGCCGGTGGAGATCCCGGCGAAAATTCCTTCGTGTTCCAGCAGCTCCCGCGTGCGCCGGAGGGCGTCGTACGCCCCCACCGAATAGCGCCCGTTGAGCACGCTCTCGTCGTACAGCTCCGGCACGAACCCCTCGTCGAGGTTCCGCAGGCCGTACACCAGCTCGCCGTACCGCGGTTCGGCCGCGATGACCTGGACGTCCGGCTTGACCTCGTGGAGGTAGCGCCCCACCCCCACCAGCGTCCCGGTCGTGCCGAGCCCGCCGACGAAATGCGTCACCGTCGGCAGGTCTTTCAGCAGCTCCGGGCCGGTTCCGCGGTAGTGCGCGTCCGCGTTGGCCGGGTTGCCGTACTGGTAGAGCATCACCCAGTCCGGGTTCTGCTTCGCCAGCTCCTTGGCCCGCCGCACGGCCTCGTTCGAACCGCCCGCGGCCGGCGAGAACACGATCCGCGCGCCGTACGCCTGCAGCAGCTGCTTGCGTTCGGCCGAGGTGTTCTCCGGCATCACGCACACCAGGCCGTAGCCCTTGAGCTTCGCGGCCATGGCCAGCGAAATCCCGGTGTTGCCCGAGGTCGGTTCGAGGATCGTGGACCCGCGCCGCAGGATGCCGTCCCGTTCGGCCGCCTCGATCATCGCCAGCGCGGGCCGGTCCTTGATCGAGCCGGTCGGGTTGCGGTCCTCGAGCTTCGCCCACAGCCGCACCTCGTCGGTCGGGGACAGCCGGGGCAGTCCGACCAGCGGCGTGCCGCCGAGCGCGTCGAGGAGGGACTCGTAGCGAGTCACCGGCTCAGCGCGCGCCGCCCGCGACGGCGGGCAGGATGGTGAGGGTGTCGCCGTCCTTGACCTCGGCGTCGAGCCCGCCGGAGAAGCGCACGTCCTCGTCGTTGACGTAGACGTTGATGAAGCGGTGCAGCTTCTCCTCCTTGACCAGGCGCGCCTTCAGCCCGGCGTGCCGCGACTCGACGTCGTCGATGATCTCGAGGACGGTCTTGCCCGCCGCCTCGACGGACTTCTCGCCGCCGGTGTGGGTGCGCAGGATGGTCGGGATGGAGACGGTGACGGCCATGGTTTCTACCTCCGGGTGGGTTCCTACACGCTGACGTATCGGACGCCGCGCTTTATTCCGGGACGCTCAGTCGAGGATCTCGACCGGCTCCTCGGTGATCTCGGCGTCCACGATCCGGTACGAGCGGAACTCGTGCGAATCGGGCTCTCTTGTCGAGACGAGCACGTAGTGCGCGTCAGGTTCGGCGGCGATGTTCGCGTCGGTGCGCGACGGATAGGCCTCGGTCGCGGTGTGCGAGTGGTAGATCACCACCGGGACCTCGTCGTTCGCGTCCATCTCCCGGTAGAGCTTGAGCAGGTCGCCCGAGTCGAACTCGTAGAACGTCGGCGAGCGCGCCGCGTTCAGCATCGGGATGAACCGCTCGGGACGGTCCGAGCCGGCAGGACCGGCCACCACCCCGCACGCTTCGTCGGGGTGGTCACGGCGGGCGTGGGCGACGATCTCGTCGACGAGTTCACGGCGGATCCGGAGCACACGGACATCTTAGTTCGTGGACCGAACGAGTCCACACTGTGAGAGCTACCGCTCATCCGCAGGTCAGGGCACAATAACGGGATGCCGGTGTCCTCGAAGATCCGCGAACGCTGCCGTCCGCTGCTGGCCGAGGGCGACGTCGTCCAGTACGTGTTCCCCGCCACATCGCTGATGGTGACGATGATGGCCGCGCACCGGAACTTCCTCGTCGTGGTCACCGACCGGCACGTGACGGTGCTCGCCTGCAGCACTTTCCGCCGGTGGAAGCCGGTTTCGGTGTGGCAGCAACTGCCGAGGTCGACCGAACTGGGCCCGGTGGACACGCATCCGTCGCTCGGGCCGACCGTGTCGTTCGGCGACCTGGTGCTGGAGATCGACGAGGAGTACGTGGCCGTCGTGCGCGCCGCCGACCTCGAACGCAGCGAGGACGCCCTGCCTAAGGACCCGTTCTGACGCTCAGCGCCTCCGGCCACACATCCCGATAAGCCGGGACGCCCGCCGCGGAGGTCGCCGACAGCAGCCCGTGCACCATCGCCCGCGCGAACACCCGCGCCGCCGCCGCGCACAGCGCGTCCAACGCGCCCGCTCGCGCCGCCACCGCGAACGACCCGGGCTCCCCCGGCAGCTCCCGCGCGCCCGTCGCCAGCGCGAACACAGTGTCCCCGTCGAACATCGAGTGCGCCGGACGCACCGCACGGGCCAGCCCGTCCTGCGCGGCGACCGCCAGCCGGCGCGCCTCGGCCTTCGTCAGCGTCGCGTCGCAAGCCACCACACCGATCGTGGTGTTCAGATCCGTCCGCTGCCCCGGCACCTCGCCCGGCCGATCCGGCCAGCGGACGCCGAACTCGCCGTCCACCTCATGATCGCCCGCGAACGCCCGCCCCGTCGCGAAATCCACCGCCTCGCCCGCCGCGTTCACCGCGGCGATCGCGCCGACCGTCACCTCGCCGACGACCTCGCTCGCCGTCCCGATACCGCCCTTGAGCGAACCGACGACCGCGCCGGAACCCGCGCCGACGGTGCCCATCGCGACCGGCTCCCCGGCTGCTTCGCAAGCGGCGTAACCGAAATCGGCGCTCGGCCGGTTGCCCCATTCGCTGCGCGGCAGGTCGAACAGCACCGCCCCGGGCACGATCGGCACCACCTCATGCGGCTTCGCGCCGACCGGAAACCCGAGATTGCGTTCGGACAGCCACCGCATCACGCCGTCCGCCGCCGCGAGCCCGTACGCGCTTCCGCCGGAAAGACAGACCGCGTTCACGCGCTGCACCAGGTTTTCCGGCTCCAGCAGGTTGGTTTCGCGCGTGCCGGGCGCGCCGCCGCGCTGATCGACCGCGCCGGTCGCGCCGTCCGGCACGAGCACGACCGTGGTTCCGGTGGCCCAGCCGTCGCCGAGCCGGTGGTGGTGGCCTACGAGCACGCCGGGGACGTCGGTGATTTTCCCGCCGGTCAGCCGGTCAGCGCCTGGATCAGCGTCTCCTGCACCCATGTGAGCCAATGGTAGACGCCGAGATGGGGCGCCCGGGGGTCGTCTTCGGGCAGCTCGTCGGGCATGTCCTCGGTGACGTCGAGCGCGGTGCCCAGCGCGAGCCGGACGTCGTTCAGCGCGCCGAGCCAGGCGTCGGCCTGCTCGAACGACAGCTTCACCGAACCGCCGTCGCGCGGGAGCGTGTCGAGCACGATCTTCGCGACGCCGACCTTCTTCTCCAGCAGCTCCGGCTCGTGCAGCGACCGCATCGCCGCCGCCGAATCGATGTCCTCGCGGCTCGGGTTGTCCGGGTCGAGCCGGTGGAAGTCCGGCAGCAGCCGCGACAGCACCGGGTCGTCCGGCGATTCGGCGGGCCCGGTGCGGATCCCGGTCAGCTCGGCCAGTTCGTCCTGCGGGGCCTCCTCGGCCCTGGCGGTGAGCATGTCCTCCAGCTGCCCGACCAGCCCGCGCAGCACCGCGGCCTCCTGCTGTTCGAACCCGGCGAGGATGGCGTCCCCCTTGCGCCGCCAGGCCTTCACGAGGGCTGTTCCATGGTCGCCCACAGGCCCGCCGCGTGCAGTTTCGCCACGTCGGTCTCCACCTTCTCCTTCGAACCGGACGACACGATCGCCCTGCCCTTGTTGTGCACGTCGAGCATCAGCTTCGTGGCGTGGTCCCGGCTGTAGCCGAACAGCTTCTGCAGGACGTACGTCACGTACGACATCAGGTTCACCGGGTCGTTCCAGACGATCGTCCGCCAGGGCTGGTCGGATTCGGCCAGCTCGGCCCCGAGTGGATCGACCTGCGTCTGTTCGGATGCGACAGGCGTGGACATGCACACCATGGTGTCACGGGGCCATCCCGGTACGCCGCGCCAGGTCCGTCCATGTGAGTGAATAGGCTGCTCCCATGGGTTCCCCCGAGCCGGTCACCAGCGCCAGCACGGCGCTGCTCACCGACCACTACGAGCTGACCATGCTGGCGAGCGCGCTCGCGGACGGGACGGCCGGACGGCCGTGCGTGTTCGAGGTCTTCGCGCGGCGGCTTCCCGACGGCCGCCGCTACGGCGTCGTCGCGGGCACCGCGCGGGTGCTCGACGCGATCGCCGACTTCCGGTTCACCGACGCCGAGCTGACCATGCTGGAGCAGACCGCGGTCGTCGACCCGGAAACGCTGGCGTGGCTCGCCGACTACGAGTTCCGCGGCGACATCGACGGCTACCGCGAAGGCGACCTGTACTTCCCCGGCTCGCCGATCCTCACCGTGACCGGCAGCTTCGCCGAAGCGGTGGTGCTGGAGACGCTGGTGCTGTCGATCCTCAACCACGACAGCGCGATCGCGTCGGCGGCCGCGCGGATGTCCGGCGCGGCGCACGGCAGGCCGATCATCGAGATGGGCGGACGGCGCACGCACGAGTACGCCGCGGTCGCCGCCGCGCGCGCCTCCTACCTGGCCGGATTCGCCACCACGTCGAACCTCGAAGCCGGCCGCCGCTACGGAATCCCCACTCGCGGCACCGTCGCGCACGCGTTCATGCTGCTGCACGACAGCGAGGAAGCCGCGTTCCGCGCTCAGGTCAGCAAGATGGGCGCGGACACCACCCTGCTGGTGGACACCTACGACATCACCGCGGGCATCGAGGCGGCCGTGCGCGTCGCCGGCCCGGAGCTGGGCGCGGTCCGGATCGACTCCGGCGACGTCGGCCCGCTCGCCCGCAAGGCCCGCGACCAGCTCGACTCGCTCGGCGCGAAGGACACCCGGATCGTGGTGTCCGGCGACCTCGACGAGCACGCGATCGCGGCGCTGCGCGCGGAACCGGTGGACGCGTACGGCGTCGGCACCTCGGTGGTCACCGGATCCGGCGCGCCGACCGCCGGGATGGTGTACAAGCTGGTCGAGGTCGACGGCCGACCGGTCGCGAAACGCAGTGCGCACAAGGAATCCCGGGGCGGGCGCAAGCACGCGCTTCGGCGGCACCGCAGCACCGGCACGGCGGTCGAGGAAGTGGTCTGGACCGCCGCCGGAAGCCGCCCCGAGGCCGGCGAGAACGATCTCGACCTGCAGATCCCTCTGGTGCGAGACGGCGCGCCGGTGGATGATCTGCCCACGCTGGACGACGCGCGTGCCCGCCTGCGGCGCGCGCAGGTGAGCCTGCCGTGGGAGGGCCTCAAGCTCTCGCACGGCGAGCCCGCGATACCGACGACTTTTCTGTAGGGAGCCGACTGTGCCGAACATGGGGACCGCGCTGATCGTGGTGGATGTGCAGAACGACTTCTGCGAGGGAGGCTCGCTCGGCCTGCCGGGCGGGGCGGCTGCCGCGGCCGCCATCTCGCGGCGGATGGCCGAGGGCGGCTACACGCACATCGTGGCCACCCGCGACCACCACATCGACCCGGGCGACCACTTCAGCGACACGCCCGACTTCAACACCAGCTGGCCGCCGCACTGCGTCGCGGGCACGGCGGGCGCGTCGTTCCACTCGGAGCTGGACGTGGTGCCGGTCGAGGCGGTCTTCTCGAAGGGCGAGTACACCGCTGCGTACTCCGGTTTCGAGGGCAAGTCCGGCGACGGCAAGACGCTCGAGGACTGGCTGCGCGCGCATGAGGTGACCGACGTCGAGGTGGTCGGCATCGCGACTGACTTCTGCGTACGCGCCACCGCCCTCGACGCCGCTCAGGCCGGGTTCAACGTGCAGGTGCTGCTGGACCTGACGGTCGGCGGTTCGCAGCCGACGGTGGACGCGACGCTGAAGGACTTCGACGAGGCAGGCGTGCGCTACACCGGCACGCCCGCCCTGCCGCGCTCGTGAGTGCTAATCCCGGTTAGAACCGGGATTGCCACTCACGAGACCGGCGCACCACCCTTGCCGTACGGATTGCACGCCGCCGTCCCGAGGTAAATGTCCCCGCTAGCCGGACCGCCCTGCGGGAACAGCTTCACGTGCACCGCGTGCGTGACCAGGCTGCCGTCGGCGGGCTGCGGCGTCACGGTCTCGTTCAGCGTGATCGTGGCCAGCGCCGTGCCCGCCGCGCCGCCGGGGATCGTGACGCGGTAGTTCGCCGGGATCGACGACGGCACCTTGAAGCCGGAAACCTCGCCGATCGACATCGACCCGGTAGCGCCCGAATCCGTCGTGGTGGCGCATCCGACCGAGTACGTGCGCACCTTCAGCTCCGGCCCGCCGTATCGCGTGAGCAGGTCGGACTCGAACCGCTGCCCGCCGGCCTGCACCTTCGCGACCGGGCCCTTGCGCTCGCAGGTGGTGCCGCCGAAACCGAACACCGCGGCCTCGCCCGCCGCGCCGCCGGTGGTGCGCTCGGACGTCGGCCCATCCGCGTCGCAGCGCGCCAGCTCCCCGGTGACGACGTGTTCGTGGTCCACCAGCACGTCGAGGCTTCCGGCGGAACCCCATCCGGTGGACGTGACCGGCGGATCGGCGTGCGCCACCACCGGTGCCGCCGCCAGCAGAACCCCGGTGACCAGCAGGATCCGTCCGCGCATTCGACCTGTCTCCCTTCGCCCGTGCTTCGACATCGGCAGCGCGGAGGGGGTCCCAAACGTCGTCCGAAACAGCTCACCCGTACGTGTGGCGCAAGACAGGGGTGGTGAGGAACGCAACTTGTCTCGTTCCGTCCCCTCGCTCGACGATAACCTGCCCGGACGTCCATTTTCCGTGGTTGGAGGTCCCGTGTCGTCACTGTCCCTCGCCGGCCGCCGTCAGGTTTTGGCCGACCTCGTGCCCGGCACCCTGGTGCGCGACCTGACGCTGGTCGCCGGCGGAGCCGTGCTCACCGGCGCGGCCGCGCAGCTGATCATCCCGCTTCCGGGCACTCCGGTGCCGATGACCGGCCAGACCTTCGCCGCGCTGCTCGTCGGCGCGACGCTCGGGATGCGCCGCGGCGCCGCCTCGATGCTGCTGTACTTGCTCGTCGGCGCGGCCGGCGTGCCGTGGTTCCAGGGCGGGACGTCCGGGCTGTCCGGAGCCTCGGCGGGCTACATCGTCGGGTTCGTGTTCGCCGGTGCGCTCGTGGGCGCGCTGGCCGGTCGCGGCGGCGACCGCACTCCGCTGCGCACGGCGGGGACCATGGTGCTCGGCAACCTCGCGATCTACGCGTTCGGCGTGCCGTGGCTGATGGCCGTCACCGGGTTCGATCTCGCCACCGCCTTCGACAAGGGCGTCACGCCGTTTCTCGTGGGTGACGTGCTGAAGACCGTCGTCGCGGCCGGGGTGCTGCCGCTCGCGTGGGCCGCGGTTTCGCGGTTCCGCAAGGAAGACTGAGCCGGATTTCCGGGAGCTTCGATCCGGCGCGAGGGGTCCGTTCGCGCCGGATCGAAGATCCTGTCGGACCCGGCGGCTATCGTGTCTCGCTGTGCCCGCCCGAACCGATTTCCCCGGCGTCCTCGAACTCCTCACCCACGCGGTGGAGTCTGTCGGCGGCGCTGAACGCCCCGGCCAGGTGAAGATGGCCGATGCCGTCGGCCACGCCATCCGCACCGGCGAACACCTCGCCGTGCAAGCGGGAACGGGTACCGGCAAATCGCTGGCGTACCTGGTTCCCGCGATCCGGCACGCGGTGGAGAAAGACACCACCGTCGTGGTTTCCACCGCCACCATCGCGTTGCAGCGCCAGCTGGTCGACCGTGATCTCCCGCGCCTGGCGAAGGCGCTCAAGAAGCCGCTCGGGCGCGAACCGACCTTCGCGATCCTCAAGGGCCGCCGCAACTATCTGTGCCTGCACCGGCTCGACACCGGCCCGGCCGACGAGCCCGACGACGCGCAGCTGTTCGACCCGTTCGCGGTGTCCCGGCTCGGCAAGGAAGTCACCCGGCTGCACGAGTGGACGTCGGACACCGAAACCGGCGACCGCGACGAGCTGGTGCCCGGCGTGTCCGACCAGGCGTGGCGGCAGGTTTCCGTCACCGCGCGGGAATGTCTCGGTGCCGCGAAGTGCCCGGTCGGCACCGATTGCTTCGCCGAACGCGCGCGAGCCGAGGCAGGCCGCGCCGACGTCGTGGTCACCAACCACGCGCTGCTGGCCATCGACGCGCTGCAGGGCTACCAGGTGCTGCCGGACCACGACCTGGTGATCATCGACGAGGCGCACGACCTGGTCGACCGGGTCACCTCGGTCGCCACCGGCGAACTCACCAGCGCGATGGTGTCGGCCGCCGCGCGCCGCTGCGGAAAGCTGATGGACGCGGGCATCGCGGACCGGCTGCTGGAATCGTCCGACGGGCTCGCGCTGATCCTCGACGACATCCCGGCCGGACGGCTCGACGCGCTGCCGAAGCCGTTGCAGGGCGCGATCCCGGCGGTGCGCGACGCGGCGAAGGAATGCCTCACCGCGCTGGGCTCGGACCGCAAGGAAGACGTCGGGGAGGCCACCGCGCGCAAGCTCGCGCGGTCGCTGCTCGAAGAAGTGCACGACACCGCGGTGCGGCTGCTCGACGCGTACGACGAGGATTTGGCACACCAGCGCGACGTCGTCTGGCTGACCGGCGACAAGTACTCGGCGAACCCGCGGCCACCGGCGTTGAAGGTCGCGCCGCTCGGCGTCGCTGGGCTGTTGCGGGAGCGCGTGTTCAACCAGCACACCACCGTGCTGACCTCGGCGACGCTCACCCTCGGCGGCGAATTCGACACGATGGCACGGCAATGGGGCCTCCCACCGAGCGGCGCGCGCGTCACGAAGTCGCCGGGCACGGCCACCGACAAGGAAGCGCCGTCAGACGAGGACACCGGCCCGAAGTGGACCGGGCTCGACGTCGGATCGCCGTTCGACCACCGCCGCAACGGCATCCTCTACCTGGCCAAGCACCTGCCGCCGCCGGGCCGGGACGGCCTCGCTGAGTCCACAATGGACGAACTGGCCGGACTTGTGGAAGCGGCGGGCGGCCGCACGCTCGGCCTGTTCTCCTCGATGCGCGCGGCGAAACAGGCCGCGGAGGCGATGCGGGAACGGCTCGACCACCCGATCCTCTGCCAGGGCGACGACGCCACGCCGTTGTTGGTGCGGCAGTTCTCCGAGGACCCGCGCACCTGCCTGTTCGGCACGCTCACGCTGTGGCAGGGCGTGGACGTGCCGGGCCCGTCGCTGCAACTCGTGGTGGTGGACCGGATTCCGTTCCCCCGTCCGGACGATCCGGTGTCCTCCGCTCGCCAGCGCGCGGTGGAAGCGAGGGGCGGCAACGGATTCCTCACCGTCGCCGCGACGCACGCGGCGCTGCTGCTGGCACAGGGCACCGGACGGCTGCACCGTTCGGTCACCGACCGCGGCGTGGTGGCCGTGCTGGATTCCCGCCTGGCCACCGCACGTTACGGCGGTTTCCTGCGCGCGTCGCTGCCGCCGTTTTGGCCCACCACAGACCCGCAGGTCGCCCGGGACGCACTGAAGCGACTCGACGCGGCCGCGCCCGCCTGACCGACGGCACGGGACAGGCGGGTACGGTGAGTGGAACGAACACGACAGGGAGCACCGTTGACCCAGGATTCGTCCAGCGCACAATCCCGGACCGTCAGTGTTGACGACACCGGGGTACGGCGCCGGCTCGCCGATGGCAGCGAAGAAGCTGTGACGTGGTCGGAACTGCAATCCGTCATGGTGAGAGTCATCCCGGACGGCCCCTGGAACGAAGACGTCTTCTTCATGCTCGTCGGCAACGACGGCAAAGGCACCGCCGTCCCGAGCGGCGACCCGGCCGCGGACGCCCTCATCGAGCGCCTGCAGACCTTGCCCGGCTTCGACAACGAGAAGTTCATCGAGGCGATGACCACGGACGCCGACCAGGCGTACGTGGTGTGGCAAAGCTGAGCGTCGTTCGCTGACGGCGGGTGCGGGCGGGAATGCTCGCCGGGCAAGAAGAGCGGCGTGGACGGGGTCGCCCGCGGCAGGTCGGTGACCGTGCGCGCGAGGCGACCCTGCTGCCCCGGCTCAAGCGGCCGGGAAGGTCTCCGTCACCGGAATGCCCTTCGTCAACGTCCGGCGCACCGTGCACAGCCGCTCGATCGCGCGGTCGACTGCTCCGGCCAGCGCCTCCCGCTGCTTCTCGTCCAGTCCGGACACGTCCACGTCGAAGTCCACGTGCACCGCGTCCAGCTCCGACGCGCCCTCACGCCGGTCGGCCGACACCGCGACGCGGAACTTCGAGTCCTCGCCGACCCGGCGGGTGATCAGCTCCTCCGCGGTGACCGCCGAGCAGCCCGCGGTCGCGATCTGCAGCAGCTCCGACGGCGAGAACGCGCCCTCCGCGCCGGCTCGCCCCAACCGCACCTCAGCACCGCGTTCGTTGCGGCCGACGAAGCTGTGCTTGCCTTCGCGCTGTACTTCCAGAGTCATCCGGACACCTTCCCTCGCCTGATACTGGCCCCAACCGCGCCGGTCACGCCGATGTTCCGGGCTGCTGCGCCAGCACGGTGATCGTGCCGGGGTCGACCTCGGTGAATCCCGCGTCGCGGACGGCGATCACGCGGTTGTCGCGCCAGCCCGCCTCCGGGTCGTCGATCGGGCACAGCTCCTTCCACCGGCCGGGGCTGGGCGTCCGCACCGCGACCCGGTAGTCCTTCGCCGCCCAGGCCGCCAGTTCGGCGTCCGGCAGCAGCGACGCGAGGATCATCGTGGCGTGCCCGACCTGCGCGGACGCCTTGCCGACGGTCATCGGGACGTCCGGGTTCAGCATCAGCAGCGGCACGTCGGCTGGGGCCGGGCCCGGGGTGTCGGCAGGCAGTTCGCTGCCGGAGATCTGCAGCCGCGAGACCTCTTTCGGCGCCTCCTTGACCAGCCCGGGCACGAGCGCCCGTGCCTCCGCGCCGTCGACCTCGATGGTGATCCCCGGCTGGTCGAGCACCGCCTGCCAGTGCGCGCCACGGGCTCGCCGCGCGACCTTGCGAATGCGGTTGTCGAGCCACGCGTGCACCGGCTCGGCCCATTCGCCGCCGGGCTCGGCGCGTTCGTCCAGGCATACCGCCAGCGCCGCCGCGGCCGCCGCTTCGAGCAGCGCGGTGCGGCCCGGCGGTTCGGCACGTTCGATCCGCAGGATGATCGGCATCGCGCGGACCTCGTCCGGGTTCTCGTCGGAGGTGTCCGACGTGTCTTCAGCGGGGAGACCGAGCCACGAGGCGTACCGGCTGCGCAGCGGTTCGAGCAACGGGTTCACGGGCGGGCCAGCTCAAGCCCGTCGGCCGCGTCCGCCGCCTCGACCTCGGCGCGCGTGACGCCGAGGACGAACAGCACCGCGTCGAGGTACGGGTGCGAGAGCGCGGTGTCGGCGACCTCCCGCAGCGCGGGCTTCGCGTTGAACGCGACGCCCATCCCGGCCGCGGCCAGCATGTCGATGTCATTGGCCCCGTCGCCGACCGCGACGCACGCACCCAGCGGAATCCCGTACTCACCAGCGAACCGGCGCAGCGCGGTCGCCTTGCCCGCGCGGTCCACGATGTCGCCGACGACGCGTCCGGTGAGCTTCCCGTCCACGACTTCCAGCTCGTTGGCCGCCGCGAAGTCGAGGCCAAGGTCTTCCACGAGATGGTCGATGACCTGGGTAAATCCGCCGGACACGACGCCGCAGCGGAAGCCCATGCGCTTCAGCGTGCGGACGGTCGTGCGCGCCCCCGGAGTCAGCTCCAGCTTCGCCGCGACGTCGTCCATCACGCTGGCGGGCAGCCCGGCCAGCAGCGAGACCCGCCGCTCCAGCGACTCCGCGAAGTTCAGCTCGCCACGCATCGCGGCGTCGGTGATCTCGCGGACCTGCTCCTCGACCCCGGCATACGCGCCGAGCATCTCGATGACCTCGCCCTGCACGAGCGTGGAGTCGACGTCGAAAACCACCAGCCGCTTCGCCCGGCGCGTGATGCCCGCGCGCTCGACGGCGACGTCAACATTGGCCTCGGACGCCGCGTCGGCCAGCATGGACCGGAGTTCGGCGTCGGCCGCTTCGGTGTCTTCGCGCACGGAGACGTACAGCTCAAGCCCGGTCACCGGATAGTCGGCGACGCTGCGAATCGAGTCGATGTTCGCCCCGACGGCCGCCAGCCGCCGCGCGATCTCGGAAAACGCCCGCGCGGTCACCGGCCGCCCCAGCAGCACGAGCACGTGCGACGAATCGCGCCGCCCGAGCGCGAACGGATCCGCCCCGATCGCGTCGCCGATCCGGACCTCGACCTCCATGCCGACGGTCGCCATCGCCTGCTCGACGGACTCCTGCAGCCCCTCCGGATCGCGGTAGACGCCGGCGAGCACGCCGAGCACGAGCTGCCCGCGGATGACCACCTGCTCGATGTCGAGCACGTCCACGTCGTGCCGCGTCAGCACGGCGAACAACACGGACGAGACCCCGGGCTTGTCGGGACCGGTCGTGGTGATGAGGACGGGAGTCTGGCTCACTGGTTCGGTATCCCTCGTTCGTCTCGGCACCGACGCTTAGGCCACGGCGAGTCGGCACGCCCAGTCTGGCCTCCCGCGGCGGCGGGCAGAACGTCCCCGTGCCGTGCTTCACACCGCGGACGCCACGAACGGGCGATGCGGGGGCGGTGCGGGCGGGGTAGCGGCGAGTGCGGAGCGGCGGCTGGGCGGCCGGGGAGGACGGCGGGCGGTGCCGGGTCCGGGGTGCGGGAGCGACCGGAGTCGGCTGGGATCGGCCAGGCGCGGCGCTGGCGGCACCGGGCCGGGGCGCCAGAGCGACCGGAGTCGGCTGGGGCCGGGCCACGCGCCGCGCGGACGGCGGGCCAGGGCGCGAGAGCGACCGGAGTCGGCTGGGGCCAGGCCACGCGCCGCGCGGACGGCGGGCCAGGGCGCGAGAGCGACCGGAGTCGGCTGGGGCCAGGCCACGCACGGCGCGGACGGCGGGCCAGCGCGCGGGAGCGGGCCAGGCGCGGCGGACGGCGGACGGCGGACGGGCAACCGTAAGCGGGCCTGCGGTGAGGTAGTTGGTCGGGTCTCGTGAGTGGCAATCCCGGTTCTAACCGGGATTGCCACTCACGACCACCCCCACCGGCACAGCCACCCCACCGCCCTAACGCCTCGCCGAGCCACTCCCGCCGCCGCCCCCCGGACGCGAAAACGGCGCGTGCCCGGCCGGGAAACACCGACCGGGCACGCGCCTTGTACTTCTTCCGAGCGGCGTTACTGCTCGCTCGCGTTGTCCTTGCTGTGGTCGCCCGGCATGGTGGCGTCCACGAGCTTCTGCGACGGGGCCGCGACGTGCTTCTGCTTGCCGAAGAAGCCGATCTCGCCTTCCGCGTGCAGGCGCTCCACCATGTGCGGGTAGTGCAGCTCGAACGCGGGCCGCTCGGAGCGGATCCGGGGCAGCTCGGTGAAGTTGTGCCGCGGCGGCGGGCAGGACGTGGCCCACTCGAGCGAGTTGCCGTAGCCCCACGGGTCGTCGACCGTGACGATCTCGCCGTACCGGTAGCTCTTGAACACGTTCCAGATGAACGGCAGCGTGGACGCCCCGAGGATGTACGCGCCGATCGTGGAGATCGTGTTCAGCGTGGTGAACCCGTCACTGGCCAGGTAGTCCGCGTACCGCCGCGGCATGCCTTCCGCGCCGAGCCAGTGCTGCACCAGGAACGTGGTGTGGAAGCCGATGAACGTGGTCCAGAAGTGCCACTTCCCGAGCTTCTCGTCCATCATCCGGCCGGTGATCTTCGGGAACCAGAAGTAGATGCCGGCGAAGGTCGCGAACACGATCGTGCCGTAGAGGACGTAGTGGAAGTGCGCCACCACGAAGTAGCTGTCCGACACGTGGAAGTCGATGGCGGGCGCGGCCAGCATGATGCCGGTCAGACCGCCGAAGAGGAACGTGACGATGAAGCCCATCGAGAAGATCATCGGCGTCTCGAAGGACAGCTGGCCCTTCCACATCGTGCCGATCCAGTTGAAGAACTTCACGCCGGTCGGGACCGCGATGAGGAACGTCATGAAGGAGAAGAACGGCAGCAGGACCGCGCCGGTCGCGTACATGTGGTGCGCCCACACCGCCACCGACAGCGCCGCGATCGACAGCGTCGCGAAGACCAGGCCCTTGTAGCCGAACACCGGCTTGCGGCTGAAGACCGGGAAGATCTCCGACACGATCCCGAAGAACGGCAGCGCGACGATATAGACCTCTGGATGGCCGAAGAACCAGAACAGGTGCTGCCACAGGATCACCCCGCCGTTGGCCGGGTCGAACACGTGGGCGCCGAGGTGCCGGTCCGCCATCAGGCCGAACAGGGCCGCGGTGAGGATCGGGAACGCGAGCAGGATCAGGATGCTCGTGATCAGGATGTTCCAGGTGAAGATCGGCATCCGGTACATCGTCATGCCGGGCGCGCGCAGGCAGACCACCGTGGTGATCATGTTGACCGCACCGAGGATCGTGCCTAGACCGGACACCGCCAGGCCGGCGATCCACAGGTCGGCACCGACGCCGGGCGAGTGGATGGCGTCCGAGAGCGGCGTGTACGCGAACCAGCCGAAGTCGGCCGCGCCGCCGGGCGTCAGGAAGCCGGACAGCACGATCAGGCTGCCGAACAGGAACAGCCAGTAGGAGAACGCGTTCAGCCGCGGGAACGCCACGTCCGGCGAACCGATCTGCAGCGGCAGGATGAAGTTCGCGAACCCGAACAGGCTCGGCGTCGCGTACAGCAGCAGCATCACCGTGCCGTGCATGGTGAACAGCTGGTTGTACTGCTCCTGGGACAGGAACTGCTGCCCGGGCTGGGCCAGCTCCGTCCGGATGAGCATGGCCATCGCGCCGCCGATCATGAAGAAGGCGAACGACGAGACCAGATACATGATCCCGATCTGCTTGTGGTCCGTCGTGCGGAACAACCGCAGCAGGTACGAACCCTTTGCCGTCTCGCGCGCGGGATACGGGCGCGTCGCGATCGGCTTGGGGGCTACGGCCGTCACTCCTGCCTCCAACACTGCAACCTTGTGGTGGTCAACTTCGGGGCGCTCGGGCTCAGGCGGGCCTGATCCGGGCGGTTAAGGGGATCGTAGCCCTCGGTACCGACAGTCGCTCGCACCGGCTGGTTAGATCACCGCATGACCGACCCGTACCGCGCCGCGGCGGTCTCGGCCGCACTCTCGGTCGGCCGCCGGTTCAGCCTTCCGACAGGTGCCGCCGAGGTCCTCCACGAGCGCTCGAACGTGCTGGTGAGAATGGGTCCGGTCGTCGCGCGGGTCCCGGCGACCACGCGGCTGCTGCGGCCGGACGCGACGGCGTGGCTCGAACGGGATGTCGCCCTTTCGGCCTACCTCACCGAACGTGGTGTGCGCGTCGTCTCACCGGCTTCGGATCCCCCGGCCGGACCGCATTTCGCCGAAGGATTGCCGGTCACGCTCTGGCATTGGACCCCGCACGATCCGGACCATCGGCACACCCCGGACGAGACCGCCGGATCCCTGGCCCGGGTCCATGCCGCGCTGCGCGATTACCCCGGCGAACTGCCTTCCCGCGGACCGGTCGACGAACTCCTGACCGCCGTCGCCCGCAACAGCGAGGTATTGGACGGCTTCGCCGACCGGATCCGCGCGGAAACCGAACGGCTCGCGGCACTGCTGCCGTCCGGTCCCGGCCAGGCCCTCCACGGCGACGCCCACCCCGGCAACCTCATCCAAACCGCCGGCGGCCCGTGCTGGCTCGATTTCGAGGACACCTGGCGCGGACCGCTCGAATGGGACCTGGCGATCCTGGCGCGACAAGGCGGACCGGAGTTCCTCGCCGCGTACCCGCGCGAAGCGGACGAAGCCGTCCTCGCGACGTGTACACAGCTTCGCTCGCTCTTCGTGGTGGCGTGGCGGTTTCTGATCGCGCAGCGTTTCCCGCACCGGCTAGACGAAGCGCGGGCTGCAGCGGCCGAGTACTTCAGCTGAGCCAGCCGAGGATCGCTTCAACCACGCCAGCCGGGTCCTCCAACGGCGTCAGGTGCCCGACTTCGGGAAGGACGGCGAGGGTCGCGTCGGGCAGCGCTTCAACCATGGTGTTGGCGGCGTCGAGCGGCGTAATCGCGTCGCGCTCCCCCACGATGACCAGCGCCGGGACGTCGGTTTCGCGCAGCAGGTCGACAGAATCGGGCCGGTTGCGCATCGCCCGCGCCGCCCAGGCGACCCCGGACGGCGGCTGCTCGTCGATCAACTCGCGCACGCGCGTGGAGACGTCGGCGGAAGCGGTGTCCGCGAGCAGGTTCGGCAGGTTTCCGTCGGCCAGCCAGCCCTTGACGCCTTCGGCTTCGGCGCGATTCGCGACGTCCAGCCGGGTCTGCCCGGCTTCGGGGGTGTCCGCGGTGGCTTTGGTGTCGATGAGGATGAGCCCGCCGACGCGCTCGGGAGCTTGGCGCAGGACGGACATCGCGAGGTAGCCGCCCATCGAACAGCCACCGAGAACCACCTGATCGAGTTCGAGCTTGTCGAGGAGCGCGATGACGTCGCGGGCGGCGTCGGCCAGGCTTGGTTCGGTCTCGGCCTCGGTCTCCGGCGTCTCTGGCAACGGGCTCCGGCCGAGGCCGCGCTGGTCAGGCGTGATGACCCGGAAACGTTCCGCGAGCGGCGCGCGGACCGGGTCCCACATGCGGGCGTCGAGCGGGAAGGCGTGCAGGAGCACCAACGGCAGTTCGGTCATGGCGGAGATTGTCGCGGTTTTTTGCCGCGATTTTTGTCGGACCCCGTCGTTATGGTCGGGGGCGTGACAGAGATCGTGACGGAAAGGCTGGTGCTGCGGCACTTCGTAGAGGCTGATCGGCAGGCGGTGGTGGAGATCCACAGCGACCCGGAGACGAACCGGTACAACCCGCGTCCGCCGGACACCGCGACCACGCTGGTGATGTTCGACAGCTGGCTCGAACACTGGGCGGAGTTCGGCTACGGGTACCTGGCGGTCCGGGAGCGCGGCAGGCCGGAAGCCGCCGACGGGTCGGACGTGATCGGCATGACCGGAGTCCGGAACCGCGAGTTCCGGGGCGAGAAGGTGCTGAATCTGGCGTACCGCTTCCGGCCGTCGGCGTGGGGCAAGGGCTACGCGTTCGAAGCGGCGCGGGCGGCGGTGGAGTGGGCGGAACGGGAGATAGCGGCGATTCCGGTGCTGATCAGCGTCGCGGTGACGAACACGCCGTCGCTGCGGGTGGTGGAGAAGCTGGGGTTCGAGGGGTTTGCGGAGGAGGAGTACGAGGGGGCGGTTTCACGGCATTTCCGGCGGTGACGGTGTTGCGACGGTGACGGCTTTCCGGTGGTGACAGCGTTTCCGGTGGTGAGGGCTCTCCGGCGGTGAGGGCTTTTCGATGGCGGCGGCCGGGAGCGAGGGCCCCAAAGGGCGACACGACCCAATGCCAGGGGCTTAAGGCGGCGTTATGGGGTGCGGCTGAGGCGTGTTCGCCCAGGCCGAAGCGGCTGGCGGACCGGGCTGGCTCGCGTCGGGGGCGACGCGGGCGGCGGGAACTGGGCGTGCCGTCCGTGAGGGCAACCCTGACGGAATCAGATTCCCCCAGGGTTCCCCTCACGGACTTGAAGAAACGGGCACACCGGCGTTAACCGGGCATTTCGCCGAAGCGGGTGTCCTTTATGGATGGTCGGCAGGCTGAGGCCACCCGGCTTAAGTCCTGGCATTGGCGACACGACCGGGAGCGGGGTCCGATGGCCGCGGGCGACAGCGGGTGCCGACGGCCAAGGGCGGCAGCTGGTGCCGTCCCTGCAGGCAACATCGGAGTCCGGCAACTGCAGGCGACCGCGAGTGCTGCGGCCAAGGCGACGGCTTCGGGGGTCGACGATGGCGAAGGCGATGGCGAAGGCGATGGCGAAGCGAAAGGAATCCCTTTCCCGGTAACGGTTTCTCGTCACCAGCGCCGGTGCGGCCGCCGACGGGCCCGGGCCTCCCAACACGGCCGATGCCAATGTCGGCGATCCGCGACGCCGCCGGTCTCGTCCGCGGGCCAGACGACCAGGTGCGGGACGCCGGGCCGGATCTCGTGATCGCAGCCGGGACAACGGTAGGTCTTGGCGGCCTGCGCGCCGGGCACGGTGCGCACCAGCCAGTCGCCGTCGGGCCCGGATTCGCTGCGCGCCCATCCGCTGACCGCACCGGCATCCGGTCGCTCGCCGGAAGCGGGACGGCCTCGGCCGGGTCGATTGCGTCTGGGCACGCAGTCACGGTAACTGGGCCTGGGCTGGGCAGCTCAGCCACACCTGGAACCCCGCGGTGCAGGCTGCCTGCCTGGGAAACTCAGGCTGGCTGCCTGGCGAACCATGTCTCGCGACGGCTCGATGAAGCGGCTGCGCGCGACAACCAGCGTTCGGTGCGCCCCCGTGGCGCTCGGTGCATCTGACGCACCCAATGTGGCGTTGGGTGCGTCAGATGCGCCCAACGCCACATTGGGTGCAGCAGCGAGCGGGCCCGACCGGGTCGGCGGCACTGCCGCCCATCGCCCACCACCGCCAGGTTCAGCAGCACAAACCGAGTGCCGCCCGCCGCCAGGGCTCAGCGGTGCGAACCGAGTGCCGCCCGCCGCCAGGGCTCAGCGGTGCGAACCAGACGTCGCCGCCAGACTCAGCAGCGCAGGCCGAGGGGCGCCAGCGTCAGCAGCGCAGGCGTTGCCACCAGTTCCAGCGCAACGAGCCGGGCATCGCCACCCAGACATCCCGGTTCCGTCACCGCACCGGATCAGCCTCGCGCGATCGCCAACGGAACCAGTTGCTCGGCCGTCGTCAACGAGCCGTGCTGGCCTACCAGGCTGGTCTCCACGGCCTCAGCCAGTTCGCGCACCATCCCGAACGTGCCCGTCGCCGCCGCGACGACGTCGCCGATTCGGGGGCGTACTCGGTCGCTCACGGCGGCACCGAACCAACCTGCCGCGATTGCCTCTTCGCGTGGCAGTACCCAGGCCCGCGGGCCCAGCACTTCGCGCCACGCGGCGACCACGTCGGCTGTCGCGCCGGGTTCGGTGTAGACATGGCGTGCGCGGACCTCGCCGCCGAAAGTGCGGACTCCGGCTAGCAGTTCTGGGGTGTCCTCCAGGTTCAGTTTCTCCTCGACGGTGACCATTCCGTGGTCTGCCACCACCGCGAGGACTGCACCGGCGGGCAGGTCGTCCACAATGGACTCAACTAGGCGATCTACGTGGCGGAGTTGCATTCGCCAGGCCGTCGATCCAGGGCCGTAGAGGTGGCCTAGCAGGTCCAATTCACTGTGGTAGGCATAGCAAAACGCGCGCGAAGACAAGGTATCCAAGGTGCGCGCGGCTAGGTCGCCTAGCGCGTGCACGCCGGCATATCGGGCACCGCTTTGGGTCGCCTGAGTCAAGGCAGTGTTGGCGAAACGCGCTGAAGACACCACCACAGCCTCGATCCCGGCGGCGGCGGCGCGTTCGAAGGTCGTCGGGAGGGGTTGGACGTCGCGTGGGGGCAGGGTGCCGCGTAGGTCGCCGCCGTCTTCGTGGGAGCACCAGCGCAGGGCGTTCATTACGCCGGTTCCTGGCACTTCGAAGGTGTAGCCGACCATGCCGTGTTCGCCCGAGGCCAGGCCAGTGCCGATCGCCGCGACGCCGGCCGCGGTGGTCGACGGGAAGCCGACTCGCAAGGGGCGGCTGGCCAGTTCGGTGAGGACGGGGGCGTCGGCCGCGTGCTGGGCGAGCAGTTCCCAGCCGAGACCGTCGATGAGGAGCACGCAGGCGCTGCGCGCTTCGGGCAACGCCAGGCCGCCGTCCTCCCCGGGCACGCCCAGCGCGCCGAGCAGGGCGGGAACGACCTGGCCTAAGTGCGGAACATCCGCGTACTGGGGCACATCCACCCGGACAGCTTCCCACCAACGCGGCCCGCCAGCGATAATCAAGCCATGCCCACCTACGCCTACCGCTGCCGCGACTGCACCGAGACGTTCGAGCTTCAGCGCCCGATGGCCGAGTCCAGCGCGCCTGCCCCCTGCCCGGAGGGGCACACGGATACGGTCAAGCTGCTCACGACCGTCGCGCTCGCCGGCTCGGCGGCCGCCCCCGCGCCGGCTGGCGGAGGGTGTTGCGGAGGCGGTTGCTGCAGCTGACCGGCGGGACTTCGACTGAATCTGGGCGAAGCACCGTCTGCATCGCACCGATGCGAGTCACTGATTGCCCACCCGAACACCGCCCGAAAGACTCGGTGGACAGCACTTCCGCTCCCGAACCTCAGCAGCTGCGACGACGGACGACCCGGTGAGAAGTCGCGGCCTCCGCACCAGCCACCACCGGCCGGTGCGGAGGCGGGGCTCAGCAGGCCTTCAGTGCCTGATCCAGGTCAAGCCACAGGTCCTCGACATCCTCCAAGCCAGCCGAAAGCCGCAGTAAGCCGTGGGTGATGCCGGAGCCGGTGCGGTCGTCCTCGGCGACGATGCGGTGGGTCAGCGATGCGGGGTGCTGGATCAGCGTGTCCACGCTGCCCAGGCTCACCGCGGGCGTGATCAGCCGGACCGCGCCGATGACCGCGTGGGGGTCGCCGGTTACCTCGAAGGCCACCAGGGGGCCGCCCAGTTTCGGGTAGTGCACGGTGCTGACAGACGGGTGCGAAGCTAGCCGCGAGGCCAAGACGGCGGCGGTTTCCGAAGCGGCCTTCACTCGCAGCGGGAGCGTCGAAAGGCCGCGAAGCAGCAGGTATCCGGCAAGCGGGTGCAGCACGCCGCCGGTCGCGAAACGCAGGGAGCGCAGACGCGCGGCTTCCTCCGCGTCACAAGCCACTACGCCACCCATGACGTCGCCGTGGCCGCCCAGGAACTTTGTCGCGCTGTGCAGCACCATTCGGGCGCCGAGGCGGCCGGGGCGTTGCAGGACAGGGGTCGCGAAGGTGTTGTCTACCAGCACGGGGACGTCACCGCAGGCGGCGGTCAGGGCGGCGATGTCCAGTTCGCTCAGGGTCGGGTTCGCGGGGGTCTCCACGAAAACCAAGCCGGTGTCGGGGCGAAGGGCGTCGGCGACATTCGACGGATCGGTCCAGGTGACTTCGGTGCCCAGCAGTCCGGTGGTCAGCAGGTGGTCGGTGCAGCCGTACAGCGGCCGGACGCCGACGATGTGACGTTTTCCTTGCGATACCGCGGAAAGCAGGCACGCCGAGACCGCCGCCATGCCGCTGGCGAACGCCACCGCGTGGTCGAAGCCCTCCAGTTCCGCCAGCGCCTGTTCGAAGCGTTCGACGGTCGGGTTGCCGATCCGGCCGTAGATGCCGGTGACGTTCCCGCCCGCGGCGAACTCGTCGATCCGGCGGGCCTCCTCCGCGCTGTCCCGCGCGGGGTAGGTCGTGGAGAAGTCGAGCGGGGCGGCGTGCAGGCCGAGGTCGGCGAGATCGTCGCGGCCAGCGTGGACGGCTCGGGTGCGCAAGGCGGAAGTCATGGCAGTCACGGTCGGACAAGCAACGGCTGATACGCAACGATCTCGGTTATAATTCAGAAATGACCGAGCCGATCGAACTGAGTCCGGTTGATCTTGAGATTCTGCGCGTGTTGCAGAACGACGCCCGGACGTCGAACAAGGAGCTGGCGGCGGCGGTCGGGCTCGCGCCGTCCACCTGTCTGGACCGGGTGGCCCGGCTGCGCGAGACCGGGGTGATCACCGGGCAGCACGCCAAGGTCGACGCGGCGAAGGTGGGGCGTCCGCTGGAGGCGTTCCTGTTCGTGCAGGTCCGGCCGCATCGGCGGCCGCTGGTCGAGCAGTTCGTGGAGCATCTGCTGGCACTGCCGGAAATCCGCGCGGTCTACCACCTGACCGGGCCGGACGACTTCCTCGCGCACGTCGCGACCACGTCCGCCGCCGAACTGCAGCGGCTGGTGCTCGACGAACTCACCTCCCGCGACGAGGTCGCCCGCGTGCACACGAACCTCGTGTTCCAGCAGTGGCAAGGCGGTCCGCTCCTGCCACCGGACGGCGAACCCGCCCAGGGCGCGCGCATCCGGCGGCGCGGCCGGTAACCGGCGCAAGATGGACCGGTGGAGATCAGCTACCTGACCGAATCCGACCGCGCGGACTGGGAAACCCTCGCCCGCGGCAAAGACGCCTACTTCGCCGTCGAGCGCGCCGACGACAGCTATGACCGGACCTGGCGCCGGCTACTCGACGACGACCGGCTCCGCGGGATCGCCGCCAAGCTGGACGGCACAATGGTCGGCATCGCGCATTACCTGTTCCATGCCAGCATTTGGTACTCCGGGAAGTGCTACCTCGCTGATCTGTTCGTGGCGGAGAATGTCCGGCGAAAGGGCGTCGCGACGAGGTTGATCGAATGGGTGGCCCGCGACGCTGACGAACAAGGCTTTCCGTCGCTTTACTGGAACACCCTCGAAGACGCCTCAGCCCGCGCGCTCTACGACCGAGTGGGCAAATACCACGACGGCTTCATTCTCTACACGTACAAGCGTCAGTAGTCCTTGAAGCCCTTCCCGGTCTTGCGTCCCAATCGTCCTGCCGTCACCAAGTGTTCCAACAGCGGCGCCGGCGCGAAGCCTTCCTCGCGGAATTCGTTGAACAGCGTCCGCTCGATCGCGAGCGAGACGTCCAGACCGACCACGTCCAGCAATTCGAACGGTCCCATCGGGAGGCCGCAACCGACCTTCATCGCGGTGTCGATGTCGTCCGCCGACGCGTAATGCGCCTCCAGCATTTTCACCGCGTCGTTGAGATAGGGGAACAGCAACGCGTTCACGATGAATCCGGCCCGGTCGCCGCAATGCACCGGATGTTTTCCGACGGCTGCGCACACCGCCGTCGCGGTCGCGGTGACGTCCGGGGCGGTTGCGATCGTCGACACGACCTCCACCAGTTTCATCACCGGTGCCGGGTTGAAGAAGTGCAGGCCGATCACGTCGCCAGGGCGCGAGGTCGCTGCCGCGCATTCGATGACCGGCAGCGAGGACGTCGTGGTCGCGAGCACCGCGCCCGGGCGGACGACCTCGTCCAGCGCCGAAAACACCGCCTGTTTAACGGAAAGCTCCTCAGCCACCGCCTCGACCACCAGGTCGACGCCGGCCAGTTCCTCGAATTCGGTCACCGGCCGGATCCGGGCGAGCGCCGCCGCAGCGTCCTCTTCGGACAGTTTGCCCTTCACCACGGCCTTGTCGAGTGACTTCTTCACCTTCGCGACCGACGCTTCGGCCTTATCCATGCTGCGCGCCCGCAACACGACGTCGAACCCGCGTTTGGCGAACACTTCCGCGATTCCGGTGGCCATCGTTCCGGTGCCGATCACGCCGACGGACTGAACCTCGCGCGCGAGCGAAGAATCCACAGTGGACGACGCGACGGAATCCACCACCACCGGCGAATCCGGCGCGTCATAGGCGTAAAAACCGTGGCCGCTCTTGCGTCCCAGCTGCCCGGCGGTGATCATCTGCTTCAGCAGCGGCGCGGGCGCGTGCAGCCGGTTCCGGGATTGGTGGTACATCGTGTCGAGGATTTCGTACGCGGTGTCCAGCCCGATCAGGTCGAGCAGCGCGAGCGGGCCCATCGGATAGCCGCAGCCGAATCGCATTGCCGCGTCGAGATCTTCGCGGGTGGCGTAGCGCTGCTCGTACATCCGCACGGCGTGGTTGAGGTAGCCGAACAGCAGCGCGTTCGCGATGAACCCGGCCCGGTCGCCGATCACCACCGGCGATTTCCCCAGCCGCTGCGCGAATTCCACGACGTCGGACACCACGTCCGGCTCGGTCACCACCGTGCGCACGACCTCGACCAGCTTCAGCACCGGGGCCGGGTTGAAGAAGTGCATCCCGACGACTTTGCCCGGCCGCGCGGTGTGCACGCCGATCTCGGTGATGGACAGCGAAGACGTATTGGACGCGAACACCACGTCCGGCCGGGTCACCTGGTCCAGTTGGGTGAACACCTCGGCCTTCGCCGCGAGGTTCTCCGGGATCGCCTCGATCACCAGGTCCACTTCGGACAGCTCAGCGAGCGAGGTGGTGCAGCGGACCCGGCCCAGCAGCGCCTCCCGGCCCGCCTCGTCCAGTTTCCCGCCCGCGAGCGCCCGTTCGGTCGAATGCCGCAGGTGGCCGAGGCCGCGTTCGACCCCGGCCTCGTCCAGTTCCACCGCCACGACGTCGAGCCCGCTGCGGGCGAGCACCTCGGCGATGCCCGCGCCCATCGTGCCGAGGCCGACCACACCGACCGTCGAGATTTCCCGTGCCACAAGGCCTCCAGAGGTTACCCGCTGGTAATTGCCGCTCACTGTGCCACGCGGGACCTCGGAAAGCACATCGGAATCGAGTCAGTCCCGGCGAAGTCACCCGGTCGGAAACTCGCAGGTCACTCCCCGAAGTTCGCCTCCACCAGCTCGGCGACCTTCGCGACCGCCTCGGCCGCCTGCAGCCCGCGCGCCCGCACCACGATCCGGTCGCCCTGGCGCGCGCCGAGCGACATCAGGGCCAGCACGCTGTGCGCGTCCGCCTCCTGCTCGCCAAGCCGGATCGACACCTCGGCCTCGAATTCCGCCAGGCTGCGCACCACGACCGCGGCCGGGCGCGCGTGCAGCCCGACGTCGTTGGTCAGCGTGAATTCCTTCTCCACCACGCCTTCCTCGCCCGCCGCCGAAGGCTCCACCGCGGCCAGATCGGGCGCGACCCCGGCGCTCGCCGCCGCCTCCCCTACCGCTTTGGCATCAGCGCCGCCTTGCGCCGCGACGGCCGCCGCCACCGCGCCTTCCACCAGCGGCGCGTCGACCACCACCGCGGCGGACGGATCGGCCAGCGATTCCACCGCCAGTTCAGCGGTCATCTGCGCGCTGCCGAGGTCGTACAGCAGCACCACGCCGTCGCCGGAGTCGGCGCGCTGGGTGGCGGCCACGACCTCGTCGTAGTCGGTGCCGATGCCGCCGTCGTCGGGCAGTCCGCCCGCCGGGACGATCCGGACGTCCGGGGCCATCTGCGCGGCCAGTTCGGCCAGTCCTTCGGCCAGTTTCGCGCTGTGCGACACAAGAACGATTCCGACGGTCACCGGGCCGCCTCCGCGAACGCGCGCAGCAGCAGCGCCGTCGAACGAGCGCCCGGATCCATGTGCCCGACCGCGCGTTCTCCGAGGTACGACGCACGACCCTTGCGCGGCACCAAGTCCACAGTGGACTCCGCACCGCGGTCGGCTCCGTCGGCGGCCGCGGTGAGCACGTCGGCGATCGTTCCGTCCGCGGCGCTCTCGGCAGCCGAGATGGCCGGGAGCAGCGCGTCGACCATCGTCGCGTCGCCGCCCACCGCCTTGCCGCGTGCCTGCACGCCCTCCAGCGCCGCGCGCAACGCGTCCAGCAGCAGCGGCACGTCGATCTCCGCCGCGGTGCCGAGCTTCGCCGACGCACGCAGGAAAGCCGTGCCATAAAGCGGGCCCGCCGCGCCGCCGACCTTGGAAATCAGTGTGGTGGCAGCGAGTTTCGCGACCCCGGCCGGCGTTTCCGGCACCGCGGTCTCCAGCGCGGAGACGATCGCGGTGAAGCCCCGGCTCAGGTTCTCGCCGTGGTCGGCGTCGCCGATCGCGCGGTCGAGTTCCACCAGTTCGGTGCGGTGTTCGGCGATCACCTCGGCGGCGGCGCGCAACGCGGCCGCGACCCCTTCGCCACTGCAGCCCATCAGATCCCCCACCGCAGCGCGGGCGTGCGCACCGGCGCGTCCCACAGCTGCGTAAGCTCGTCGTCCAATTTCAGCAGCGTCAGGCTGATGCCCTGCATTTCCAGGCTCGTGATGTACGGGCCGACCAGCCTGCGCTCGACCAGGATCCCGCGCTCGGCCAGCAGCCGCTCGGCGATGCCGTGCGCGAGGTACAGCTCCAGCTGCGGCGTGCCGCCCATCGAGTTGGTGAACAGCAGCACCTTGTCGCCGGACTCGAACGGCAGGTCGGACACCACCGCCTCGACCATCCGGGCGACCAGCGCGTCGGCCGGTTCGGCGGGAATCCGCTCGCGGCCGGGTTCGCCGTGGATGCCGATGCCGAACTCGATCTCGTCGTCGCCGAGGTCGAAGCTCGGCTCGCCGACGTGCGGCACGGTCGGCGCGGACAGCGCCACGCCGATGGACCGGACCTGCCCGATCACCTTGCGCGCCAACGCTTCCACCGCGTCCAGCGAATCGCCGCGCTCGGCCGCCGCGCCGGTGATCTTCTCCAGCAGCACGGTGCCGCCGACGCCGCGCCGCCCGGCGGTGAACGTGGAGTCCTTGACCGCCACGTCGTCGTCGATGACCACGCTGCGCACGTCCAGGTCCTCAGCCGCGGCCAGTTCGGCGGCGGTTTCGAAGTTCAGCACGTCGCCGGTGTAGTTCTTCACGATCAGCAGCGCCCCGGCCGGTCCGGTGGTCGCGGCGACGGCCGCCTGCACCGCGTCCGGAGTGGGCGAGGTGAACACCGGTCCGGGCACCGCGGCGTCGAGCATGCCGGGGCCGACGAACCCGCCGTGCAGCGGTTCGTGCCCGGATCCGCCGCCGGAAACCACCGCGACCTTGCCCGCCGCCGGCGCGTCCGCGCGCACGACCAGCGCTGGATCGTCGCGTACTCGCAGCAGGTCGGCGTGCGCGACCGCGAGCCCTCTGAGCGACTCGGCGACGACGGCAGCCGGATCGTTGATGATCTTCTTCATGGCGGGCCTCCGGCACCTCGGCGTCGTGGACTGCCCCAACCTATGAGGTCGCCGGGCGCGCCGCAAAGCGCCCCCTCGTCACGCCTTGGGCAGTTTCCCGGCCAGCTGCTTGGCGAGCCCGACAGTCTTGCCGCACGGGTCGTCCTTGTCCGGCTGCGCGTCGGAGTTCGTGTACTCCAGCTGGACGACCTCGACGCGGTCTTCCTTCCACTGCCGGTGCTGCCATTTGACCTGGCAGCTGGACCCAGTGCTGCCCTGCTTCGCGTACGCCTGGCTCGGCGTGCCGACGTCGGCCTTCAGCCAGCCGTCGCCCTCGCTCGGCGCGATGCCGGGGAACATCGTCACCCGGACGCTCGGGATGAGACCCCATTCGCACGAGTGCAGGCCGGACGCCCGCGGCTTCCCGCCCTTCACGACGCCGTCGACCGCGGCCGTGTCGAGGACGGTGCACGGGTCGACGGCGAGCAGCGTGCCCGGTCCCGGCGTGTACTTCTGCGGGTTGTTGTGCAGTTTCTCGACGGCGGTCGCGACGAGCTTGCGGCCGGCGGCGCACGCGTCGCCGCCGGTGTAGTCGATCCGGAAGGACACGCCGAAGGTCGGGTTCCGCGCGGTGAGCGCGCTGACCACGCAGCCGGATCCGCCGCCGAGGTCGGGGACCTCGACCTGCGGGAGCCCGCCGACCGCACCGGTCGTCTTGTCCGAAGCGAACGTCACGATGCCGCCGACGTCGACGCTCGCCCGGATTTCCTTGCCGCCCGGGTCGTTCGCCTTGGCGACGCAGGTGTCGAACTGCGTGCTCGACGGCTTCGCCTCGCCCTGCGGCGTGCCGAGCGGGCTCATCGCGGTCTTGTCCACGAACTGGCACGGCATCAGGTCGCGCAGCACGGCGGGGGCGACCGCGGGGTCGGTGATCGGGCCGGACGTCGCGGCACTGTCCCCGGCGGCGGGGACGGTCGTGCGCGCGAAGTTCTCCTTGCCCAAGTTCGGACCGCCGCACGCGGACAGCGCGAACGCGCCCGCGGCGACCAGGGCGGACAACTTCAGGAACCGGCCGAACCGGAGATCGTGCACCACGTCCGGCAACCTAGCGGGCCAGGTCGCCGGACGTGGGAACAACCCGGTTATTCGGCGGGTGACTCTTCCGTCGTTTCGGCCGACGGCGGCACGACCAGCGGCCGCAGCACCGCCCACAGCACGAACAACGCGGTCACCACCAGCAGGCCGATGCCCGACCAGAGGTTGATGTTCACGTCGGCGGCTTTCTTCAGGTCGTCGTCGCTGGTGAACCCGGCGCCCATGATCGTGAGGATCACGCCGTAGACGCCGAGCAGCAACGCGATGATCAGCCGGATGTCGAAGGCGCCCGCCTTGTGCGGCCGCGAGGTTTTCTCGGTCATGCGGGCCTCCTCAGAAGATGATGTTGAGGGCGATGGTGATCACGAGGACGATGCCGGCCAGCAGGCCCGGCTTGCGGTACCAGCCCGCGTTCTCGCCGGTGTTGTCGTGCTTGAGCGCGTCGCGCGGCGTGAGCGAGTAGACCAGGCCGACCAGCTGCGCTTCCGGCTTCGGCTGGGTGACCATCGAAACCCCGATGCTCACCACGATGTCGACCACGAACGCGGTGCCCGCCGCCACGAAGCTGGTGCCCTGCCCGGCGAGCGAAAGCACGTCCAGCTGCGACAGCAGCCAGATGAAGATCGCCGACGCGGTGCCCGCCACGAGGCCGATCCAGCCGGCGGCCGCGGTCATCCGCTTCCAGAACATGCCGAGGATGAACGTGGCGAACAGCGGCGCGTTGAAGAAGGAGAACAGGTCCTGCAGGTAGGTCAGGATGTTCGAGGACTGCGACGCGACGAACGCGGTGCCGATGGCCAGCACGGTCGCGACGACCGTGGTCTTGCGGCCGAGGTTCAGGTAGTAGCCGTCCGGCTTGTCCTTCTTCACGTACGTCTGCCAGATGTCGTACGTGAACACGGTGTTGAACGAACTGAGGTTCGCCGCCATGCCCGCCATGAACGACGCGAGCAGACCGGCGATCGCGATGCCGAGGATGCCGTTGGGCAGCAGGTCGCGCATCAGCAGCAGGAGCGCGTTGTTCGCGGTGACCCCGCTCTGGGCCGGCTTGTCCGCCAGCAGCAGTCCCTTGTCCTGCAGGTACTCCGGCACCACGACGCCGGCGATCATGCCGGGGATGATGACGATGAACGGCACCAGCATCTTCGGGAACGCGCCGATGATCGGCGTCCGCCGCGCGGCCGACATGCTCTTCGACGCCATCGCGCGCTGGACCTCGACGAAGTTCGTCGTCCAGTACCCGAAGGACAGCACGAAGCCGAGACCGAACACGATGCCGAGGACGGACAGGAAGTTGTTGCCGAAGCCGGTCAGGTTGTCGCCCGGCCAGGAGTGCAGCTGCTCGGTGCCGCCGGGGCTGTGCGTGATCTTGTCGACCAGGCCCTGCCAGCCGCCGACCTTGACCAGGCCGACGATGGTGAGCGGCAGCAGCGCCACGACGATCACGAAGAACTGCAGCACCTCGTTGTAGATCGCGGCGGAAAGCCCGCCGAGCGCGGTGTACCCGAGCACGATCGCGGCGGCGATGACGATCGACAGCCACAGCGGCCAGCCCAGCAGCAGGTTCACGACGCTGGCCAGCAGGAACAGGTTCGCGCCCGCGATGAGGATCTGCGCGGCGGCGAAGCTGATGCCGTTGACGAGGTGCGCGGTCGGCCCGAACCGGCGGCGCATGAACTCCGGCACGCTGCGGACCTTGGAGCCGTAGTAGAACGGCATCATCACCAGGCCGAGGAACAGCATCGCCGGGATGGCGCCGATCCAGAAGTAATGGACGGTCGGCAGGCCGTAGAGGACGCCGTTGGCGGACATGCCCATGACCTCGACCGCGCCGAGGTTCGCGGAGATGAACGCCAGACCGGTGACCCACGCGGGCAGCGACCGGCCGGAAAGCAGGAAGTCGAGGCTGCTCGACACCTGCCTTCGGGCGAGGTATCCGATGCCCAGCACCAGGACGAAATAGAACGCCAACTCGATGTAGTCGATCGGACTCGCGTCGAGCCGCAAGTTCGCGTCGGCGAGGAACGGCACCCCTGCCACCTCCGAATCAAACATTCTCACACAGAAAACACCATCGTTCCTGTCAGACCGGCACAGTACTGCATGGATTCCGAACAGGCACCCCGACACCGCGGTTTTTCACCAACCTGCCGCTGACCTGTGCATTCCACGTGCCCGGAAGCACCCGTGTTGAGTCCTGTCGCTTCGCCGGCGAACCACTCACCACCGGGACGAATTCACCCGATCCGGGCGGGTTGCCACCGGGCTGCCCCTAAGCTCCCGGCACCGTCGGTGCCCTCGGAAAGGACCTCGCCGCGATGCCCGGCCCCACGATCCCCATGCCCGGACCGCTGCGCGCCGCGCTCGCGCTCGTGTTCCTGCAGGTGCTCATGAACGGCGTGTTCGGCGCGTCCGCCCAGGTGCAGATCGCCAAGCAGCGAAGCGGCGGCGAGGAGCCGTTTTCCATCCTGTACGCGATGACGTGCTTGTCGTACGCCTTCGCCGCGGGTCTGCTGGTGTCCTGGATCGCGATCCTGTTCGGCTACGGCTGGGGCCGATGGTCGCTGCTGGCGTTCGAGGTGCTGTCCGCGATCGGCGGACTGGCCAACCTGGCGGGCGGCAGCCTGGCGGCAGCGGTCGGTTTGGTGCTGGCCGGAGTCGTGGTGACGACGCTGTTCCGGGAACCGGTGATGACGTGGTTCGCGGCGAAGGCCGCTCAGCGCCGAGCGGGTTCGACGAGCTGACGCGTCGCCGACGATCCCGAACTGGGGACGGGTCCCGCCACAGCGGGTCTACCTTCGCGCCACTGTCGGCAAGGCTGGAAAGGACTCGTCGTGATGACCTATCCCACGATCCGCCCGCGCATGCCCAAACGGCTGATCGCCGTGCTCGTGTTCGTCTTCCTGCAGGCGCTGGGCAATGGCATGTTCGCGGTGCTGACGCAGATCGACATCAGCGAACGGGCAAGCCATCACCAGGACGTGCTGCCGCAACTGCCCTTCGCCGTGGTGGTGTCGTACGTCTTCGCCGGGGCACTGCTGTTCGGCGGAATCGCGGTCGCGCTGGGGCATAACTGGGGACGGTGGCTGGTGTCGTCGTTCGAGGCGCTGACCGTGCTTGTCGCGCTGATCGCGTTGTTCTCGGGGAACCTGGCGATGCTGGTCGGGCTGGTGCTGGTCGGCCTGGCGATGTCGGCGCTGTTCAGCGAGAAAGCGAGCGACTGGTTCGCGGACAAGGCACTGGAGCGCCAGGGCACGGTTCCGGCGCCCAGCCCGCGGTGAACGCGGTCAGAACAGCCGGAACTCGTCCGAGTCGGTGCCGCGCAACGCGTCGTAGTCCAGGACCACGCAGCGAATCCCCCGGTCCTCGGCGAGAACGCGGGCCTGCGGTTTGATCACCTGCGCCGCGAACACTCCTTGCACCGGGGCCAGCAACGGGTCCCGGTTGAGGAGTTCGAGGTACCGGGTCAACTGCTCAACACCGTCGATCTCGCCGCGGCGCTTGATCTCCACCGCCACCGAACCGCCGTCGGCGTCGCGGGCCATGATGTCCACCGGGCCGATCGCGGTCGGGAACTCGCGGCGCACCAGGGTGTAGCCGTCGCCGAGGGTTTTGATGTGCTCGGCGAGCAGTTCCTGCAGATGCGCCTCCACGCCGTCCTTCTGCAGGCCGGGGTCGACGCCGAGGTCGTGCTTCAGGTCGTGCATGACCTCGTCGATCGTGATGACGAGCTTCTCGCCCGCCTTGTTCTGGACCGTCCAGACGTCCGGGTCCTCGATCAGCCAGCACGGCGGCGACATCCAGTTCAGCGGCTTGTACGAGCCGCCGTCGGAGTGCACGAGCACCGAACCGTCGGCCTTCACCATCAGGACGCGGTTGGCCATCGGGAGATGCGCGGTCAGCCTGCCGACGTAGTCGACCTGGCACCGGGCGACGACGAGCCTCATCGGACCCGCCCCGCACCGAGCGGGCTGGCTTGCTGAGAGGGGAGCACGAGACGCACCCGCCGAGGGTAGGACAGGCTCGGCGATACTGGCGAGGTGGACCCCATTCAGCGTGTCGCGACCCGCGAGGTGTATCGGAACAACTGGATGACGGTGCGGGAGGACGCCATCCGCCGCGCCGACGGCAGCGACGGCATCTACGGCGTCGTCGACAAACCGACCTACGCGCTGGTCATCCCCCTCGACGGCGACCGGCTGCACCTGGTCGAGCAGTTCCGGTACCCGCTCGGGATGCGGCGGTGGGAATTCCCGCAGGGCACCGCGCCCGACCTCGCCGAGACCCCACCCGCCGAACTGGCGCAGCGCGAACTGCGGGAGGAGACCGGGCTGCGGGCGTCGGCGTTCACGGAACTGGGGATGCTCGACGTCGCGCCCGGGCTGACCAGCCAGCGCGGGCACGTGTATCTCGCGACGGGACTTTCGCAGGGCGAGCCGGAGCGGGAGCTGGAGGAACAGGACATGCGGACGGCGTGGTTCGGCCGGGGCGAGGTGGAGAAGATGATCGCCGCCGGGGAGATCTCGGACGCACAGTCGGTGGCGGCGTACACGTTGCTGTTGCTGCACGAACGCCGCTGATCACCGGCCGCGCTGGAGCTGCGGGGCGCGGTCAGTCCGTCCAGTCGGGCTTGCGCTTCTCCAGGAACGCCGCCATCCCCTCCCGCGCGCCCGGCAGTTGCGAAGCCGACGCCATCACCTCGACGGCGATCGCGTACGCGTCCGCTTCCGGGCGGTCCAGCTGGGCGTACAGCGTCTGCTTCCCCATCGCCTTGCTCGCCCGGCTGCCCCGGGTCGCGCGGCCGAGCAGTTCGGCGACCGCTTCGTCCAGGGAATCGTCCGGGACGACCCGGTTGACCAAACCCCAGTCGAGCGCGGTCGCGGCGTCCACGACGTCGCCGGTCAGGGCCAGTTCCATCAGGCGTTTCCGGCCGATCGCGCGCGCCACCGGCACCGCGGGCGTGTGGCAGAACCAGCCGCCCTTGCCGCCGGGCAGGGCGAAGCCGGACGACTCCGCCGCGACCGCCAAATCGCACGACGCCACCAGCTGGCAGCCCGCGGCGGTCGCCAGGCCGTGCACCCGCGCGATGACCACTTGCGGCACCGATTCCATCGTCCGCATCAGCGTCGTGCACAGGGTGAGCAGTTCGCGCACGCCCATCAGGTCGCGCGCGGCGACGTCGCCGAAGTCGTGTCCGGCGGAGAACACCGGGCCCGCGCCGGCCAGCACGATGCCGGTCGCGTCGGACTCGCCTGCCTCGCGGAACGCGGCCAGCAGCTCGCCGAGATGGTCGGCGGACAGCGAATTGCGCCGTGCCGCGCGGTTCATCGTGATGGTGACCGTGTCCCCGTCCCGCTTCACGAGGAGGTGCTCGTACTCGCCCATGCCCCGACCGTAACCCCGCCGGACGGGATGCGGAAAGTGCGCCGATAGGAATCCGGTCCGACGCCCACCTCCGCGCGCAGCCGCCGGCGCAGGTTCGCGGCGCTGCCGAGCCCCGCGCGTTCGGCCACCCGGGCGACCGGCAGATCCGTCGTTTCCAGCAGCCGCCGCGCGTGCCGCACCCGCTGGACGAGCAGCCACCGGCCGGGCGTGCTGCCGGTCGCGGCGACGAACTCGCGGTGGAACGTCCGCGCGCTCATGCCCGAATGCCCGACCAGGTCCGGTACGCCGATCTCGCCGGAAAGCCGGGTCATCGCCCAGTCCATAGTGGACGATATGCCGGGCCGGGATGGGCTGTCGGGCAACGGGGATTCCGCGTACTGACGTTGGCCGCCTTCGCGAACCGGTGGCATGACGAGCCGGCGGGCGAGGCGTGCGGCGACCTCCGCTCCGTGGTCGCGGCGGACCAGGTGCAGGCAAAGGTCGAGACCGCCGACGACGCCGGCCGACGTGAGCACGCCGTCTTGTTCGGTGTACAGCACGTCGCGGCGAAGGTCGGCGGCTGGCGCGGCCGTCGCGAGTGCGTCCAGGTCGCGCCAGTGCGTGGTGGCGGGGCGGCCGTCGAGCAGTCCGGCGGCGGCGAGGGTGAAGGCTCCGGAGCAGAGTCCGGCGACCACCGTGCCCGAGCGGTGTGCGCGGCGGAGCGCCGCCTTCGCCGCCGCGGGGACTTCGGCGAGCGGGTTGTCGCGGCCGGGAGCAAGGACCAGGTCACAGTCGGCCAAGCCGGAAAGGCCATGCGTCGCAACGACTTCACCGAATGGCGACACCTGCGTACGGCCTCGTCCGGGCGCGCAGACCCGCACGGTGAACGGGCCGATGCCGCTGTCGGTGCGGTCCTGCGCCCACACCTCCGCGATCACCGCCAGGTCGAACATCCGGCTGCCGGGCAGGAGCAGCACCCCGATCGTGCGCATGGCAGAAAAGTACCGCATCGCGCGTCTTGTGCCACTCCCCTCGGCACGGTTTCCCGGCCAAACTCGAAGCATGACTACCGCACTGCTGCTGATCGACGTCCAGCAAGGCTTCGACGACGCCGCGTTCTGGGGCCCGCGCAACAACCCCGGCGCGGAGGCGAACATGAGGGCGCTGCTGCGGGCCTGGCAGGACCGCCGCGACCCGGTCGTGCTCGTGCACCACGATTCGGTCACGCCGGGTTCGCCGCTGCGTCCTGGCCAGCCCGGCAACGACTTCAAACCCGAACTCGACGGTGCCCGCCCCGACCTGGTGTTCGGCAAGAAGGTGAACTCTGCCTTCCTCGGCGACGTCGACCTGGACGCGTGGTTCAAGACCCGCGGCATAACCAGCTTCGTGCTGGCCGGGATCCAGACCAACTTCTGCTGCGAAACCACCGCGCGCATGGGCGGAAACCTGGGCTACGACGTCACTTTCGCCCTGGACGCGACCTTCACCTTCGACCTGGAAGGCCCGGACGGCACCGTCATGACCGCCGACGAGCTGTACCGCGCGACCGCGACAAACCTGCACGGCGACCGCTTCGCGACAGTCAAGTCCACCAAGGAGATTCTCACGCTCGATCGATGACTGCGCGCAGAAACTCCTTCGTGCGCTCGTGCTCCGGCGCGGTGAACAGCCGGTCCGGCGGCGCGTCCTCCAGCACCTGACCGCGGTCGAACATCATCACCCGATCCGACACCTCACGCGCGAACTGCATCTCATGCGTCACACACAGAATCGTGATGTCCGTGGTGGCCGCGATCTCCCGGAGCACCCGCAGCACCTCGGCGACCAGCTCCGGGTCCAGCGCCGACGTGATCTCGTCCAGCAGCAGCACCTCGGGCCGCATCGCCAGCGCGCGGGCGATCGCGACGCGCTGCTGCTGGCCGCCGGACAGCTGCGCCGGATGCGCGTCCGCCTTGTCCGCGAGGCCGACCAGTTCGAGCAGTTCGATCGCGCGCGCCTCAGCGTCCGCAGTGGACAGTCCGAGCACGCGGACCGGTGCCTCGGTGATGTTTTGCCGCACTCGCATGTTCGGGAAGAGGTTGAACTGCTGGAACACCATCCCGATCCGGCGGCGCATCCCGCGCAGGTACTTTTCGTCCGCCGGAACGAGTTTTCCGCGGCGCGGCATGTGGCTCAACGGCTGGCCGCCGACCTCGATCGTGCCGCCGTCGACCTTCTCCAGCGTCATCAGCAGGCGCAGGATGGTCGTCTTGCCGGAGCCGCTCGGGCCGATCAGCGAGACGAATTCCCCTGGCGCGACGGCGAAATCCAGTTCGCGCAGCACGGTGGTGCCGCCGAATTTCTTCACGACCCGGTCGAACCGGATCATCGGTTCATCTGCTGAGGCCAAAACGACGCTCCAGGAATCGCACGAGCAGGGAAGCCGGATAGCTCAGCACGAGGAAAAGCACGCCCGCCAGGGTGAGCGGTTCGACGTACCGGAAGTTCAGGGAGCCGACCTCGAACGCGGCCCCGGCGAGATCGAGCACGCCGATCGCCAGCAGCAGCGGGGTTTCCTTGAACATCGAGATCGTGTAGTTGCCGAGCGCGGGCAGCACCCGGGGGATCGCCTGCGGCAGGATCACCCGCAGCCAGGTGCGCGCCCGTGGCAGGCTGAGCGCCACCGCGGCTTCCCACTGTCCTTTCGGGACAGCTTCGATCCCGGCGCGGTACACCTCCGACGTGTAAGTCGCGTAGTGCAAGCCGAGCCCGAGTACTCCGGCGACCAGCGGCGAAAGCGTGACGCCGAATTGCGGCAGTACGAAAAACAGGAAGAACAGCTGCACCAGCAACGGAGTGCTGCGCACGAATTCCACGATCAGCCAGATCACCCAGCTGAGCACGCGGATCCCCGAGCGGCGCAGGATCGCGAACACCAGCCCGAGCACGTACGCGAGGAGCGCGCCGAGGACGGTCGCCTCGAAGGTGATCAGGAGTCCCTCCAACACCGAGGGAAGCACCTTCCACAGATAGTCCCAGTCCCAGCTCATGTGCCCGCCCCGCTGAGTGCGGCCCGCCGTGGCGCGCGGCCCACTCGCACGGCTGCCCGCCGTTCCAGCACCTTCATTCCGCTGGTGATCAGAATTGAGAGGACCAGGTAGAACACCAGCACGATGGTCCAGATCAGCGCGGCCTGCCCGGTGTAGCGCGTCACCAGCACCTGGCTCGCTTGATAGGTCATCTCGGGCACGGTGATGAACGTGAGCAGCGCGGTGCCCTTGAGCAGCTGGATGAACAGATTCGTGAACGGCGGCACCATGTCCACGAACGCCTGCGGCAGGATGACCCGTCGCATCCGCTGTGCCGGCGTGAAGTTGAGCGCGACACAGCCTTCCCGTTGTTCGCGCGGCACCGCCTGTACCGCGCCGCGCACGATCTCCGCGCCGTACGCGCCGAAGTTCAGGCCCAGCACCACAATGCCGGACCACAACGGCAGGATCTGGAAACCGGTGAGCACCGGCAACGCGAAGTAGATCCAGAAAAGCTGGACCACCTCCGAGGTTCCGCGCCACACCTCGACGTAGACCCGGGTGATCGCGCGCAGCACTGCGAACCGCGACAGCATCGCCAGCCCGGCCAGGAACGAAAGCACGGTGGCGAGCAGGATTCCGCCGACGGTCGCCTCGATCGTCAGCAGCAGACCGTCGGCGACGGTGGAGACGAACAGTCCGAAGTGGTCGAACATCAGCCGTCCACCGCCCTGTCAGGAAGCCGAGCAGAGCTGTTCGGTCGTGACGTCGGCGGGTGGCAGGTTGTCCTTGGTGAAGCCGAACGGCTTGACGATCTCCAGCCATTGGCCGTTTTGGTGCAGCTTCGCCAGCTCAGCGTTGAACGCGGTCACGAGATCGCTGTCGCTCTTGCGGAACACGAATCCGCCGGCCTGGATTTGTTTCTTGCCTTGCACTTCCGGCACGAAACCGTTTGTCACTTCCAGCGCTGCGCCCGGATTCTGCTTCAGCAGGGCCTTCAACGAGATGTCGGTGAGTGCGCCGGCGTACGCGCGGTTCGCCTGCAACGCCTGCAGCATTTGCGGTTGGCCGTCGTAGGTCTGCAGCTGACTGTCCGGGATCCCGGTCGCCTTGGCCACCTGCTGCTCGACGGTGCCGGACAGCACCGCCAGGTTCACGCCCTTCGTCTTGATGTCTTCGAAGGTCAGCACCTGCTTCGGATTTCCTTTGGGCAGCAGGAAAGCCGTCGGCGTCACGTAGTCGACCGCGGAATACGCCGCTTGTTTGCAGCGGTCCGGCAAGATCGCCATTCCCGCCGCGACCATGTCGTACTGTCCGGCGGCGAGCGCGGGGATGAGCTGCTTGAACTCGACCTGGGTCGCGTCGACCTTCGCGATGCCGATGTTCTTGAACACCGCCTTGGCGACCTCCGGCGATTCGCCGGTCACATTGCCGCCGTCGGTGTAGCCGTAGGGAATTTCGCCGGCGATGCCGACCTTGATCGTGCCCGCTTTCTTCGCCCGTTCCAGCGCACCGCCGCCGCTTTGCCCTTGGGGTGCTTCGGTGCAAGCGGCCGCGAACGCGGCCCCGCTCAGCACCACCGCTCCGGACGCGGCCAGCCGGAAGAAGTCCCGGCGCTTCCAGTCGTCGTGACCCATGTCTGCGGCCCCTTCGCCCTGATCGGGCCGCGTGCCCGCGACCTCGATTTCCGGTCACGGCCTGCCAGGGACCCCACCCGCGAAGCTGGCGGCAGTGACGCCGACAAGGATCGAACGTAGGTGCCGGTCGCGGCGCGGTCAAAGATTCGCTTGCGTCCGGTCGTTTCTGTTACCGATTAGAAACGCGCTGTCCGGCGCATTTCCCGGTGCCAGCGAAAAATGATCACCGGGAAATGTGCGCTGGCCCTGCGGTTTCCGTCCGCGTCGCGACACCGGGCTTCACGCTGAATGACCGAGCGGCTACGCACCGGCCAATCCGTGCCGCTCGCGGATCAATTCCACGATCCCGGCCATGATGTCGGTCAGCTCGTAGTCCTTGGGCGTGAACACGCGCGCGATGCCGCGTTCGGTCAGCAGCGCGGCGTCGTCCGGCGGGATGATGCCGCCCACGATCACCGGGATGTCGCCCGCCCCGGCCGCGCGCAGGCCGTCGACCACGAGCGGCACGACCTCCAAATGCGACCCGGACAGCACCGACAGCCCGACCACGTGCACGCCCTCTTGGACGGCGGCCGCGACAATCTGGTCCGGGGTCAGCCGGATGCCCTGGTAGATCACCTCGAACCCGACGTCCCGAGCCCGCACCGCGACCTGCTCGGCCCCGTTGGAATGCCCGTCCAGCCCAGGCTTCCCCACGAGAATCCGCAGCCGCTCCCCCATTTCGGACTCGGTACGGCGGACCAGTTCGCGAACGCGCTCCAGCTCCGGATCACCCTGTCCGGGTGCCGCCGCGGCGGAAACTCCCGTGGGTGCCCGGTATTCGCCGAACACCTCGCGCAGCGCGCCCGACCATTCGCCGGTCGTCACGCCCGCCCGCGCACAGTCCACAGTGGCCTCGAACAGATTGTCCGAAGTGGACGCTTTGGCCTTCAGCGCGGCGAGCGCCTCGGCCACTGCGGCGTTATCCCGCTCCTCGCGCCACTTCTCCACCGAAGCGACCGCGGCCTTCTCCACCGCCGGGTCAATAGTCTCGATCGCCTTGGCGCCTTCGGCCTGCAACGGCGACGGCTCGGTGGTCTCGAACTTGTTGACCCCCACCAGAATCCGCTCGCCGTTCTCCATCCCCCGCCGGTACTCCGCGAGCGACGAAACCAGCTGCGACTTCATGTACCCGCTCTCGACCGCGGCCACCGCACCGCCGAGATCCTGTACCCGCGCGATTTCCTCGCGCGCGCCGGAAACGATCTCGTCCACTTTGGCCTGAACGACGTGCGAGCCGTCGAAAATGTCCTCGTACTCCAGCAGATCCGTCTCGAACGCGAGCACCTGCTGCATCCGCAGCGCCCACTGCTGGTCCCACGGCCGGGGCAGGCCGAGCGCCTCGTTCCACGCCGGCAGCTGGATCGCCCGCGCCCGCGAACCGCGCGACAGCGAAACCGCCAGCATCTCCAGCACGATCCGCTGGACGTTGTTCTCCGGCTGCGCCTCGGTCAGCCCCAGCGAGTTCACCTGGACGCCGTACCGCAGCCGCCGTGCCTTCGGGTTCTCCACGCCGTAACGCTCGCGCGTCAGCTCGTCCCACAGCTGCGTGAACGCGCGCATCTTGCACATCTCTTCGACGAACCGGACGCCCGCGTTGACGAAGAACGAAATCCGCGCGACGACCTTCTCCATGTCGGCCTGGTCGACCTGCCCGGAGTCGCGCACCGCGTCCAGCACGGCGATCGCGGTGCACAGCGCGTACGCGACCTCCTGCGTCGGCGTCGCGCCCGCCTCCTGCAGGTGGTAGCTGCAGATGTTGATCGGGTTCCACTTCGGCACGTGGTGCACGGTCCACGCGATCATGTCGGTGATCAGCCGGAGGCTCGGTCCCGGCGGGAAGATGTAGGTGCCGCGGGACAGGTACTCCTTGATGATGTCGTTCTGCGTGGTGCCGGTGAGCTTGGCCAGCACCTCGTCGACGTCGCGGCCCTCGGCCTCCGCCTGCTCGCGGGCCACCGAGACGTACAGCGCGAGCAGCCACATCGCCGGGGCGTTGATCGTCATCGAGGTGTTCGCCTCGGCGAGCGGGATGCCGTCGAACAGCAGCCGCATGTCGCCGATGTGCGACACCGGCACCCCGACCTTGCCGACCTCGCCGCGCGCGAGCACGTGGTCCGGGTCGTAGCCGGTCTGCGTCGGCAGGTCGAAGGCGACCGACAGCCCGGTCTGCCCCTTCGCGAGGTTCCGGCGGTAAAGCTCGTTGGACGCGGCGGCGGACGAATGACCCGCATAGGTGCGCATCACCCAGGGCCGGTCGCGCTCGTGGTCGGTGGGGTACGGCACGGTGCACCTCTCTTCGCCGAGACGACCGCCCGAGTGTACCCGCCGGTAACTTAATCGGCGGAGTGGATTCGGCCACGCCCGGGTGACGCGCCGGGCCGGACGACCACTACCCCGCGGTCGAGGTCGACCGTACCCAGCGGCGGCGCTCCCTGCGCTTCTTCGTCGAGAGTCATCTCCACCGAATCCCGGTGTTCCAGCTCGTTGCGCTTGGTGCCGTAGAGGAACGCGGTGACCTCGTCGAGGTATGTCGAGGACAGCCGCGCCTTGAGCCGCGACGGCTTGTTCCGGCGGCGCAGCTCCCACCCGCCGACGATCAGCAGCGCGATGGTGGCGACCGGCAGCGAGAGACCCAGCAAGGTCAGCAGCATGTTTCACCCAACGACCGGCGCGCGCGAAGCGTTCCGTCCGATCAGGTCGGCGACCTCGGCGGCGTCCGGAACGGCCATCAGCTCTGGCAGGATCGGGGACCAGGCCGGCCGCGACCGGTGGCCCTCCGCTTGGTGGCCGTGGGGCGGAAGTCGATCGTGCCGTCGCCGTCGCCGTGGTCGCGGACTCGCGGCGGACGGAGGCCGGCGAGCTGAGCCCAGCGGAACTCGGTGCCGGGCGGCCGCGGCGAGACGAAGACCAGCCTGCGATCGGTGACCAGATAGCTGGTCCCGGCGACAAAGCCGCGGCGCTCGACCGCGGTCCCGACGAGCAGGCCGAGCACGACGATCCAGCCGAGCAGGCCCCCGTAGCTCAGGTCGAAGCTCGCGGCCAGCGCCGCGGCGGCCAGAGCAGGATCGCGACCGTGAGGTAGTAGTGGAAGTCGCGGTAGCGCCGCCACCCGGACCAGAGCAGTTGTTCGCCTTCAGCCAGCGGGTACCTGAGGCCTCCTCGCAGTCGAAGAAAGCACGCTGTCCGGTTCGCCGGGGTTGCCCGCCCCGCCGCTCCGCTGTGACGGAAATCCGCGAGACGACGGCCGATCCGGGATCTACCGTGGTCAACCGTGACGTGGAGCGGGTACGGCAGTTATCTGGTGATCGTGGTCCTCATCGTGCTCGCGCCGGGGCCGGACACGATGGTGATGCTGAAGAACGCGCTGTCCGGCGGGGCGCGGGGCGGGCTGCTGGCCACGGCGGGCATCCTCGCCGGCAACGCGGTGCAGGGCACGGCCGCCGCGCTCGGGCTCGGCGTGGTCATCGCCCGCTCGCAGCCGGTGTTCCTCACGCTCAAGTGGCTCGGCGCGGCGTACCTGCTGTTCCTCGGCTTCCAGGCGCTGCGCGGCGCGTGGCGCGGCAACTACGACACCGTCGCCGACCCCCAGCGCAAACGCGCCAGCGGCTTCCGGCGGTGGCGCGAGGGGTTCCTGTCGAACATCACGAACCCCAAGGTGCTGGTGCTCTACCTGTCCGTGCTGCCGCAGTTCCTCGACCCGGTGCGCACGACCACCCTGGACGCGCTGCTGCTCGCCTACACGGTCGCCGTGCTCGGCACGATCTGGCTGCTGGTCCTCCTGTTCTTCGTGCACCGCGTCCGCGCGTGGCTGGGCCGCCGCCGGGTCCGCCGCGCGCTGGACGGGATGACCGGCACCGCGCTGGTCGGGTTCAGCGCGGCGCTGGCGTTGGAATCCTGACCACCCTCGTGAGTGGTGGCGCCGGTGAGAACCGGCATTGCCACTCACGAGAAGTCAGAGCACGTCGTCCAGCCAGTCGTAGATCCGGCCGTTCGCGAGCCGCATCGCGCCGACGTGGCAGTGTGCGTCCGCGCCCTCCTCCGCGGTGAAGTTGAGCAGCTTCTTCGGGCCGCTGATCCGGTCGTACAACTGCTGCGGCTCGCCGGTGAAGAACAGGTCCTCCGGAGCGTCGCAGATCAGCGCCGGGCAGGTGATGCGCTCGGCCACCCCGTCGTAGAGGTGGTACTCGAGGTACTTCGCCAGGAACTCGCGATCGGTCGCGCCGCCCATCACGTAGCGGCCGTGGCCCAGCGCCCAGCGGACGGTGGGGCTCTGCTCCTTCGCGGCGGCTAGAAAGGCATCCAGTTCGGGATCTTCCGGCGCGTTCGCCCGGCGGATGACCTCGTCGCGGTCCCACGGGAGCTGCTGCGCGAACGCCGCCCCCGCGTCGAAGAGCCCGTCCACCGCGACGACGGCGGACAGCCGCGGTTCGAACGCGGCGGCGCGGGGCGCGAGCATCCCGCCGAGGCTCCAGCCGATCAGCGCGACCTTCTCCGGGATCACCCGCGGGTCGGCGAGAGCGTAGTCGAGCACCTGGCCGACGACGTGCTCCCAATCCGGGCGGAACAGCATCCCGTCGCGGTGCACGGCGCTCGGCTGGCCGGGGCCGTCGAAGGTCAGCACGTGGTAGCCGCGTTCCTGGCCCGCGGTCGCGCCCATGAAGTGCAGGTCCTCGGCGCTGCCGTCGAACCCGTTGTGCACCACAAGGAGCGGCTTCGGACCGTCGCCGGGAGCGGTATAGAAGTAGCCGCGCAGGACGTGGCCGTCGTACGGGATTTCGATCCGCTCGACGTTGTCGATCGACTCCACCGCGCGCTGGAAACACTCGACGTTGCGCTCGTAGGCGTAGTTGATCCGCGGGTCCTCGGGGTTGCCGTGCAAGAAAAACTCGGCGCGGCGGTAGTACGTGGAGGCGCGCAGGTACGCGTCGCGCGCGCTGACCGGGTGCATGGTGGCGGCCTCGGCGTACAGCCGCTCGGCACCAGCGAGCCAGGCGTCGTGCCAGCTGTCGTAGTCACCGGACTTGATGTTCGACGCGATCGCGACGACCTCGCCGAAATCCGCGCCGCCGTAGGCGATCTGGCCCAGCGCGATCAGCGTCTCGAACCAGAATTGCGGGTCGTCTTCGAACAGCAGCGGCTTCATCGGATCTCCTCTTTCGCGAAGGTGCGGAAGTCACGAGCGGGTCGTCCGGTGACCCGCTCGACGGTGTCGGTCACGCGGTCCTCGGCCCCGCCGCGGATCGCCTCGTCCAGCAAGGCGAGCATTTCGGCGTAGTCCGCGGGAAGGCCGTCGCGGACCAGGAATCGCTGGTAGTCAAGGGTGGAAACCGGCGCGTGCACGACCGGATGGCCGAGCCGTTTCCCGACGATCTCGGCGGCCTCGGCGTAGCTGAGCGCGCGCGGGCCGGTGATGAGGTGGTCGGTGTTGTGCGGCTCCGGATCGAGCAGCGCGCGGACCGCGACCGCGGCGATGTCGCCCGCGTCCACGAACGCCACCCGGGCGTCGCCGGTCGCCGTGACGATCCGGCCCGCGCGCGCACTGTCGCCGACCAGCTGCCCGGCGGTGAAGTTCTGCATGAACCACGACGGCCGCAGCACTGCCCAGCCGGGCTGGCGGCGGACCAGACCGGGCAGCCCGCCGATCACCGGCGTGTGTTCGTCCACCGAGGACGAGCTGAGCAGCACGACGCGCGCGTCCGGCGCGTGCTGGAGAAACGCCTCGACGAGCGGCTGCGGCTCGGCCGCGACCGGCGCGATCAGGTAGACCGCCGAGACCCCGTCCAGCGCCGGGCCGTACGTCGCGGGCTCGTCCCAGTCGAACCGGATCTGGCCTGGCTTAACGGGATTCCGAGTCGCCGCACGCGGCCGTACGCCCGCGGCTTCGAGCCCGTGCACGACGCGGCTGCCGGTGGTGCCGGTCGAGCCGAGCACGAGGACGTCAGACACCCGGCACCCCGAGAACGTCGATCACGGCGAGCGGGCTCCAGTAGTCGCGGTACCGGCGGATCAGCCCGTCGCGGACGGTCAGTACCACGACGTAGCGCAGGCGGTACGGCTTCTGCGTGGCGACCGCGATGCCAGCCAGCTCGAACTCCGTGATCGAGACCTCCGGGTCGGTCGTCTGGTGCACGGTCTTCGCGACGATCTCGCGGTGGTCGAGCAGGTTCGGATAGTCGCTCAGGTACTCGGTGAGTGCCGCGCGGCCTTCGACGCGCTCCGGCCGTCCTGGCGCGGCGAACGGGAACTCGGCCACGGCGTCCTCGGCGAACAGCTCCAGGAAACCGGCCATGTCGTGCCGGATCAGCAGGTCAAGCGCGTGATCGATGAGCGCCATCGAACCCCTCCTCAGAAATGGACGAGACGGTATCGTCTCGACGTCGACCGTACACGGGACGGGACCGTCTCGTCCACCCGCTATGCTGATCGGCATGACAACGCGCCGGACGCCGACCGGGGCTGCCGTTCTGCAGCCCGACGTCACTTTCGCCATCACCGAAGCCGTGATCGACGAACTCGCCGACCACGGTTTCGGCAGGCTGTCGATGGAAGCGGTCGCGAAACGCGCGGGCGTCGGAAAGAGCGCGCTATACCGGCGCTGGCCGTCGCGCGACGAAATGATCGGCGCGGTCATCGCGGAATTCAGCGTGGCGCGCGCGGTGGACCCGGACACCGGCAGCCTGCGCGGCGACCTCCGGGCCACGCTGCAGGCGCTCTACGAATGGATCACGCATCCGCGGTTTTCGCGGATTTTCCCCGGGCTGATCGCGGAGGCCCGGCAAAACCCGGCAATGGCCGAATTCGCCCGCATCACGATCGGCGGACCGCGCCGGGCGATCAACCGAGCGGTGTTCACGAGGGCGATCGAGCGCGGGGAAATCCCGGCGGATACGGATGTCGAACTGGCGCTGGATATGGGCGCGGGGATTGTCTACTGGCGGCTGATCGTGCGTGGGGTTCCGGCTGGGGAGGAGTATTTGGATCAGGTGACGGACATGGTGGTGCGCGCGTTGACGTGCTCGTGAGTGTTTATGCCGGTTAGAACCCAATGCCGGGAACCGAAGCCGCGTCGCCTCGGCCTGCTTTCGTCCACAATGGACGCAACCTGCGCCGAAACACCCGATTGATGCCTGTCTGACCGTATCTTCTCGTCCGTGAGGGGACCCCTGAGGGAATCTGATTCCCTCAGGGTTCCCCTCACGGACCGCAAACCCGCTCCGGCACCGTCAGCGCCGGCTTAAGCTACGCGGCATTGGGTTAGAACCGGCATAAACACTCACGAGCCGCAGCTCAAGCCCGCTCCGGCTCCCCCGTCACCCGGTCGATCCGGGCACCCAGCCGGTTCAAGTTCTCCACGAAATGCGGATACCCCCGGTCAATGTGGAACACGTCCCACACCTCGGTCACCCCGTCCGCGCACAGTCCGGCCAGCACCAAGCCGGCGCCTGCCCGGATGTCCGACGCCCACACCGGCGCGCTCGACAGCTTCTCCACGCCCCGGACCACCGCGTGGTGGCCGTCCGTGCGGGCGTCGCCGGAGAGCCGGATCATTTCCTCGATGAAGCGGAACCTCGCCTCGTACACGTTTTCCGTGATCATCGACGTGCCCTCGGACACCGCCGACAGCGCGACCGCGAACGGCTGCAGGTCGGTGGCGAAGCCGGGGTACGGCAGGGTCACCCAGTCCACCGCCTTCGGGCGTTCCGGCTGGACGACGCGGAAACCCTTGTCGTCGTAGGTGGTGACCTCCGCGCCGGCCAGGCGCAGTTTGTCCAGGACCAGGTCGAGGTGGTGCGGGTTCACTCCGCGCACGGTCAGGTCACCGCGGGTCATCGACGCGGCGAAAGCCCAGGTCGCGCCTACGATCCGGTCGCCGATCACGCGGTGTTCGGTCGGGTGCAGTGCCTCGACGCCGTGGACGGTGAGCGTCGAGGTGCCCGCGCCCTCGATTTTCGCGCCCATCTCGGTCAGCATCGTGCAGATATCAGCGATTTCCGGCTCGCGGGCGGCGTTGTCGATCACCGTCGTGCCCTCGGCCAGCACCGCCGCCATCAGGATGTTCTCGGTCGCGCCGACGCTCGGGAAGTCCAGCCAGATCTGCGTGCCCACCAGCGTTTCGGCCTTCGCCACTACGCAACCGTGCTCGATGGTGCTCGTCGCGCCGAGCTTGCGGAGGCCGTTCTGGTGCATGTCCAGCGGACGCTGGCCGATCGCGTCGCCGCCGGGCAGTGCGACGACCGCCTGCTTCAGCCGGCCGACCAGCGGGCCGAGCACGCACACCGAGGCGCGCAGCTTGCCCATCGCCGCCGAATCGGCGCGGTGCGACAGCTCCGCGGGCGTGGTGATGCGCGCCGTGTCGCCCTCGATCTCCACCTCGCAGCCGACGCTGCGCAGGACGTCGCCCATCAGCGGGACGTCCAGGATCTGCGGGCAGTTCGTGATGGTCGTGGTGCCCTCGGCCAGCAGGGCCGCGGCCATCAGTTTCAGCACGCTGTTCTTGGCGCCGACCACGTCGACCTCGCCGACCAGCCGCGCTCCGCCATGCACGTCGAAGTGCTCGCTCATGGCCGCCAATCATGCCCTCTCGCCCAGTTTTGCCCGAACCCGGGCCGGTAGAGTCGGGCGCATGGTGGTTCGTATCAACCGGGTCTACACGAAGGTCGGCGACAGCGGCACGACCGCGCTCGGCGACGGGTCCCGGGTGCCCAAGACTTCCGCCCGGCTGTCCGCCTACGCCGACACCGACGAGGCGAATTCCGTGCTCGGCCTGGCGATCGCGCTCGGCGGGCTCCCCGACGAGATCGCGGGCGTGCTGCGCCGGATCCAGAACGACCTGTTCGACGTCGGCGCGGACCTGTGCCTGCCGATCCAGGAAGACCCGCCCTACGAGCCGCTGCGCATCACCGAGGCGTACCTGGAACGGCTCGAAGGCTGGTGTGACGACTTCAACGAGCGGCTCCCGAAGCTCACGTCTTTCATCCTTCCGGGCGGCACCCCGGGCGCGGCTTTCCTGCACCAGGCGCGCACCGTCTCCCGCCGCGCGGAACGGTCGGCGTGGGCGCTGATGGAGGCCGAGCCGGAGACCTCGAACCCGGTCGCGGCCAAGTACCTGAACCGGCTGTCCGACCTGCTGTTCATCCTCGCCCGGCTGGCCAACCCGGAAGGGGACGTGCTGTGGCAGCCGGGCGGCTGATCGCGGCCGGTGGTGCCTCCGTCGTCGCGGCGGCGGGCCTCGCGGCAGGCGGCTGGGCGGCGCGCAACCTCAAGACGTACGACTGGGCGATGGCCCGCACCCGGCGGGCCGGATTCACCGAACACGACGCGGTGATCAACGGCTCGAAGCTCCACTACGCCGCCGGCCCGGCCGGAGCCAAGCCAGCCTTGCTGCTGATCCACGGCCAGGCCGTCGACTGGCAGAGCTACGCGCGGGTGCTGCCGGAGCTGGCGCGCGACTTCACGGTGTACGCGGTCGACGTCCACGGACACGGCCAGTCCGCCCGGACGCCGGAGAAGTACACCGCGGCCGCGATCGGCGCCGACCTGGCCCGGTTCGTCGAAGAGGTGATCGGAACGCGGGTCATCGTGTCCGGGCACTCATCGGGCGGGCAGCTGGCGGCCTGGCTCGCCGGGAACCGGCCGGATCTGGTCAAGGCGGTCGTGCTGGAGGACCCGCCGCTGTTCACCACCCTGCTGCCGCGCGCGGAGAAGACCTGGAACTGGGTCGACCTCGCCACCGCCTGCCACACGTACCTGCACTCCGGCGAATCCGACTGGGGCGCTTACCTGTTCGCGCACCAGAAGCTGTGGGACTTCTTCGGCGACGGCGCGGAGCGGATCGTCCGATCTGGCCTCAAGCGCCGGGAAAAGCATCCGGACGAGCCGATCACGGTGTTCTTCATGCCGTCGAGCTGGAACGACATGCAACGCGCGGTCGAGCACTACGACCCGCGCTTCGGGGACGCGTTCTACACCGGAGCTTGGGACGACGGCTTCGATCACGAGGCGACGCTGCGCAAGATCGAAGCGCCGGCGATCCTGATCCACGCGAACTGGAAGCACGGTGACGACGGCGTCCTGCTGGGCGCGATCGACGCGGACGACGCGCGGCAGATCGCTTCGCTGATCTCGGACGTCGAGGTAGTGCGAGTGGACAGCGGACACAACGTGCACGGAGAGAAACCGGCACGCTTCGCCGAGATCGTCCGCTCGGTTACCGCCCGGACCAGTTAGCTTCCTGCGCGGCCCAGTAGCGCTCGTAGTCGACGTTCCACGTCGAGTCACTGCCCGGCTCGACGGCCTGGGCCAGCGTGAGGTCCTCGAGCCGCACCGGCTCCGGCAGGGTCCGCCAGCGGCGGGCCCGGTCTTCCCGTTCTCGGGCGTCCATGGCTCAAGAATAGCGCCGAGCCGCCCGGTGCACGAGCAGCAAAAAGCCCGCCACCGCGGTGACGGGCTTTGCGGAAAAACTCACGAGGCTCGCGGCAGCCTTCGCCCCGGCGGAGCCGACTCCAGCCACGACAGGAAGCCGGTCAGCGCACCCGGGCCCATCGCGATCTCGATCGCTTCCTGGTCCGAGGACTCGCAGCGCAGCACCGTCGACCCCTCAGGCACCGCGTACGCTTCGGACCCGGACGGATCCCGCCGGTCGGCGATCTGCATGCTTTCCCGCTGGAACACGCGATCCGGGCCGGTGCGCAGGCTCCACACGCGGTACCAGACGAATTTCTCGCCCTCGTACCGGCCGAGGCCGAGATGCCAGCTCGAACGGGGGCTGTCCGGACGCCACCGCAGCGCGACGCTGACGCCGCCGCCGCGGCGCATCCGGATCCACCGCTGGCCGTACCAGCCGACCACGACGACGAGCACGATCAGGAGCACTAGCACCACCACAGCGATCTGCACGGCCCGGCTCCTGCCCGTCTCGTCCGGTCAGACCGACTGTCCGGCCGCGCGGAGCTGGGCCGTGGCCCTCGTCCGCTCCGCCTCGTCGCCGGTGCTGAGGGCCGCCTTCGCGGCGGCCACGTCGATTTCGTCGGACAGCTCGGCGCTCTCCGCGAGCACGCTCACCCCGGTCGCGGTGACGGACAGGAATCCGCCGTGCACCGCGGCGGTCAGCACGTCGCCGTCCGTCGTGTTCACCTTCACCACGCCACCCTCGACGAGCTGGCCGAGCACCGGCTCGTGTCCGGGCATGATGCCGATCTCGCCCTCGGTGGTCTGCGCCACCACGAAGGTGGCGGTACCCGACCAGAGCCGGCGCTCGACGGCAACCAGCTCCACGGACATCTCAGCCACGTAGCACTCCTTCGCTCGGGGTGTCACCACCGAGTGTAATAGGTCTTGCTTCGGTTACGAGAACGGCGGGGGCCGGTGTCCACAATGGACAGTGCCCCCGCCGGTCTCACGCACTCACTTGCCGGTGATCTCGTGGTACTTCTTCTCGAGGTCCTCGAGCCCGCCAATGCCCAGGAACGCCTGCTCCGGGTAGTGGTCGAAGTCGCCCTTGGTGATGCGGTCGAACGACTCGATGGTCTCGGACAGCGGCACCGTGGAGCCCGGGATCTGCGTGAAGGCCTCGGCCACCAGCATGTTCTGCGACAGGAACCGCTCGATCCGGCGCGCCCGCTGCACGGTCAGCTTGTCCTCTTCGGAAAGCTCGTCCATGCCGAGGATCGCGATGATGTCCTGCAGCTCCTTGTACTTCTGCAGGATCCGGATGACCTCGGAGGCGACGCGGTAGTGGTCCTCGCCGACGATCGCCGGGTCGAGAATCGTCGACGTCGACGCCAGCGGGTCCACCGCCGGGAAGATGCCCTTCTGGAACACCGACCGGGAAAGCTCGGTGGTGGCGTCCAGGTGGGCGAACGTCGCGGCAGGGGCCGGGTCGGTGTAGTCGTCCGCGGGGACGTAGATCGCCTGCATCGAGGTGATCGAACGGCCCCGGGTCGAGGTGATCCGCTCCTGCAGCTGGCCCATCTCGTCGGCCAGCGTCGGCTGGTAGCCCACCGCCGAAGGCATGCGGCCCAGCAGGGTCGACACCTCGGAACCGGCCTGGGTGAACCGGAAGATGTTGTCGATGAACAGCAGCACGTCCTGGTTCTGGACGTCGCGGAAGTACTCCGCCATGGTCAGCGCGGACAGCGCGACGCGCATACGCGTGCCCGGCGGCTCGTCCATCTGGCCGAACACGAGGGCGGTGTCGTTGATGACGCCGTCCTCGGACATCTCCAGGAAGAGGTCGTTGCCCTCACGGGTGCGCTCGCCGACGCCGGCGAACACCGACGTACCGCCGAAGTTCCGGGCGACACGGGTGATCATTTCCTTGATCAGCACCGTCTTGCCCACGCCCGCGCCGCCGAACAGGCCGATCTTGCCGCCCTGCACGTACGGGGTCAGCAGGTCGACGACCTTCAGGCCGGTCTCCAGCATCTCCGTCTTGCCTTCGAGCTGGTCGAAGGACGGCGGGTTGCGGTGGATGCCCCAGCGCTCGAGGTCGTCGCCGTAGCCGGGCTCGTCGAGGCACTCGCCGAGCGCGTTGTAGACGTGGCCCTTGACCTTGTCGCCCACCGGAACGGTGATCGGGCCGCCGGTGTCGGTGACCTCCGCGCCGCGGACGAGGCCGTCCTGCGGCTGCAGCGAAATGGTGCGCACGAGGTTGTCGCCGAGGTGGGCCGCGACCTCGAGCGTCACCGTCTTGCGCAGCTGCTCGAACTCGATCTCGCACTTGAGCGCGTTGAACTGGTCGGGGACGGAACCGCGCGGGAACTCGACGTCGACGACCGGCCCGGTCACCGAGACGATGCGCCCCTTGGCGCGCGGGGCTTCAGTAGTGGTCATCAATCATCACTTCCTGCTGCGGTGAGCGCGTTCGCGCCACCGACGATTTCGGAGATCTCCTGGGTGATCTGCGCCTGGCGGGCCTGGTTCATCTCCCGCGTCAGGGTGCCGACCAGGTCGTTCGCGTTGTCCGACGCGGCCTTCATCGCCGTACGGCGGGCCGCCAGCTCCGAGGCCGCGGACTCCAGCAGCGCCGAGTACAGCCGGGTGTTGATGTACTTCGGCAGCAGCGCGGAGAGCAGCTTGTCGGCGCTGGGCTCGAACTCGTAGCTCGGCAGCAGACCGGCCGGCTTCTCGTCCTCGCCCTCGGAGTACTCGACCTCGAGCGGCGCGACGCGCTTGGCGACCGGGCGCTGCGTCAGCATCGACACGAACTCGGTGTAGACGACGTGAATCTCGTCCACGCCCGTGATGCCGTCCGCGTTGCCCGAGGCGTCATCGACGCCCGCGTTGAAGGACTGCACCAGCGTCTCGGCCGCCGCGACCGCGTCCGGGTAGCCGGGCTGGTCGGAGAACCCGATCCAGCTGCCGGTGACCGGGCGGTTGCGGAACCGGTAGTAGTTCAGGCCCTTGCTGCCGGTCGTGTAGACGTCGACCTCCTTGCCTTCCTTCTTCAGGAGGGCAAGCAGTTCCTCGGTCGCCTTCAGCACGTTGGAGTTGTAACCGCCGCACTGGCCCTTGTCACTGGTGACGACCAGGACGGCGGCGCGCTTCGGGTTCGGGCGCTCGACCAGGAGCGGGTGGTCGAGGTTGGCCGCCGCGCCGGCCAGCGCCGAGAGCACCTTGGTGATCTCGTCCGCGTACGGCCGGGAAGCGGCGACCTTCGCGCGCGCCTTGGTGATGCGCGCGGTGGCGATGAGTTCCATCGCCTTGGTGATCTTGCCGATCGACTTCGTCGCCTTGATGCGCGAGCGAAGCTCCCGGAGTTGTGCGGCCATGGGCTACCAGCTCACTTCTTCGGGGCGGGCTTGTTGACCTTGACGGTCTCCTGCCCGACCTTCTCGGCGGCCATCGCGTCGGCGTTCGACTCCAGCGGCTTGCCCTCAGAGGTGGTGAACTCCTTCTTGAATTCGTTCACCGCCGCGATGAGCGCGTCGCGGGTGTCGTCCTCGAACTTGCCGGTGTCGCGGATCGCGCCGAGCACCTCGGCGTGCTTGCGCCGCGCCGAGTCGAGGAACTCGAGGTTGAAGCGGCGCACGTCCTCGGTCGGGACCGAGTCGAAGTAGCCGTTCGTGCCCAGGTACACCGTGGCGACCTGCTCCTCGACCGGAACCGGCGAGTACTGCGGCTGCTTGAGCACCTCGTACAGCCGGGCACCGCGCTCCAGCTGCGCCTTCGACGCGTCGTCCAGGTCCGAGGCGAAGGCGGCGAACGCCTCCAGCTCGCGGTACTGGGACAGGTCGATACGGAGCGAGCCCGCGACGTTCTTCATCGCCTTGACCTGCGCGGCACCACCCACGCGGGACACCGAGATACCCACGTCGATGGCCGGGCGCTGACCGGCGTTGAAGAGGTCCGACTGGAAGAAGCACTGGCCGTCGGTGATCGAGATGACGTTCGTCGGGATGTAGGCCGACACGTCGTTGGCCTTGGTCTCGATGATCGGCAGACCGGTCAGCGAGCCCGCGCCCAGCTCGTCCGAGAGCTTGGCGCACCGCTCGAGGAGACGGGAGTGCAAGTAGAAGACGTCGCCGGGGAACGCCTCGCGGCCCGGCGGGCGGCGCAGCAGCAGCGAGATCGCGCGGTAGGCGTCGGCCTGCTTGGTCAGGTCGTCGAACACGATCAGGACGTGCTTGCCCTCGTACATCCAGTGCTGGCCGATGGCCGAGCCGGTGTAGGGGGCGATCCACTTGAAGCCCGCCGAGTCCGACGCCGGGGCCGCGACGATGGTGGTGTACTCCATCGCGCCCGCGTCCTCGAGCGCCGACTTCACCGAGGCGATCGTGGAGCCCTTCTGGCCGACCGCGACGTAGATGCAGCGAACCTGCTTCTTCGGGTCGCCGGTCTCCCAGTTGGCCTTCTGGTTGATGATCGTGTCCACCGCGACCGCGGTCTTGCCGGTCTTGCGGTCGCCGATGATCAGCTGGCGCTGGCCGCGCCCGATCGGGGTCATCGCGTCGATCGCGGTGATGCCGGTCTGCAGCGGCTCGGCCACCGGCTGGCGCTCGACCACCGAGGCGGCCTTGACCTCCAGCGGACGCCGGGTCGTGGTCTCGATCTCGCCGAGGCCGTCGATGGCCTGGCCGAGCGGGTTGACGACCCGGCCGAGGTAGCCGTCGCCGACCGGCACCGAGAGGACCTGGCCGGTCCGCTTGACCTGCTGGCCTTCTTCGATGCTCTCGAAGTCGCCGAGGATCGCCGCGCCGATGGAGCGCGCGTCCAGGTTCAGCGCCACGCCAAGCACGCCGCCCGGGAACTCGAGCAGCTCGTTGGCCATGGCCGAGGGCAGCCCTTCGACGTGGGCGATGCCGTCACCGGCGTCGGCGACGACGCCGACCTCTTCCCGCTCCACGGAAGGGGCGTAACTCGAGACGTAGTTCTCGATCGCGTGGGCGATCTCGTCCGAGGAGATCGTCAGCTCCGCCATTTCGTTCCCGCTCTCGCTTCTCTTCTGTCCAGTGTGCAAAGTCTGTTGTGCCGCTCAGGCCCGGCTCAGCGTGCGGCGCACGGCCGCCAGCTGCCCGGAGGTGCTGCCGTCGATGACCTCGTCCCCGACGCGGACGACGAGGCCGCCGCCGAGTGCCGGGTCGATCTCGACGTGCAGCGCGATCGGCCGCCCGTAGATGCCGTCGAGCTTGGTCCCGAGAAGGGCCCGCTGCTCGTCGGTGAGCGCGTTCGCTGAGGTCACGTACGCGACCGAGCGCTCGCGCCGCTCGGCGGCCAGCGCGACCAGCTTGTCGAGCCCGTTGCCGATGCCGCGCCCCTTGGCGCGTTGCACGGCCTGCTCGACGAGGGTCTCGACGACCGCGTCGACCTTGCCCGCGAACAGCCCGCGGACCAGGGTCCGCTTCGCTTCCGCGGGAGCGGTCAGGTCGGACAGCGCCGCCTCGAGTTCCGGGGCGCCCGCGACGATCCGCGCGACCTGGAACAGCTGAGACTCGACGGTTTCGACGGTCCCGGCCTTTTCGGCGGCGGTGAGCAGCGCCGAACGGCCGATCGACTCGAGCCCGTCCACCAGCTCGCGGGGACTGGACCAGCGGCTGCCCGCCACGGTGTCGAGCACCTTCAGGGCCTGCTCGCTCAGCTTTCCGTCGAACAGGCGGCGGACCAGGCCCTGGCGGCTCTCCGGAGCGACCGAAGAATCGCCGACCGCACGGCGCAGGCCGATTTCGCGGTCAAGGAGGTCGACGACCGAGAGCAGCTCATCTCCGACCTTCGCGGGATCAGCACCCGCTCCGGCCAGCACCTCGCCGAGCGACCGCTCGGCGAGGTCGAGCGCTTCACGGCTCGCAGCATGCAGCGTCATGACGGTCTACTTCCCCGCTCCGTTGGTGGCCCCTGCCGTGTCCAGCTCCGCCAGGAACCGGTCGACGGTGCCGCGACGGCGCGCCTCGTCCTCGAGCGACTCGCCGACGATGCGGCCGGCCAGCTCGACCGCGTTGCGGCCCATTTCGGCCCGCAGCTCGGCGACGATCTGCGCCTTCTGCGCCTGCAGCTGGGCGTGGCCCTGCGCCACGATCCGCTGGGATTCGGCCTCGGCCTGCTCCCGCAGTTCCGCCTTGATCTGCTCGGCTTCGAGCCGGGCGTCGTCGCGGATCTTCGCGGCCTCGGAACGAGCGTCCGCCAGCTGCGCCTTGTACTCCGACAGCGCCTTCTCGGCCTCTGCCTGAGCCTTCTCGGCCTTCTCGATCCCGCCTTCGATCTTCTGTGCCCGCTCCTCGTACGCCTTCTCGAAGCGAGGGACGACGTACTTCTTGAGCAGGAAGAGCAGGATCAGGAAGGCGACGATGCCGAGGATCAGTTCCGAGGGGTCCGGAACGATCGGGTTGTGTGCTTCTGCGAGCACAGCTTCGGTCTTCAGCACAACGTCTCCTTACGCGAGAGCGGACGACTCAGGCGGAGGCGATGAAGTAGATGACGATACCGATCAGGGCCAGCACCTCGGTGAGCACGAAGGTGGCGTAACCGATGCCCTGCAGCTTGCTCTGGGCCTCCGGCTGACGCGCGGTGCCGTTGATCACCGCGGCGAAGATCAGGCCCACACCAATGCCCGGGCCGATCGCGCCCAGGCCGTAGCCGATCGCGGCGAGGCCCTTGTTGAGGTTGATGGTCTCGGCGGCGGCCTGGGCCAGAACGATGTTGCTCACGTGCGTTTCCCTTCACTTCGGTCCGCGCACTCACGCGGATCGGGGTCTTTAGGTGTTCTCAGTGCTCCGACGCCAGCGCGGCGCCGATGTACCCCGCGGACAGCAGGGCGAAGATGTACGCCTGGAGGCACTGGATGAAGGCCTCCAGGAACGTCAGGCCGATGGCGAAGATCCACGCCACCAGCGACACCGGCTTCAGCGCGATGCTCGAGGTCTCGGTGAGCAGGAAGGTGCCGCCGAGAGTGAAGACCGCCAGGATCAGGTGTCCCGCGAACATGGCGGCGAAAACACGGATGGCGAGCGTGAGCGGGTTCAGGAAGAACTTCTCCGCGAACTCGATCAGCGCGTACAGCGGCAGCACCGGGCCGGGGACGCCGGCCGGGGCGAGTTCCTTCTTGAAGTACCCGCCGAGACCGTGCTTCTTGATCCCGACGTAGTGGTAGACCGGGTAGACCACGAGCACCGACAGCGCGACCGGGAATCCGAACCGCGCCATGGTGGGGAACTGCAGGAACGGGATGACCCCGTAGAGGTTGTTCAGCAGGATGAAGGTGAACAACGCGAAGATGACCGGCACGAACCGCTTGAAGTCTTTCGAGCCGATCTGCTCGCGGGCGATGTTGTTGCGCGCGAAGTCGTAGATACCCTCGGCCACGAACTGGCCTTTGGTCGGAACGACCTTCAGCTTGCGCGTCGCCAGCAGGAAGTACCCCGCGATGATGATCACCGAGAGCACCACCAGAAGCATCGGCTTCGTGACGAAGCCGAACAACGGCGGCAGCTCAAAGCTTTCGGCGCCAGGGGGTGTGAAGGTCGCACCCTCGGTCAGTACCAGCGCGGCCACTGGGCTCCTCCCGGTTCTCCCGGCCGGCGTTCACTCCGCCGGGGGAATCGTCACGATCTGGACTTAACGTACCCGATACGCATCGGGACGCCGGAGGCGGCGGGTATCCACCGTGCGCGGAGCCAGTCAGCCGGTCTGCGCACGAGGGAGGTCTCGCGTGAACACTGCCCTGCGGTCTACTTCGGACCAGCGGGTTGAGAGGCGGAACCATCCGGTCGCCACACTGCTGATCGCGGTTCGTCGTCGGGAGTGCGCGGCCGAGGCCGCCACCCATGACGCGGACCATACCAGCAGGTCAATCACTGCCGTACAGGCGTACTCCTAACCAGCCGAACGGTCCAGGACCTAGGTCCCGAATCCGGCTGGGACCCTTGTCCCGAACCCGTCAATTCGCGGCGGGAATGATGGTCGGGATACGCGCTTTGCGGAATGCCGCGAACTCGACCGCGGCGGCCACGAGAATGGCGACGATCATCGTGATCCCGAGGGAAAGCGGGTGCAGCACGGTGACGCCCTTGAGCAGAGTGAGCGCGAGGAACAGCAGAATGACCTTCGCCGCGTAACCGCCGAGCGCGATGAGCATCACCAGTGACGGGTCCTGCCCGGCGGAGACCTTCATCATGCCCAGCGTGGACAGCGACGCGACCATCGCCAGCACGCCGCCGACCAGTGCGCCGAGGAAGCCGTGCAGTCCGTTGAGGACGGTGAAAAGCGCGATGCAGACCACGATGAACGGCGGGGTGAACAGCAGCGAGGCCTTCGTCATCGAGCGCGCCAGCTGGCGCACCGGAGCGGCGTGCGGGTTCTCCGGAGCTGTGGCCTGAGCCGGTGCCTGGGACGTCTCGGGCGTCGTGTCCGGCGTCTCGGTGTCGCTCACTGCATTCGCTCCTCGTTCGGTTCGACCCGCCAGTATAGACCGCCGGGGAAGTCACACGCCGTGGCGGTGCCGGGAACGCAGCCTCGGCACCAGTGAAACCAAGACCGCGACCACCAGTGCGGCGGCAATGGCCCAGAACACGACCGGACTGTCGAAAATCGTGATGGAGACCGCGCCGAAAGACAGAATTCCGGCCCACAAATAGATCAGCAGCACTGCCCGCCGTTGCGAATGGCCGATTTCCAGCAGCCGGTGGTGCAGATGCATTTTGTCGGCGGCGAACGGGCTCTGCCCGCGCCGCGTGCGCCGGACGACGGCCATCACGAGGTCCAGCACCGGCACGAAAAGCACCGCCACCACGACGACCAGCGGGGACAGCAGCGCCAGCGCGTCCGAGGCGGAGAACCGGGTGTAGTTGACCCGGCCGCTCGCCGAGGTGGTGGCCCCGGCGAGCATCAGCCCGATCATCATCGATCCGGAGTCGCCCATGAAAATTTTTGCCGGCTGGAAGTTGTACGGCAGGAAACCGAGACAGGCCCCGGCGAGCGCGGCCGCGATGAGCGCTGGCGGGTACGCGCCGAAGTCGCCGCCCGCGTTGTCGAGCAGGCCGATCGAGAACGCGCAGGTGGCGGTCGCGGCGATGAAGCCGAGCCCGCCGGCCAGCCCGTCGAGGCCGTCGACGAAGTTCATCGCGTTGACCATCACCACGACCATGACCACGGTCAGCAGCGCGCCCTGGTTCTTGTCCAGCACCAGCACCGAGCCGATGGAATCGGCGTTGCCGCCCCACGGCACCCAGAACGACACCCACTGCACGCCGAAGATGACGAGGATCCCGGCGCACATGACCTGTCCGGCGAGCTTCGTCCACGCGTCGAGTTCGAACCGGTCGTCCAGGATGCCGATGAGCGAGATGACGCCCGCCGCGAGCAGCACGCCGACCGCGTCGTAGGAGACGTCGAAGCCGTGGCTGAGCGCGGGCAATTGGTGCGCGAGCCCCATCGCCGCGGCGATCCCGAGGTAGATGCCAACGCCGCCCATCCGCGGGATCGGCTTCACGTGCACGTCGCGCGCGCGCGGGTTGGCGATCGCGCCGATCCGGATGGCCACGCGCCGCACGACGCCGGTCAGCAGATAGGTCACCGCGGTCGCGGTCAGCGCTACGAGCAGGTACTCCCGGATCGGGAGAAGTCCTTGGACTACAGGCATGTGTCACGCCCGCCGGGAGGTCGGAGTCACGGCGTCACGCTACCGCGCCCGCGTGCGGCCCCGGTGAACGGCAGTCACTTCCCCGGCTCAGTCCAAGGTCTCCTCGGCGACGCCGATCACCTCGGCGATGGCGGCCTTCGTGACCGCGCCCTCGCGCAGCACCACCGGCTTGTCGCCGGTCAGGTCCACGATGGACGACGCCACCGGCTCGCCGCTCGAACCGCCGTCGAGATACACCGACACCGAATCGCCGAGCTGCTCCTGGGCTTCCTCGGCCGTCGCGGCGGGCGGACGCCCGGATACGTTCGCGCTCGACACCGCCATCGGGCCGACGTCGCGCAGCAGCTCCAGCGCGACCGGATGCAACGGCATCCGCAGCATCACCGTGCCGCGCGAGTTGCCGAGATTCCATTGCAGACTCGGCGCGTGCGGCAGCACGATCGACAGATCGCCGGGCCAGAACGCCTCGATGAGCGCCCGCGCCTGCGGCGGCACGCCGAGCACCAGACCGTCCACAGTGGACCAGGAACCGACGAGAACGCCGACCGGCATGTCCGGGCCGCGGTTCTTCGCCCGCAGCAGCGCCTGGACGGCGCCGGAGTCGAACGCGTCGGCACCGATGCCGTACACCGTGTCCGTCGGCAGGACGACCAGCCGGCTCGACCGCACCGCGGCAGCCGCCGCGGACAGGCCTTCGGCTCGGGATTCGCGCTTGCCGCAGTCGTAGACCGCACTCATGACCGGCAGCCTATCCCCCGCCGCGCCGGTCCCTGGAGCGCCCCGACGCAGGGTGGGCCCGGTGCGGGCCGCAGAAGTCCGTGAAGGGAACCCCGAGGGAATCAGAGTCCCCCAGGGTTCCCCTCACGGACATCTGGAGCGGGGTCCGGCGAGCGAGAGGTCAGGCGCCGTAGGTGGCCTGCTTGACCGCGAAGACGTTCCGGTTCCCCTTGCCCTCCTGCAGCGACCACAGCAGGTCCGCGCCCGCCGGGTCCTCCCAGTACGAGATGCTCTCGCCGTAGCTCACCCAGGAGTGGGTGGCCGGGCCCGCGTTCGGGGCCCAGTAGTAGAGCTGCTTCTGGGTGGAGGAGTTGAACCACCAGCGGCCGTTGTGCGAGGCGACGCCGTTGAGGTTGTACCAGGGCAGTTTCAGCGCCTGGCTCGCCGTCGTGGAGGCGGCGAACGTCGTCGCGCCCGAGGCGAACGGGAAGCGCACCGCGCGCGGGGCCCGGTTCGGGTACTGCGTGCAGTCGGCCTTGCAGGTGTACTCGGTCATCACCATCGACTTGCTGACCCGGTCCAGCGAGATGCTCGACCAGGACAGGTTCGTGCCGGACGTGGTGTGCGCGGCGATCGTGCCCACCTGCGGCAGGACGTAGCGGTAGTTGTGCGCGTAGTACTGGCCGCCGGACTCGCCGATCTGGTCCGCCGTGCCGCCCGAGTTGACCTCGAGGATCTTGCGCATGTCGAAGACCCGCATGCCGCCGCCGGTGTCGGCGACGTACAGGTAGTCGCCGTACCAGGAAACGCCGCCGGCGTGGATCGGGATGTCCTTGTAGTTCGGCGCGGCGGTGGTGCCGGTCGGTTCGACGAGCAGGATCTTGCGGTACTTGTTCGGGTACGTCGCGTCCCAGTCGGCGAGCGTGATGCGGCTGCGGACCTGTTTGCCGCCGCAGGCGTCGCGGGTGTACCAGCTGACCGCGACGAGCTGGTGCCCGTCGTAGTTGCCGCCGTTGGCCCCGCCGACCGCGTCGCGGCTGGTGGTGATGCCCTGCGGGTAGTTGGTGCAGTCGTCGTTGTCGCCGTCGTCGAACCGGAAACCGCCGGTCAGCCCGGCTGGTTTGAAGGTCGACGGCAGCGGTTTGCGGTCGTGGTTCGCGTTGTCCATCACGGTGTGCACCGCCCGGACGGGCAGCTTGGCCGCGAGACCGGAATAGGCCGCGTCGTACTTGTGGTAATCCGAGGTCAGGGTGTATTCGCCGGCGGGAAGGGTGGTCGGCCCTGCCGCGGCGGAGGCGCCGGTCGCGCTCGCGGTGAGCACACTGGCGGCGATGAGCACAGCGCCGCATCCGGCGCCGATTCGATGACGTAAGGACATGACTCCCCCAGAGTCTGGTCGATAGGCCGCCCCAACGTAGGGGGTCGTCCGGCGGGTCGGCAAGTGGTTGTCGCCCAGTCGAAAACGGTGCCATCCACCGGGAAGGCGGATGGCACCGTCAGCTGGTTCAGAATCCGATCGCGGTACAGGCGGTGGTCGTGGTCTTCGTCGGGTCGGCGATCGACGTCGCGGTCAGCTTCACCCGTGCGGTGTGCGGGGCGTTCGCCGAGCGTTTCGCGTACGCCTGGATTCGGGTCGAGTCGCCGAACTTGGCGGTGGCCAATGCGTTCGGGAGGCGGACCTCCCAGCCGCGGGTGTCGGTAGACGCGCTCAGCCGGTAGGTGTCCTGGTCGTACGGGGCGGCCGCGCCGCGCGCCGAACCCTGGTTCGAGAGGCGGAAGTCGCAGGTAGCCAGCCCGCCGCGAGTGAACGCGGGCAATGCGGGCCACAGCCACGCGCCCCGGGTTTGCGGTCCGGCACCGTCGAGGGACGCGACGGTGACCGTGTACGACAGGACGCCGCGGCTGTCCCGGTCGAGGTCAGCGACGAGGAAGCGCAACCGGTTGGCCTCGTCGGTGTACTCGTAACCACCGGCCGCCCCGGTGCCCGCCTTGAACGTGGCGTCGTTGAGCTGCCGGTAATCACCGACGGTGATCTTGACCGGCGTGCCGTCCGGGCGGACGTAGTCGGTCAGCCCGATGTCCTGCGGGTTCGCGTCCACGATCCATTCGAACGGTGCCGCGTCCCGTTTTTTGGTCTTGGCCAGCAGGACGCCGGAGTCCGGCGCGAACGAGTCCGAGCCCATCCGGTCGACGACCTCGACGCTGTAGTGGTCGTATCCGCCGCCGTCGCACTTCGGGTCCTTCTTCGGATCGCACTTGGGCGAATGGTCGCCGCCGGTGAGCGCGATCATGACGCCCGCGTACGCACCCTGTTCCGGCACTGCCTCGCGTGCGGTCACCCGAGCGGTGACGGGACCGGTCTTGGCGAGCTGGTTCCGGTCCAACTGCAGGACGGCGTTCGGATCGACGATGCCGAGCTTGATCTTGTTGCGCAGCATGTGGTGCGCGCCCATCGAACCGCCCTCGGTGGCCGGGATCTGCCAGCGCGTGTGCGGACCGCCCGGACCGTTGAAACTGCCGCGCGACAACATTTCCCACGGCCCGGTGTACGCGCGCCGGGGCGGGTTGCCGAACGGGTTGTTGTAGTTGTCGCCGATGCCGAGAATGTGGCTGAACTCGTGCGCGAACACGCCCTGGCCGGAGCTTTCCGCCTGGGTCGAGGATCCCTCGACCGCATTGGGCCAGATGCTCGACGCCGACGCCCACGACGTCCACGGCACGTACCGCGTGTGCGCCCAGTTCGGGTCCCCCGGTTTGCTGCCCGGCGGGCCGAACTCGGCGGGCACGTTCTCCTTCGCGCCGAACTTCATCTCGCCGAACTCCTGCCAGGTCGAGCTTTCGTCCTGGCCCGCGGAGAGGAAGAAGATGAAGTCGAACTGGTCGGCGATCGGACCGACGTCGGCGCGCCACGCGTCGCCCGCGTCCTTGCGCAGGTCCCGGGTGCAGTCGGCGGACGGCGGGCAGTCCTGCGGTTGCATTTCCATGCCGTACTCGAAGGATTTGCCGGGCATCCGGTAGGGGCCGAACGCGGTGAGGTCGACGCCGAACCGGCCGCCGGAGTCCTCCATCCAGTACTCGTTGATGGTGTGGCCGTGGTTGAGGGTTTCGGGTTTGTTGAGGAAATCCTGGTAGTACTGCGCGACTTTCCCGCGCGGCAGATCGCTCGCCGACGGCGACGGGTTGCCGAAGACGGTCGAATGCGGCGGCTTCGTGACGACGAAATCCGCGTCCGGGTAGTCGGCGAGCACGACGGCGCCCTTGAACTTGCGCACGGTCGGTTTCAGGGACGGGTCGGCCCAGTTGGTGCCGGGCACCTGGCGGTAGTCCTGCCAGGTCATGCTCGCCTGGTCGGCCCAGCGCGCGGAGTCGAGCGGCGCGGGCCATCCCCGGGTGAGCGGATCGGCCGCGGCGGTCCCGGCGAGCAACGCGGGCGCCAGTGCCGCGATCGCCACGACTACGGCGGCGCGGTTTCGGGTGCGGTGGTTCCGGGCGTGATGGTTCCGGGTGCGGTGATTCCGGCGGGGTAAGGGGGATCTCATCCTCGCTCCTCACAGTCCGCCGGTACGCCCGGCGGTCCCGACGCCCGACGCTAACGGTGATCGTTAGGCGAGCGAACGAGATCCACCCCGCTGCCGCACGACGAAAGTCGGGCAGGAGGAGGGCAAAGGTGCGAATGGCCCAGTGGCGGGCGGGCAGTGCCGGGGGTGGTCCGTGAGGGCCACCTTCACGGACGGCCGCAGGACGTGAGGGCCACCTTCACGGACTCTGATTCCCTCGGGGTTCCCCTCACGGACATCAGCGGGCTGCGAGGGGCCCCTTCACAGACTTGGATTCCCATGCCCGGGACTTAAGCCGGGTGGCCGCAGCCCGCTGACCATCCATAAAGGACACCTGCGTGGGTGAAATGACCGATTGGTGTCTGCCTGTCCGTTCCTTTGACGCACCAATGTGGCGTTGGGTGCGTCACATGCACCCAACGCCACATTGGGGCGCTGGTCCTCCCCGCCGCCGAGCCGACGAGCCGACGCCAGTCCTGCCAGCCCTGCGACCTGGTCAAACGCGCCTCAACTGCGCCCACCGCGCCGCCTTGAGTCCCCGGCATTGGACGCCAACGGGCTGTGAAGGGCACCTTCACAGACGGCGGCGGGACGTGAGGGCCACCTTCACGGACGCTGATTCCCCCAGGGTTCCCCTCACAGACGCCAGCCGGGCCGTGAGGGGCACCTTCACGGACAGCCTCGGAGCGGAGGAGCCTCAGCCCAGGCGGCGAGCGGTGACGAACCGGGCACGGCCGGTGTAGTCCGGATGGTCCTCGACGCCGGTCAGCACCCGGCGCGCCCGTACCAGGGCCGGGACCGCCGACCCGTGGGTGTCGTCGTGTTCGATCGCCAGACCGCCGCCGGGGCGCAGCAAGCGCGCGCCGGCCGCGATGGCGTGCCGGATCACCGCCAGGCCGCTTTCCTCGGCGAACACCGCGCGTGCCGGGTCGTGCTCGCCGACCTCCGGCGGGACCGGCGTGCCCTCCGGCACGTACGGCGGGTTACAGAGCACCAAGTCCACAAGACCGTCCAGCTCGGCGAACATCGTCGGGTCCGCGATGTCGCCGGAGTAGAGCCGGATCGGCGTGTTGCCCGCCGCGCTGTGCACGTCGGCGTTGTGCCGGGCCCAGGCAAGCGCCTGGGCGTCGACGTCGACCGCGTAGACCACCGCGTCCGGGCGTTCGTGCGCCAGCGCCAGCGCCAGTGCGCCGGAGCCGGTGCACAGGTCGACCACCACCGGGTATTCGCGGCCCTGCAGGAACTTGACGCCCCATTCGAGCAGCAGCTCGGTCTCCGGACGGGGGACGAACACGCCCGCGCCGACGTTGACCGTGATGTTGCCGAGCGCGGCCCAGCCGGTCAGGTACTGGAGCGGGATCCGTTTGGCGCGCTGCGCGACCAGCTGGCCGATCGCGTCGATCACCGGCGGGTCGACCAGCGGCACCATCGGCAGCCTGCCCCGTTCGACGCCGAGCACGTGCGCGGCGATGAGATCCGCGTCCGACCGCGGCGATTCCACGCCCGCCTCGGTGAGGATCCGGGTGGCCTCCATGATGGCCAGGCGCAGCGGCTGCCGATTCACTGGTCGTCCTTCACTCGTCGAAACTCCCCCCGTCGGGGGTGCTGCCCAGCGTATCGACCCCCGGCCGCGCGGGCCTCACGCCTTGCCGAGATACCCGGACAGGACTTCGCGCCGTTGAGCGAGATCCCCCATCCGCCGGTCCACTTCGGCCAGTTCCCCGCGCAGCCTGCGCACCAGGTCCGGGCACAGGTCGAGGTGCGCGGCGGGTCCGATCGCGCAGTCGAGCATTTCGGCGATCATCTCCGTGGTCAGGCCCGCGGCCAGCAGTTTCCGGATCTGCCGCACCCGCACGACGGCCTCTTCCCCGTACACGCGGTAGCCGCTCGTGTTGCGGGACGAGTCCAGCAGCCCCTGTTCGCCGTAGTACCGCAACAGCCGCGAGGCCACGCCGGTGCGCTGCGAGAGTTCGCCGATCAGCATCCGATTTTCCCCTGAATCTGGCCTTCACACTGGTGTCAATCCTTAACGTCGCGGACATGACAGAACATTTCGTTCGCGGCCAAGGCCCCGGCCTGCTGCTCGCCCACGGCGCGGGCGGCGGCGTGACCGCCAACTTCGGCCCGCTCCTGGACGACCTCTCCCGCACGCACACCGTGGTCGGGGCCGATTACCCGGCCGCGGGCGGCTCTCTCGACGAACTCGCCGACGGCCTGGTCAAGACCGCTGTCGACGCGGGCGTCGAGAAGTTCACCGTGCTCGGCTACTCGCTCGGCACCGCCGTCGCGGTCCGCGTCGCGACCCGGCACCCCGACCGCGTGACCGGGCTCATCCTGACCGCCGGTTTCGCCCGGCCGGACGCGCGCATGGAGCTGGCCCTCAACGTGTGGGCGCACCTGCTGGAGGGCGACCGAACCCTGCTCGCCAAGTTCCTGATGTTGACCGCCGTCAGCGAGCCCTTCCTCGCCTCGCTCTCGCCCGACCAGCTCGCCGGGGCGGTAGCCGGGCTGGCCTCGTCGGTGCCCGAAGGCACGGCGAAGCAGGTCGAGCTGGTCCGGAACGTCGACACCCGGGCCGAGCTGGCGTCGATCGCGGTCCCGGCCCTGGTGATCGCCACGACCCTGGACGCCCTCGTGCCGCCCAGGCATTCGCGGGAGCTGGCCGACGGCATTCCCGGCGCGGAGCTGGTCGAGATCGCGTCCGGGCACGGCATCACCGACGAAGCGCCCGATGCCTGGCTGACCGCGATCCGGAAGGGGCTGCGATGAGCCGCCAGGTCGTCCTGCCGAACGAATCCCCCGACCTGACCCCGCAGCGCCTCGCCTCTCTTGCCCGGCTGGCCGAGGAGCTGGGTTACGAGTCGGTCTGGCTGCCGGACCACGTGCTGCCGCCGGAACCGTTCGGCGAGGTCTTCGGCGGGGTGTACGAACCGCTGGCCACGCTCGCTTACCTGGCCGCGGCGACCGAACGCGTCCAGCTGGGCACGTCCGTGGTGATCGCGCCGCTGCGCGAGCCGTACCTGCTGGCCAAGCAGGCCGCGACGATCGACCGGCTGTCCGGGCACCGGCTGATCCTCGGCGTCGGCGCGGGATGGAACGAGCCGGAGTTCGCCGAGATCGGCGCGGATTTCCCGCGCCGCGGAGCGGTCTTGGACGACACGCTTTCGCTGCTGGAGCAGCTGTTCACCACCGGACGCGGCCGAGCGGGCGGGTACTTCGAGCCACGGCCGGCTGGGCGGATTCCGATCCTCGTCGGAGGGAACTCGACGGTCGCGCTGCGCCGGGCGGTCCGAGCTGGTGATCAGTGGGTCAGCGCGGGTCTTTCGCCGGACACGTTCGCCGAGCGGGTGGCGACGCTGGACCAGCTCGACCCCGAACGGCGGGTGCGGCGGATCGCCCGGCAGCAGTTCGACGAGGGGAAGGCGGTCGAGACTTACCGCGCGTATCGGGAGGCGGGGGCGGACGCGGTGGCGGTGCACTTCGGCGGGGACGAGGGGTATGAGGAGCGGATGGCGGCGTTCGCGGCGGGGAGCGAGTAAGGCGCGGCTGGGACGGTGGTTGGGTCTCGTGAGTGTTTATCCCGGTTAGAACCGGCATTGCCACTCACGAGACCCAGCCACCGCCGATGCCCGCCCGCGTCCCCCTTCTCGTCCGCCCCCTAGACTCCGCCCGGTGAGATCCAGGGACCTGCGCTTCGGCCTCGGGGTATTCGTCGCCTCGCTCGGGCTGTTGCTGCTGCGGTTCCTCGTGCCGCGCCCGGTCGGGATGGCCGACAACGGCGACGGCTGGCGGTTGCTGTGCCAGCTCGGCGGGCGGCAGCCAGACCGGCCGCTGGAAGGCTTCGTCCGGTTCAGTTACGGGTCCGCGCCGCCGTGTGATTCCGCGTACGTCTCCAGCCAGAACTGGCTCGACTGGGCCGCGAGCAAGATCGGCGCGCTGTTCGGCGCGTCCGGCGTGCTGAACCTGCTGGTGCTCGGCGTGCTCACCTGCGTGCTGGTCGCGGGGGCGATCACCGTCACTGTGCTCGGCCTCGATCTGAACCGGCGAAACCGGCTGATCGCCACGGTGTTGCTGCTGCTGGTCATGGGTGACTCGGCGTTCTTCGGCTACTTCGCGTCGGTGCTCAGCGAAGGCGCGGCGTTCCTCGGCATCCTGCTGATCTGCGGCGGCCTGTTCCTGTTGCACCGCACCGGAAAGCTGCGCTGGGCCGGTGCCGCGGTGACTGTCCTTGGTGGACTCGTCGGGATCAACGCCAAATCGCAGACTCTGTTGCTCATCCCGCTTTTCGCGCTCGCGCTGCTGCTGACCCGGCCGTCCGGCGCGCGCGGACGGCATCGCTGGGTGCTGCCGCTGGCGGTACTCGCGATCACCGGTGCGGGCACCTTGGCGATCCAGTCCCAGGGCGACCCGGCCAACGCGGAGTACCGCGAGGCCAACATGTACCACGCGGTCTTCGACTCCATTGTGGACGGAAAGCACGACACGAAGGCCGATCTCGCCGCGCTCGGGCTGCCGGAGTCGTTCGAGCAGTACGTCGGCACCGGCTGGTGGGGCGAGCGCGCGGCCTGGCACGACCCGCTTTACCCGCAGTACAAAGACAAAATCAGCCGCCGCAACGTGCTGAACTACTACGCGACGCATCCCGCGCGGACCGCGGAAATCCTCCAGCAGGGCGGCGTCGACGCGCTCACCGCCCGGCCGGACAACCTCGGCAGCTTCGGCGAACAGTCCGGACAGCCGCGGCTCGCGAAGGAGTACCGGGTGCCGGTGTTCTCCGGCCTCGCCGCGCTGGTCGCGCCGCTCGGATTGTTCGTGCTGGTACCGATTTGGGTGCTCGTCGGCTGGGCCGGCGTGCGCGCGTTCCGCCGGAACCGGCGCGAGTACGGGATTGTCGCGTTCCTGCTGGTGTTCTTCGCGGCCGGACAGTTAGGACTGTCCGCGTTGGGCGAAGGCATCGAAGGCGTGAAACACCAGCTGCTCACGCTGTTCCCGACCGTACTGGCCGTGGTGTTCGCGGTCCTCAGCCTGCTCCCCCGCGCGGAAACCGCGCCGGAACACACTGAGGACCCGAGCGCCGAGGAAATCCCCGCCGCCGTCTAAGAATCAGCCCGCCTGCGAGGCGAGCCGCTCCTCCCGGTCGGCCGTGGCCAGCGCGTCCAGCACGCCGTCCAGTTCGCCGTCGAGAACCTGGTCCAGGTTGTACGCCTTGTAGTTCACCCGGTGGTCCGAAATCCGGTTCTCCGGGAAGTTGTACGTCCGCACGCGCTCCGACCGGTCGACCGTCCGGACCTGCGAACGGCGGGCGTCCGACGCCTTCGCGGCCGCCTCTTCCTCTGCGATCGCCTGCAGCCGGGCCTGCAGCACCTGCAGGGCCCGCGCGCGGTTCTGGATCTGCGACTTCTCGTTCTGGCACGACACGACGATCCCGGTCGGCAGGTGCGTGATCCGCACGGCCGAGTCGGTGGTGTTGACGCTCTGCCCGCCGGGGCCGGACGACCGGAACACGTCGATGCGCAGGTCGTTCGGGTCGATTTCGACCTCGACCTCCTCCGGCTCCGGGTAGATCAGCACGCCGGACGCGGAGGTGTGGATGCGGCCCTGCGATTCGGTGGCGGGCACGCGCTGCACGCGGTGCACGCCGCCCTCGAACTTCAGCCGCGCCCACACGCCTTCGACGTCGGCGGTCTTGCTCTTGAGCGACAGCGTGACGTCCTTGTAGCCGCCGAGATCCGACTCGGTCGAGTCGAGCACCTCGGCCTTCCAGTTGTGCCGCTCGGCGTAGCGCAGGTACATCCGCAGCAGGTCGCCGGCGAACAGCGCGGATTCCTCGCCGCCCTCGCCGGACTTGATCTCCATGACGACGTCGGAACCGTCGTACGGGTCGCGCGGCAGCAGCAGTTCGGTCAGTTTCGCTTCCAGCTGCGGGATTTTCGCCGTCAGCTCGTCGGCTTCGGCGGCGAACGCGGCGTCCTCCGCGGCCAGTTCCTTGGCCGCGGAAAGGTCGTCGCGCACCTGGTCCAGCTCGCGCACCGCGCGCACGACCGGGCTCAGCTCGGCGTAGCGGCGGCCCAGTTTGCGAGCGCGGGCCTGGTCGGCGTGCACCGCCGGGTCGGCGAGCTGCTGTTCCAGCTGGGCGTGCTCGTCGAGCAGCCCCTTGAGCGAACTCGAATCCACTTCGCCGTCTCCCTTTCCCGAACGGGCCCGGACAGAACAACGGCGCCCACCCGGGCGTGCGGGTGGGCGCCGTTGGACAAGCTACTTGGCGTCGGTCTTCTGCTGACGCTTGCCGTAGCGCTTCTCGAACCGGGCAACCCGGCCACCGGTGTCCATGATCTTCTGCTTGCCGGTGTAGAAGGGGTGGCAGTTCGAGCAGATCTCGACGTGGATCTGACCCGACTCCTTCGTGCTGCGAGTGACGAAGCTGTTCCCGCAGTTGCACGTGACGGTCGTGGTCACGTATTCGGGGTGAATACCGCTCTTCATGGTGTCCTCTCTCGTTGGCCCCGGGTCCCCAGTGCGGGGTGAACCGGTGCCGGACTTCAGCGGGTCATTCTGCCAGACGCGCTGGCAAGGGCTTCAACACACCCCGGTGACCAGGTATTCCAGCGCCGGACGCCACGGTGGGTAGTGAAGGACATTCGCATTGTACGGATTTTGTACCCGCTGGCGGGAAGCTGGCCGAGTTCGTGAATCGCTCACACACTGGAGGTCCGGACATGCGCACGACCGACCTGCTCACCCGGCTCGCGAAGCCGGCCGCGGTGCTCGCACTGGCCGCTTCCGCCGCGGTCTTCGCGCCTGCCGCGAACGCTTCCGGCGGGATCACCGCGGCGGACGTGAACCCCGCCGCCGGGACGTTCTCGGAGCTGCCCGAAGCGAACCTGGCCGGGGCCGCCGACGGCACTCCGGCCGGTGCCATCGCCTGGTACAAGGCGCACGCCGGAAGCACCGGGTGGGAGCACTACTGCGAGAAGGCCGCGGAGAACTCCTACGGCACCACCGGGGTCTGGGCGTCGGCCAACGCGCACTGGAACGGGGCCAGCCCGAAGCACACCAGCGGGAAACCGCCCGCCGGTTCGTTCGTGTACTGGAACATCAGCGCCTACGGCCACGTCGGCATCGCGGACGGCAACGGCGGGTTCTACGCCACCGCCGTCGGCGGCAAGATCGGCCACGCCAGCTCCACGAGCTACTTCAACAACTACCGCGGCTGGACCCCCGCCGCTGTCCCCCGCCACTGAGCGGCGGAGGCCGCTCATCCCTGCCATCCCCCGGATGAGCGGCTGAACCGACGGAGCGCTCCCCGCCTCGGGAGCGCTCCGTCGGCGCGAGAAAACCCTTACTGCAACACAGCTATCACCCAGCGGTTGCCGTCCGCGGACATGCGGCCGACATCGTGCGAGCCATGCGCATTCGATCTTCCGCGCTGCTGCTCGGCACTGTGCTGGCCGCCACCGTGGTCCAGGCCAGCCCAGCGTCCGCCATCATCGGCGGCACCGAGTCTTCGCAGCCTTACTCATTCCTCGTTTCCCTCCAGTACGACGCGCCCCGGCCCGACGGGCATCGGTGCACCGGCGTGCTCATCGGCTCGCAGTGGGCGCTGACCGCCGGGCATTGCGCCAACACTCCCACCGGGGCGACCACGGCGGTGCCCCGCGGCTGGAAAGTCCGGGTCGGATCGGCGGACACGAAATCCGGCGGCGAGCTGGTCTCGGTCGACAAGTTCTACCGCCGCCACGCCACTTACAACCCGCCCGGCGAGGACCTGACGCTGCTGCATCTGGCCAGTCCGGTCCGGGCGCAGCCGGTCCGGCTGGCGACCGGCACCCCGGCCGACGGCACCAAGGTCCGGATTCTCGGCTGGGGCGCCACTTCGCTGTCGTGCGGGAACTTCGCCGATCCGGTCTGCTTTCCCCGGAAGCTGCACCAAGCGGACACCGTGGTGCAGCCGTTGCCGCAATGCTGGGACGACAACGGAATCTCGCCTCCCCTGTGCATCGGAAGCCTGCAGGACAAGGTCGGGCCGGGCGTGACCGACTCCGGCGGACCGGCGCTGGTCCGCGACGGCGCGGGATGGGCGTTAGCCGGAACGGTAGTCGGCTCGGGCATCCGCGGTGCCGATCTGCCTGCCATGTACGTCGACGTGACGCGGAACGCCGGATGGATCAACGGGATCGTGTCCGGCACCGCCGTTCCGCCGGACTCGGTCATTCCCAACGTGGAAGGCACCGCCAAGATCGGCGGGTGCATGGGATCGGTGATCCGGCCGCGCACCGCCAAGGATTCGGACCCGGCGCTGGCGTTGACCAACGGCCATTGCGTGTCGGGTAACCGGCCGGAGCCGGGCAAAGCGCTGGTGAATCAGCCGGCCGGGCTGGAAAAGGCGATTCCCATCGCCGATCGGCAGGGATATCCGAAGACCACCGCCAAGGCGACCCGGCTGGCGTACGCGACGATGACCGGCACCGACGTCGCGTTGTACCGGCTGGACCGGACGTACGCGCAGCTGGCGGCCGCGGGCGCCAAGGTGTTCCAGCTGTCGTCTTCCCCGATGCGAGCCGGGGACCGGATGCAGATGGCCTACGAAAGCAGCCGGCCGAAATGCGAGGCGGCGGCCGTGGTGCCGCATCTGAGGGAAGGCGGCTGGCAGCAGGACCAGTCGGTGCGATACGCCGACAGCGACAAATGCGTCAGCCTGCCCGGGTACTCCGGGACGGCGTTGCTGTCGCCGGACGGGAACACCGTGGTGGGGATCAACAACACCCACAACCGCGACGGCGAGTCGTGCACCGAGGGCAACCCGTGCGAGGTGGCGGCGGACGGAACGGTCACCGCGGTCAAGGGCCGCAGCTACGGACAGCAGGTGTCGGCGATCGACGGCTGCCTCGCCCCGGGAAACCGGATCGACCTTGACCGGCCGGGATGCCGGTTGACCGGGAGCCGCGCCTGATCGTGAAACGAAAGCGGCCCGCCCCGGAAACCCGGGGCGGGCCGCTTCACGAAGAGGCGAGACTCAGTCGTCGTCTCCGCCGCCGAGGGCGGTCTTCGAGACCTGCATCAGGAATTCGATGTTGGTCTTCGTCTTGCGCAGCCGCGAGATCAGCAGGTCGATGGCCTGCTGGGAGTCCAGCGCGTGCAGCACGCGGTGCAGCTTGTGCGTGACGGCCAGCTCGTCCGGCGAGAGCAGCAGCTCCTCCTTGCGGGTGCCGGACGGGTTGACGTCGACCGCCGGGAACACGCGGCGCTCGGAGATCTTGCGGTCCAGCTTGAGCTCCGCGTTGCCGGTGCCCTTGAACTCCTCGAAGATCACCGTGTCCATCGTGGACCCGGTCTCCACCATCGCGGTCGCGAAGATGGTGAGCGAGCCGCCGTTCTCGATGTTGCGCGCGGCGCCGAGGAAACGCTTCGGCGGGTACAGCGCGGTCGAGTCGACACCACCGGACAGGATCCGGCCGGACGCGGGCGCGGCCAGGTTGTAGGCCCGGCCGAGACGGGTGATCGAGTCGAGCAGCACGACCACGTCGTGGCCCATTTCGACGAGGCGCTTGGCCCGTTCGATGGACAGCTCGGCGACCGAGGTGTGGTCGGACGGCGGGCGGTCGAAGGTGGAGGCGATGACCTCGCCCTTCACCGACCGCTGCATGTCGGTGACCTCTTCCGGACGCTCGTCGACCAGCACGACCATGAGGTGGGCCTCGGGGTTGTTGGTCGTGATCGCGTTCGCGATGTCCTGCATGATCGTGGTCTTGCCTGCCTTCGGCGGGGACACGATCAGCGCGCGCTGGCCCTTGCCGACCGGCATGATCAGGTCGATCACGCGGGTGGTGAGCTTGTGCGGCTCGGTCTCGAGGCGCAGCCGCTCGTTCGGGTACAGCGGGGTCAGCTTGGTGAAGTCGGGACGGCGCTTGGCCTCGTCCGGCTCCAGCCCGTTGATCGAGTCGACGCGCACCAGCGGGTTGAACTTCTGCCGCTGCTGCTCGCCCTCGCGCGGCTGGCGCACGACACCGGTGATCGCGTCGCCGCGGCGCAGGCCGAACTTGCGGACCAGCGACAGCGACACGTACACGTCGTTCGGCCCGGCCAGGTAGCCCGAGGTGCGCACGAACGCGTAGTTGTCGAGCACGTCCAGGATGCCGGCGACCGGAAGCAGGACGTCGTCCTCGCGGATCTCGGTGTCCGGCGCGCCGCCCTCGCGCTGGCCGCCCCCGCTGCCCCGGCGGCGGCGGTCGCGGAAGCGGCGCCCGCGGCGGCCGCCTTCCTCGTCGTCGTCCTGCGGGCCGTTGTTCCGGTTGTCGTTCCGGTTGTCGCGGTTGTCCTGCTGGTTGTTCCGCTGCCGGTTGTCCTGCCCGCCGCGGTTGTCGCGGTTGCCGTCCCGGTTGTCGCGGTTATCGCGGTTGCCGTCCCGGTTGTCCCGGTTGTTGTCGCGGTTGCCGCCCTGGCGGTCGCCGCGCTGGTCGCGCTGGCCGTCGCCCCGGTTCGCGCCGCCGCGGCGGCGGCGGTTGCGGCCGCCCTCCTCGGACTGGCCGTCGGACTGGCCCTCGGAGCGGTCGTGCCGCTCCGGGCGCTCCTGCGCGGCGGGCTTCTCGGCGGGAGCCTGCGCGGTCTCCGCCTTCGGAGCCTCGGCCTTGGGAGCCTCCGCCTGCGCCTGCTCGGTCTTCGGCTCCGCCTTGGGGGCCTCGGACTTGGGCGCGTCGGACTTGGCCCGGCGGGCGGGCTTCTCGGCCTTCTCCGCCTTGACCGGCTCGCCGACGCCGTCGAGCGGCAGCGTCTCGGCCGTCGCGGCGGCGCGCTTCTTGCTCTTGCCCTGGCGCTCGCGGATCGCGGCGATCAGGTCCCCCTTGCGCATGCCGGTGGTCTCGCCAACGCCCAGTTCGCCCGCCAGCTGGCGGAGTTCGGCGATGACCATTCCGGACAGGCCCCCGGTGCGGCGCTTCGGAGCTGCCGCGGCCCCATTGGTCTCAGCGGCCGCGGCGGGGGTCTCCACGTCGCCGCTCAACAGATCGGTGTTGCTCACACATGTCCTTCCTGACCGATCCACGTTCCAGGTGGATCAGCGGACTGCCGCCGGTAGCGAGACGGCTTCTGCCTCCGATGCGGACGGCTCGCGCCCAGCCGTGCGAGACACAGCGAAGCGCCGCCAGCACAGGGTGTTTGCCCCCTCCGGACGGAGAAAGCGGAATTCGGCACCGCCGGAACCGGAAACCCGCCTGCGTCCCTCCGCCTCCCGCGTGCCAGGCGGTGCGGAATCGGCGGATCGACGAAGGATGCGGACCGGAGCCGCCGCTAGGGGCGAACAGGCCCGGCATCGGGTGCGGAAACGCACGGTGATCGAACGCCCCCGAGGGTAGACCGCGCCCTGTCCGGGTGCAACAACCACCCCCCGCGTGGCGCACGCTGCCGCCCAGCCTGTGACCAGGTCGTCACCTGGCCACAACCTGCACGCCATCGCGGTCCACCGGCAATTCGGCGACGTCGAACCCGGTGACGTCCACGCCCGCCGGGAGTATTCCGTTCAGCGTGAGAGCGAGCACAGTCGGCCCGGCTCCGGAAATCGTGGCGGGCACGCCTTGGGCACGCAGCGTGCGCACGAGCGCGGTGCTCGCCGGGTACGCCTCGGCGCGGTAATCCTGGTGCAACCGGTCCTCGGTGGCGGCCATCAGCAGCTCAGGCCGCTCGGTGACGGCCAGCACGGCGAGCGCCGCCCGTCCCGCGCTGTGCGCCGCGTCGGCGTGCGGGACCTGCGCCGGGAGCAGGCCGCGCGTCATGTTGGTGGACGACTTCTCCGCCGGCACCGCGACCACCGGCCGGATCGCCGGGTTCGGCTCCACGCGCTCGGCGCGGAACCGGCCGTCCTCGGCCCAGGCCACCGCGAGCCCGCCGAACAGGCTCGCCGCCGCGTTGTCGGCGTGGCCCTCGAACTCGGCCGCGAGCTGGAGCGCGTCGTCGTCGAGCGGACGCTCGGCCAGCGCGTAGCCCAGCGCCACGCCGGTCACCACCGCGGCGGCCGACGAACCGAGGCCGCGCGCGTGCGGAATGCTGTTATGGCAACGAAGATGCAGGCCCGGCACCGGTACGTCCAGGTGCTCGCAGGCCCGCCGGATCGCACGGACCACCAGGTGGGAATCGTCGGTCGGGACGTCCTCGACGCCGCCCGCCCCAGCGTCGAGCACCTCGATCTTCAGTCCGCCCTCGGTGACCTGCAGTTCGACCACGTCGTAGCGGGCCAGCGCGAGGCCGAGCGCGTCGAATCCCGGGCCGAGGTTCGCCGTCGACGCCGGGACCGTCGCGCGGAACCCGGGCAGCGCGGTCATCGCAGGTCCAGCGCCGCCGCCACGGCCGTCGGGTCGACCGCGAGCGGTTCCACCTCGACGTTGCCTTCCAGCGCCGTCGCCGGGTCCTTCAGGCCGTGCCCGGTGACCGTGCAGACCACCTTCGCGCCCTTCGGCAGCCGTCCGTCGGCCGCGGTGGCCAGCAGGCCGGCCACGCTCGTCGCGGACGCGGGCTCCACGAACACGCCCTCGCGGCGGGCCAGCAGCCGGTACGCCTCAAGGATCTTCTCGTCGGTGATCGCCTCGAACAGGCCGTCCGACTCGTCGCGCGCGGACACCGCGCCCGCCCAGGACGCCGGGCTGCCGATGCGGATCGCGGTCGCGATGGTGTCCGGGTCGGAAACCGGCTCGCCGTGCACCAGCGGCGCGGCACCGGCGGCCTGGAAACCGAACATCCGCGGGGTGTTCTTGACCACACCGTCGGCCGCGTACTCCGAATAGCCCTTCCAGTACGCGGTGATGTTGCCCGCGTTGCCGACCGGGAGACAGTGCACGTCCGGGGCCGCGCCGAGCACGTCGCAGATCTCGAACGCGGCGGTCTTCTGGCCCGCGATGCGCACCGGGTTGACCGAGTTGACCAGCGTGACCGGATAGTCCGCGGCGGTCTTGCGGGCGAGTTCGAGGCAGTCGTCGAAGTTGCCGTCGACCTGCAGGATGCGCGCGCCGTGCAGCACCGCCTGGGCGAGCTTGCCCATCGCGATCTTGCCCTGCGGCACCAGCACCGCGCAGGTGAGCCCGGCCCGCGCGGCGTACGCGGCGGCCGAGGCCGAGGTGTTGCCGGTGGACGCGCAGATCACCGCTTTGAGGCCGCTGGCCAGCGCGTGCGTGATCGCCACGGTCATCCCGCGGTCCTTGAACGAGCCGGTCGGGTTCGCGCCCTCGACCTTCAGGTACACCTCGGCGCCGGTCAGCTCGGACAGGTGCGCGGCGGGCAGCAGCGGGGTGTTGCCCTCGCCGAGCGTCACCACGCGCGCCCCGTCGGGGACCGGAACCCGGTCGCGGTACGCCTCGATAATTCCCGGCCACGCACTCATGCGTCTTCGCCTTCCACCCGCATCACGCTGACAACCTCGTGCACCACATCGAGTTTCGCGATTTCGTCCACAGTGGACTGCAAAGCCGCGTCGGGCGCAAGATGAGTCACCACGACGAGGCTCGCGGTGTCGTTCGCGTCGCGCTGGCGCACCGCGGCGATGCTCACGCCGTGCCCGGCGAACGCTTGCGCCACCTGGGCGAGCACCCCGGCGCGGTCCGCGACGTCGAGGCTCACGTGGTAGCGCGTCGGCGTCTGGCCCATCGGCCGCACCGGCAGCGCGGCGTGCGCGGATTCGCGCGGGCCGCGGCCGCCGAGCACCTGGTTGCGCGCGACCGCGACGAGATCGCCGAGCACCGCGCTGGCGGTCGGCGCGCCGCCTGCCCCCTGGCCGTAGAACATCAGCTCGCCCGCGGCGTCCGCTTCGACGTAGACCGCGTTGAACGCGCCGCCGACGCCGGCCAGCTGGTGGCTGCGCGGAATCATCACCGGATGCACGCGGGCGGACACCGATTCCGCACCGTCGTCGGCCGTCACCCGTTCGCAGATCGCCAGCAGCTTCACCGTGCGGCCGAGCGTGCGCGCGGCGGCCAGATCGGACGCCGTGACGTCCGCGATGCCTTCGCGATGCACGTCTTTCGCGGTGACGCGGGTGTGGAACGCCAGCGAGGCAAGGATCGCGGCCTTCGACGCGGCGTCGTAGCCGTCGACGTCCGCCGTCGGGTCGGCCTCCGCGTAACCGAGGCGGCTGGCCTCGTCGAGCGTTTCGGCGTAGCCCGCGCCGGTGGCGTCCATCGCGGAGAGGATGTAGTTGGTGGTGCCGTTGACGATCCCCATCACGCGGGTGATCCGGTCGCCCGCCAGCGATTCGCGCAGCGGGCGCAGCAGCGGGATGGCCCCGGCGACGGCCGCCTCGAAGTACAGGTCGACGCCTGCCGCGTCGGCCGCCTCGAACAGTTCGGCCGAATGCTCGGCTAGCAGCGCCTTGTTGGCGGTGACCACGGATTTGCCCGCGTTCAGCGCGGTGAGCAGCCAGCTGCGCACCGGGTCGATCCCGCCGACCAGCTCGACCACCACGTCGACGTCTTCGCGGGCCACGAGCGCCGCGGCGTCGTCGGTGAGCAGTTCGGCGGGCAGCTCCGGGTGCTTGTCCGGCCGCCGCACCGCGATGCCGGCCAGTTCCACCGGCGCGCCCGCACGGGCGGCCAGCTCGCCTGCCTGTTCGGTGAGCAGCCGGGCGACCTCGCTGCCGACCGTGCCGCAGCCGAGCATGGCGACCCGGATGGGCGCACGGTCCGTTGGAGACAGGCTCTTCGGAGACACAGTGGACACTTCTCAAACCTCCAGGCGCAGCATGTCGTCCGTCGTCTCCCTGCGCAGCAGCAGCCGGGCGGCGCCGTTGCGCACGGCGACCACCGCGGGCCGAGGCAGCCGGTTGTAACCGCTGGCCATCGCGTAGCAATAGGCACCGGTCGCCGCGACGGCCAGCAGGTCGCCGGGAGCCAGGGTGTCTGGCAACCAGCAGTCTCGGACGACGATGTCGCCGGACTCACAGTGTTTTCCCACCACGCGAGACAGCGCCGGGGTCACCGGGTCGTCTCCGTCGGCCGCGGACCGGGAAACCACCCGGCAGTCGTAGACCGCGTCGTAGAGCGCGGTGCGGATGTTGTCGCTCATGCCGCCGTCGACGCTGACGTACCGGCGGGCGGTCTCGTCGCCGAGCGCGACGTCCTTGATCGTGCCCACCTCATACAGCGTGAACGTGCCCGGACCGGCGATCGCGCGGCCGGGTTCGCCCGCGATGCGCGGCACCGGAAGGTCGGCGTACGCGCATTCCTTGCGGACGATGTCGCGGATCTGCGTGATCATCTGCGACGGCGGCGGCGGGTTGTCCTTTTCGGTGTACGCGATGCCGAAACCGCCGCCGAGGTCGACGACGTTCATCTGCTCCAGCAGGTCCCGGCCGTGTTCCTTGGCCAGGTCGGCGAGCAGCCCGACGACGCGGCGCGCGGCGACCTCGAACCCGTCGGCGTCGAAGATCTGCGAACCGATGTGGCTGTGCAGGCCGACCAGCTTCAGCGACGGCGCGTTCAGCACCCGGCGCACGGCCTCGGCGGCGTCGCCGGAAGCCAGCGAGAAGCCGAACTTCTGGTCCTCGTGCGCGGTCGCGATGAACTCGTGGGTGTGCGCCTCGACGCCGACCGTCACCCGGACGAGCACCTTCTGCTCGATCCCGTGCGCGGCGGCGATTTCGGCGAGCCGGGCGATCTCGTAGTACGAGTCGACCACCACGGTGCCGACCCCGGCCTCGACCGCGGCGTCCAGTTCGGCGACCGATTTGTTGTTGCCGTGGAACGTAATCCGCTCCGCCGGGAAGTTCGCGCGCTGCGCGACGGCCAGCTCGCCGCCGCTGCAGACGTCGAGGCTCAGCCCCTGCTCGGCCACCCAGCGGGCGACCTCGACGGACAGGAACGCCTTCGACGCGTAGTGCACGAGCGCCGGGTCGTCGAACGCCTCGGCGTAGTCGGCGCAGCGGGACTTGAAGTCCGCTTCGTCGACCACGAACAACGGCGTGCCGTACTTCTCGGCGAGGTCGCGCACGTCGACCCCGGCGATCCGGACGACGCCGTCCGCGGCGCGATAAACGTTGCGCGGCCACACTTTCGCGGGCAGCTGGTCGAGTTCGCCGGCACTCGCGGGAGGGAACCCGGAGGCGTCGGCATGGGGGTAGACGTCGGCGTGGCGGGGGCCCGCGGGGTGCGCCATGGTTTACATCCGTTCCGGAGCGGAGACACCGAGCAGCGACAGGCCGTTCGCCAGCACCTGGCGCGCGGCTTCACACAAAGCGAGGCGGGCGTGGGTGAGGGGGGTGGCCTCCTCGTCGCCCTGCGGAAGAACACGGCCCACGGTGTAGAACTTGTGGTACGCCCCGGCCAGTTCCTCGAGGTAGCGGGCGACGCGATGCGGTTCGCGCATCTCCGCGGCCCGGCGCACCACGGCGGGGAATTCGCCGATGGTGCGGATCAGATCGCCCTCGGCGGGCAGGGTGAGCAGTCCGAAATCGACGTCCGAGACCGTGATGCCGAGGTCCGCCGCGCCGCGCTGCAGCGACGACAGCCGGGCGTGCGCGTACTGCACGTAGTAGACCGGGTTGTCGTTGGAATGCTTGCGCAGCAAGTCCAAATCGATGTCCAAAGAGGAATCGACGGAATACCGGATCAGCTCGTAGCGGGCCGGGTCGACGCCGACCGCCTCCACGAGGTCCTCGAGCGTGATCACGGTGCCCGCGCGCTTGGACATCCGCACCGGCTTGCCGTCGCTGACCAGGTTCACCATCTGGCCGATCAGCACCTCGACGGTGGCCGGGTCGTCGCCGAACGCGGCCGCGGCGGCCTTGAGCCGGGCGATGTAGCCGTGGTGGTCCGCGCCGAGCATGTAGAAGCACAGGTCGAAACCGCGGTTGCGCTTGTCCTTGAAGTAGGCCAGGTCGCCCGCAATGTAGGCCGGGTTGCCGTCCTTCTTGATGACGACCCGGTCCTTGTCGTCGCCGTACTCGCTGGAGCGCAGCCACCAGGCGCCCTCGGCGAAGTAGAGGTTGCCGGAGTCCTTGAGCTGCTGCACCGCCGCGTCGACCGCGCCGGACTCGTGCAGCGAGTTCTCGTGGAAGTAGACGTCGAAATCGGTGCCGAACTCGTGCAGGCTCTGCTTGATCTGGCTGAACATCAGCTCGATGCCGATGCGCCGGAAGGTCTCGTGCCGCTCGTCCTCGGGCAGGCTCAGCGCGCTCGGCTCGGCCTTGATCACCTCGGCCGCGATGTCGCTGATGTACCCGCCCGCGTAGCCGTCCTCCGGCGCGGGCTCGCCCTTCGCGGCGGCGATCAGCGAGCGCACGAAGCGGTCGATCTGCGCGCCGGCGTCGTTGAAGTAGTACTCGCGGGTGACGTCCGCGCCCTGCGCGCCCAGCACGCGGCCCAGCGCGTCGCCGACCGCGGCCCAGCGCGTGCCGCCGAGGTGGATCGGGCCGGTCGGGTTCGCCGACACGAACTCCAGGTTGATCCGGGTCCCGGCCAGCGCGTCGCCGCGGCCGTACTCCGCGCCCGCGGCCAGCACCTGGCGCACGACCTCGCCCTGCGCGTCGGCGGCGAGCCGGAAGTTGAGGAAGCCCGGCCCGGCGACCTCGGCCGCGGCCACGCCGTCCGCGCCGGCGACGACCTCGGCGAGCGCCTCGGCGAACTCGCGCGACTGCATGCCCGCCTTCTTGGCCACCTGCAGCGCGAGGTTGGTCGCGTAGTCTCCGTGGTCCGGATTGCGCGGGCGTTCGATGGTCACGGTCTCCGGCAGCACGGCGGCGTCGACGCCGCGTGCGGCGAGGACCTGCTCGGCGGAGCTGCGGACCAGATCGGCGAGAGCGGCGGGAGTCACTCTCCGGATTCTAGGTGCGCTTCGGCCGCGCGCTCGCGGCGGTACGCGCTGGCGAGACGGCGGGCACACCGGAGGCGGATGTTCCGCTCGCCGGGGCGCCTCCCGGGTGTTCACGGTGATCGCACGCCCGGTCTCTACACTGGGCTACCGGCAGGGGTCCGCCCGGCTCCCTTCCCCGCTCTCACGAGGAGATCTCGGCAATCATGGCCAACGGGACCACCAAGAAAAAGGGCTCGTCCGCGGTCAAGGCGGCGAAGAACCGCTCGGTCGTCGCGGGCAAGCGGACGCCTTGGGGCACCATCATCGGCGTCGTCGTGGTGGTCGCTCTGCTGGCCGGTGTCGTCACCTATTACCTGGTGAAGTCCGCTCCGAAGCGCGACCAGGCGTCCCGCGACGAGGCGGCCGCCGCCTTCGCGCCGACCGCGAGCAACCCGGACCCGTCAAAGAAGATCCCCGGCATCGTCATCAAGCAGTACACCGGTCAGCTGCACATCCTGCCCACCGAGCGGGTGGCCTACGACCAGAGCCCGCCGTTCGGCGGCCCGCACGACCAGAGCTGGGCCACCTGCACCGGCGTCGTGTACCCGGAAGCGGTGCGCAACGAGAACATGGTGCACTCGCTGGAGCACGGCACGGTGTGGATCGCCTACAACCCGGACCAGGTCAAGGACGACCAGGTGGCGCTGCTCGAGGCGCGGGTCAAGGGCAAGCCGTTCACGATGATGTCGCCGTATCCGGGCCTGGACAAGCCGATCTCGCTGCAGTCGTGGGGCCACCAGCTGAAGCTGGACAGCGCCGACGACCCGCGCATCGACCAGTTCATCGCCGCGCTGCGGAGCAACCCGAACGGCGTGTACCCGGAGATCGGCGCCTCGTGCGACGCGCTCGGCAAGGGCCTGTTCGACCCGGCCAACCCGCCGAAGTTCGACCCGAGCAAGCCGGGCAAGGACGCGAAGCCGATGGACTACAAGGGCAGCCCCGGAGCACAGGGCGAGCAGGGCGGCATGCCGGGGACCCCGCCGGCCGGGCAGTGACCGTGGGGCGTTCCGAAGAGGCGGCTGAGGTCGGCGGCGTCGAAAGCACCAAGCTCGAGGCCGCCGAACCCGCTGAGCAGGCTGAGCCGGCTCCGGTGGAACGGACCGGCTGGTCGCGCTGGGTGGTCATCGGCGGGACGTTGCTCGCCGTGCTGCTGGTCGGGGCCGCGATCGGCGTCTTCGCGACGCGGCTCACCGACGGCAGCGACGCGGTGCCGGCGACGCCCGGCGCGGGTTCGGTCGAGGTCGGGTTCGCCCAGGACATGTCGGTGCACCACCTGCAGGCGGTCACCATGGCGGGCTGGGCCCGCGACCATTCGGCCGACCAGGAGATCCGCCAGCTCGCGTTCGACATCGAGCGCACGCAGACCGAGCAGGTCGGGCGGATGAAGGGCTGGCTCATGCTGTGGGACCAGCCCGAGCAGGCGACCGGCGCGTACATGAAGTGGATGACCGAGCCGATGGGGCACGCCGGCATGCAGATGCCGACCAGCTCCCCGGCGGGCGGCGCGCCGATGCCCGGCATGGCCACCGACGCGGAACTCGCGAAGCTGCGCACGCTGTCCGGCCGCGCGCTGGACGTCGACTTCCTGCAGCTGATGCTGCGCCACCACCAGGGCGGCGTCGCGATGGCCGAGTACACGCAGGACCACACGGCCAATGACGCGGTGAAAGCGTTGTGCCGCAGCATGTTGGTGTCGCAAGGGGCCGAGATGGACCAGATGAAGGCGATGCTGAAGGACCGGAGCGCGCAGCCGCTGCCTGGCCCCTGAAAGACGTCGTGAGTGGCAATCCCGGTTCTAACCGGGATTGCCACTCACGAGCTTTTGTACCGCGGCCGCGCCAGCTCCACGATCTCCCCCAGCTTCCCCCACTCGTCCCGCCCCAGCCGGGACAACGGCCGCAGCCGCTCGATCATCGGATGGTCCCCGTCGAGCACCTGCTCGCTGACCGCGAGGTGCACGACCCGCCCGAACACCACCGTCGAACGCCCGAACCCGACCGTGCTGTGCAGTTCGCACTCGAACGCCACCGGCGATTCCGCCACCCGCGGCGGGCGGACCTTCAGGCTCGGCTCGCGGGTCAACCCCGCTTCGTCGAATTCGCTCAGCTCCGGCGGGAAATCCGCGCCGGTGGCGTTGATCTGCTCGAACAACGGCTCCGGCGCGAGGTTGACCACGAACTGCCGGGTCGCCTCGACGTTGCGCAGGGTGTCCTTCCGTCCGACGGAGGTGAACTGCAGGACGGCGGGCGCGGCCGAGGCGACGGTGAAGAACGAATGCGGCGCGAGGTTGTCCACCCCGGCCCGCGACGTGCTCGACACCCAGGCGATGGGCCGGGGCACGACGGCGGCGGTCAGGAGGTGGTAGAACGCGTTCGGGGCCAGCTGTGCGGGGTCGAAATCCTTGCGCATAGCCCCCGGTCTACCAGGACAGCTCCGAGCACCGGCGCGCGCATTGCGGTCCTTCGACTTGCAGCGTCGCGTGTTTGATCTCGTAGCGGACCGACAGCAGGTCCTGCGCCTTGGTGAGCACTGTGGACTGTTCGGCGTCGGCTTTCACCGTCAAGTGCGCCGAAGCGACCTCCATGCCCGAGGTGAGGGTCCAGACGTGCAGGTCGTGCACGTCCGCGACGCCCGGCAGCGCGGCGAGTTCGGTGCTGATCTCGCCGACGTCCACGCCGGCGGGCGCGTGCTGGAAGAGGATCCGCAGCGCGCGGCGGGCGAGCGTCCAGGTGCGCGGCAGCACGAACAGTCCGATCGCGACACCGATGATCGGGTCGGCGTAACGCCATCCGGTGGTGAGCGTGATCGCGCCGCTGAGCAGCACGCCGACCGAGCCGACGAGGTCGGCCAGCACTTCGAGGTACGCGCCGCGGACGTTCAGGCTTTCCTTCGCGCCCGAGCGCAGCACCAGGAACGAGACGATATTCGCGACGAGCCCCGCCGCCGCGGCGAGCAGCACCGGCAGCCCGGGCACCTCCGGCGGGTCGGTGATCCGGCCGATCGCCTCGACCGCCACGTACCCCGCGACGCCGAACAGCAGCACCGCATTGGCAAGCGCGGCAAGGACTTCCGCCCGGTACATGCCGAACGTGCGGCTGGGCGTCGGCCCGCTGCGGCGCGCGAGCACGATCGCGGCGAGCGCCATGCCGACGCCGAGGACGTCGGTGAACATGTGCGCGGCGTCGGAGATCAGCGCGAGCGAGCCGGTGGCGAAGCCGACCGCGAACTCCAGGACCATGAACCCGGCACCGACCGCGAGCGCGATCAGCAGTGCGCGGACGTAGCGGCCGGACGCGCTCGCCGGAGCGGCGGTGTGCCCGTGGCCGTGCCCGTGTCCCATCGCTCGCCTCCCAAGTTTCGGTGTCGAGAGGAAATATATAGTGACATGCGCATATGTGCAATACAGGTTAGCCTAACTTCACTCTAATGCCTGGTGGAGCGTTCTCCCAGCCCTGTTCCGCGAGGTGGGAAAGATCAGCGCACGAGGCGGAAGAACCCGCGAATCTGCTCGACGAGCGACTCTGGCTGTTCCATCGCCGCGAAGTGCCCGCCGCGCGGCAGCCGCTCGAACCAGCGCAGGTCGGTGTACTTCAGCGCCGCCTGCCGCCGCGAGGGACGGACGATGTCGCGCGGGTAGACCGAGATGCCCGACGGCGCGGTGACGAGATCGCCGAAGCTGCGGTAGCTCTCCCAGTACAGCCGGGCGGACGACGTCGCCGACGCGGTGAACCAGTACGCCGAGATCGCGTCGAGGAGCTGCTGCCGGGTGACCGCGTCCTCTGGACGGCCGTTGTTGTCAGTCCAGGCCCAGAACTTCTCGGCGATCCAGGCCGCCTGTCCGGCCGGCGAGTCGGTGAGGCCGTAGCCGAGAGTTTGCGGACGCGTGCCCTGTTGCCCCGAATACCCCTGGCCGGTACGCCGGAACTCCGCCATCGCTTGCGCGCCTTCGCGTTCCTCGGCCGTCTCGTCCGCGAACTCCCCGGGCGGAGCGGCCGCCATGTTGACGTGCACGCCCGCGACCCGCTCCGGCGCGACTTCGCCGAGCGCCCCCGACACCGCCGAACCCCAGTCGCCGCCCTGCGCGCCGTACCGGTCGTAGCCGAGGGAGACCATCAGCTGATCCCACGCCATCGCGATTTTCCGCACGCCCCAACCAGCTTCGGTCGGCTTGTCACTCCAGCCGTACCCCGGCAGCGAGGGCGCGACGACGTGGAACGCGTCCGCCGGGTCGCCGCCGTGCGCCCGCGGGTCGGTCAGCGGGCCGAGGATCTCCAGGAATTCGAGCACCGAACCCGGCCAGCCGTGCGTGATCACCAGCGGAAACGCGTCCGGCTCCGGCGAACGGAGGTGCACGAAGTGAATGCCGAGGCCGTCGATGGCCTGACGGAACTGCGGGAAGACGTTGAGCCGGTCAGCGAAGCCGAAGTCGTAGTCCTCGGCCCAGCTGCGGCACAACTCCCGCGCGTAGGCGAGCGGCAGCCCCTGCGACCAGTCGCCGACGGTCTCCGCCTCCGGCCACCGGGTGCGCCGCAACCGCGCCCGCACGTCGTCGATGTCCTCAACAGCCACCCTGACCTGGAACGGCTCGGCGCGCACCGCCGCCTCCCTCCGTCTCGATGGTTCGACGCTACCGCGCTAAGCACCCTCTGTGCGCGGCCGTTGAGGGGCATGCGCTAGGCTCTGTTCAGTCGCGAAAGCGAGCCCTCGTAGCTCAGGGGATAGAGCACTGCCCTCCGGAGGCAGGTGTCGCAGGTTCGAATCCTGCCGAGGGCACACTCGAATACGGGAACGGCGGAGATGTCAAATATGACGTCTCCGCCGTTCTCGTTTCCGCGTTTGCGCATCAGATATGCCAGCACGCCATCGAAAGCCGGTCCCAGAAAGGCAGTCCAGCGCACCCAGGGGTACGGACCACACACACCGATCCGCCGTGTCCCGTTCAGCTGCACGACGTGCCAGGCACCGCCTCCCCGACGCCGCTAAAGCAACTAATAGTTGCGCGAAGCTGCCGTTCGGAGTAGGAAAGATCATGAGGGGTTCGCCGCTTCGACGGCGGCGTCTCCGGGGGCATCCGCCTTCGGGCCCCGGTATCGCCGGATCCGGGAGCAGTCATGACAGACCAGGTTTATCCGCCCGACCCGGGCGACACGCTGGTGTTCGAGAACGACCGGGTCCGGGTCTGGGCGATGACCCTGCCTCCCGGCGGCATGTTCGACTTCCATCAGCACCACCACGACCACCTCGTTCTGTGGCCGGACGCCGGACGGGCCGAAGGCCAGGAACTCGGTGATCCCGAGTGGTCGCTTTCCCTGGATGTCACGCCGGGCTTCGCGATGTTCAAGACGGTCGGGCGCGGCGGACCCCTTCGCCCGCACCGCATTCGCAACCTCGAGGACCGCAGCGTCACCCATTACATCGTCGAGCTGATCAGTGAGCCGTCCCCCAGCCCGGCGGAACTGCCGGGGGTCGCCAACGACCGGGGACAGCTGACCGACCGGCGCGGCCAGGAACGACGGGACTGACCATGCTTCAGCACATTTCCCACGGCGCCGTCACGATCGCCTACGAAGAATCTGGCTCGGGCGAACCGCTCATCCTGCTTCACGGCGGGGAGAGCGGCCTCGTCCAGTACGACACGTTCCGGCCGGTGCTCGGCGACGGGATCCGGGCCATCGCCTACGACCAGCGCGACACCGGCGGCTCCACGAATCCCGCGGAGCCTTACCGGATGGAGGATCTCGCCGACGACTGCGCGGCCCTGATCCGAGGGCTCGGCTACGAACGCGCGCACGTCTTCGGCGCCTCCTACGGCGGAGCCATCGCCTTGCAGGTCGGGATCAGCCGGCCGGAGGTCGTGCGGACGCTGACCGTCGGAACCGCGATTCCGCGGTTCTCCGCGGCACCGGCCTCCACACAGAACCTCACTCATGCGTCGGAAGATCGCGCGGCCAAAATGCTCGACGCCGTCCTGTCCGGGAACGGGCGGCGGTCACCCGAATTGCTCGCCGAGGCCCGGCGAATTCTCCTCCACCGACCTGCCGGGGCGGACAAACGCCGGATGGACGCGATCCGTGAGTTCGACGTCCTTGGCCGTCTTGTCGAGATCACCGCACCCACCCTGCTGATCTACGGCTCCGACGATCCGCTCGGCAAAGTCGCGTACGGACAGCAGATTGCCGAGTCGATTCCCGGTGCCCGCCTTGAGGTGCTTCCCGGTATGCGGCACGGGATCACGCTGGAGGCCAAGCACGAGGTGGCCGCGCTGGTTCGCGACTTCATCCTGGCTTCTCCGCGGTAGACCGCGTCGCGGCGCTATTCCGCGTGCACCGCGTGAATACCCGCCAGAATGATGTCGACGACCTGATCCGCGTCTTCGCGGGTGAAGGATCGCCGGCCCCGGCGGAGGAGCAAATGCACCGGGCCGGACAGCATTTCGGTGAGGAAATGGACGTCCACCGGCGGCAGCTCGCCGCGTTCGAACGCTTTGTCCAGTCTTTCGCGCATGGTCGCCATCCGCCGTTCGTGCGCGGCGTCCACGATCGCGGTCACTTCTTCGTTCTCCGGAGCCGACGCCGTTACGTTCGACAGCGCGCGGCCTCGCGGAGTGGACAGGGAATCGGCGAGAGCCACGAGGAACTCGGCCAGGTCCACACGGAGGTCACCGGAGTCCTTGAGCACCACGCTGTCCGCGTCGTACGAGGACAGCGCTTCGATCACCAGCTCGACGTGGTCCGGCCAGTTCCGGTAGACGGTGGTCTTGTTCACCTTGGCGAGTTCGGCCACTTCCTCGTAGCGGAACCTTTCGATGCCGTCCCGCGCCACCAGTTCGGTGGCCGCGGCCAGCACGCGCTCACGCACGCGAGCGTTCCGTCCGCCCGGCCGGCGGGCCGGCGTCGCGCTCCCGGCGTCTTTGCCCGCCCCGCTGTGGTCGGCCACCGTCACTCACCCCTGAAGACTCGCTGCGCGGCGGCTGGTCGACCAGGCACCCGGGGGACGGTGCCGCCGGTCCGGCCCCCGGGTGCATGATGCCGTACCGCCCTACTGCGCGAGCAGCAGCCGCGCGTTGCGCCGCTCGATGTCCTCCCACGTCGCGGGGACCAGGAGAGCAGCCCCGCTGTTCGCGGACGCCTGCGCCTTGTCCGAGTAAGGCCGCTGACGCCGCTCGTATTCGGTGAACGCCGCCGCGTGGTCGCCATCGTGGCGGGCGAGTTCTTCGGTCAGGAGCCATGCTCCGGTCAGTGCCAGGGAGGTGCCGCGTCCGGCCATCGGAGTCGCGCAGTGCGCGGCGTCGCCGAGGAGGACGACGCGTCCCTGATGCCACGTCGGCAGGTGGATCTGGGCGATGGCGTCGAAGTACAGCTCCGGGTCCGCCTGGGCGGCGGCCAGCAGTTCAGGAATCCGCCACTGCCGGTCCTTGCCGTAGAAATCGGCGAGAATGCGTTTCTGCGCGGCCAGATCGTGGTGGTCGTACTCGATTTTCTCCGAGCGGAAGGTGAAGATCGCGAGCGCCTTGTCCCGGTACCGGCCCAGGCACGCCATCCGCCCCGGCAGATTGAGGATGTGCACCGAATGCGGCACGCCTTCCGAGACCGCCTCCGCGGGCGCGGCGCCGATCGCGACGTACAGGCCGAGATGCCGGGAGAACTCCCGCTCCGGACCGAACACCAGCCGTCGCACGTTCGAGTGCGCGCCGTCCGCGCCGACCACGAGGTCGTACCGGTCTTCCCGCCCCGAATCGAACCCGACGGAGACCTGGCCGCCGTCGTCGGACAGTGTCCGCACGGAGTCCTCGAAACGCAGCTGGGCTCCCTCCGGCAACGCCTCCCGCAGAATCCGCATCAGGTCTTCACGGGGAATCTCGATGTCCGCATCGGAATCATTGGTCTCCGACATCGGCTGAGGGGCGACGACAGCGCCGTTCTCGTCGACGAACTTCGCCCCCTCGGTCATCGTGATCGAATGCTGGAGCACCTCGTCCAGCAGCCCCATCCGCTCGATCACCCCGACGGAGTCCCCGCGCACGTCGATGGGCGAACCGTTCGTCCGCAGATGCCCGGCACGCTCGACGATCTCGACCGTGTGCCCGGCACGCGTCAGATCGATGCCCGCGCTGAGTCCCGCCACCCCTGCCCCGCTCACCAGGATCCGCATCCTGGCCTCCTCTCCCTTGATCCACGTTCCCCAGGGGCGACTATAGCAACTTTTCGTTGCTTTAGCCTGATGGAGGTGGGCAGGCCAGTCCGTTGATCCGTCTAGCAGACCGGCTCTTCGGGATCAGGGCTTTCCTCCAGCGGGAACCGGTCGCCGAAGGCCGGTTTGAGATCGCTCAGCCAGACCGCGGCGGGGTCGTATTCGGCGTAGAACGGCCTGCCGACCAGGTCGGGATTGCGCGCCTGGATCAGGTGCAGGGCGAAGACCTTCCGGCCCGCCAGCTCGACCACCCCGTCCACGCAGACCTTCCCCGCCGTCGTCGACATGGATGGTCCCCGCACGGTCCGCGCGAGGCCGGAGACCGCGGCGTAGGCGTCGCGGAAGATCTGGTACCCGCGTGCTAGCGGCACCGCGAAGTAGTCCGCGGGACCGGTGTCGCGCTCCACGAACATGTAGTACGGGACCATGCCGAGGCGCACCTGCTTGCGCCACATCGATTCCCACACCTCCGCCGCGTCGTTGATGGAACGGATCAGCGGCGCCTGGGTGCGGATGACGGCCCCGGTGCCCCGGATCCGGGCGATCGCCTCTTCGACGATCGGGGTTTCCAGCTCGCGCGGATGGGAGAAGTGGGCCATCACAGCCAGGTTCTTGCCCGCGCGGACGACCTGTTCGAACAGCGCGAGCAGGTCTCCGGCGTCCGGGTCGGTCACGAATTTGCGCGGCCAGAACGCGAGTGCCTTCGTGCCGATCCGGATGGACTCGATCTGTTCTAGCGCGAGCAGGGGTGCCACCTGCTGCCGCAACACCGCCGCGCTCATGATCATCGCGTCGCCGCCGGTGATCAGCACATTGGTGACCTCGGGGTGGGCGAGCAGGTAATCGACGAGTTCCTGGGAGCCGCCGTCGTCGGCCGCGATGCGCAAACCGGGTTCGCCGACGAATTGCGGCCAGCGAAAGCAGTAACTGCAATAGGCGTGGCAGGTCTGGCCTTGGCGAGGGAAAAACAGCACCGTCTCGCGATATTTGTGCTGCACGCCTTCCAGCACGTGTCCGTCCAAAACCGGCCGGTTGAGCTGCATTTGCCCCGCCGGGTGCGGGTTGAGCCGCATCCGCACCCGATGGGCGGCCTGCTGGACCTCCTGGCGTGGTGCGTCGCGGCGCAGCAGGCCGGCGATGTGGTCGACGTCCTCCTCCGGCAGCATGTCCTTCTGCGGGAACATCAGCCGGTAGATCGGGTCGGCCGGGGCCGCCGACCAGTCGATCAGCTCGTCGACCACGTAGTTGTTCGTCCGGAACGGCAGGACTTCCGCCACCGCTCGCACCGCCAGCCGCTCGTCCGGCGACAACCCCGCGCGGGCGGTCAGCCGGTCGAGATGTCTCGCGGTGAAGGCGCGGAATCCGCGGTTCGTCGAGGTTGTCTGGGCAGTATCCATCAGAGTCACGTGCGTACCTTCACTCCGTTGCCGAAGGCCGCGAAGCCCTCTTCGTCGTGTTTCTCCTCGAAAAAAGGGCGTCAAGAAACCCGGCGCGATATCCGCCGCAAAGGAATCAGCGCCCTGCTTTTATGGCCGAAAGCCCCACATTTCGGCTACTGGAAAGCGTCTCGGCTCACATGTCCCCCATTCGGCCGAGCCAGACCAACCGGCTCGGTATTAGCGGTGCTTGAACTGCGGTGTGCGTTTGGTGAGGAAAGCGTCCATGCCTTCGCGCTGATCTTCCGTGCCGAACAACGCGTGGAACATGCGCCGCTCGTAGGCCAGCCCGTCGGACAGCGGGCTTTCGAACGCCCGGTTCACGCATTCCTTGGCCAGCATCACGCTGGGCATGCCAAGGCCGCAAATGGTGTCGGCGGCGGCGAGCGCCTCCGGCAGCAGCTGATCGGCCGCCACCACCCGCGACACCAGCCCGGCGCGCTCGGCCTCGGCGGCGTCCATCATCCGGCCGGTCAGCACCATGTCCATCGCCTTGGCCTTGCCGACCGCACGCGGAAGCCGCTGCGTCCCGCCGGCACCCGGCACGATGCCGACCGTGATCTCGGGCTGGCCGAACTTGGCGGTCTCGGCGGCGATGATGAAGTCGGCCATCATCGCCACCTCGGAGCCCCCGCCGAGGGCATACCCGGCGACCGCGGCGATGACCGGCTTCCGGACCTGGCGCATCGTTTCCCAGTTGCGCGAGATGAAGTTGGTTTTGCAGGCGTGCATGAAGTCGTAGTCCTTCATCGCCGCGATGTCGGCCCCGGCGGCGAAGGCTTTGCCGGTGCCGGTCAGCACGATGCAGCCGATGTTCTCGTCCTCGTCGAAGGCCAGCAGCGCCGCGCCCAGTTCGTCCATGACCTGGTCGTTCAGCGCATTCATCTGCTTCGGCCGGTTGAGCTGGATCAGACCGGTCTTCAGCGGGCCTTCGCCGTGCTCGCTGGTGAGCAGGTATTCGTAGGGCATGGCGTTCCTCCTGGGCGTCGGTGGTCAGGTGGGCCGACCGCTGGCTCCGTCGTACGACCGGCTCATCTGATCAGCGGCGGGACGCTGCAGCAAGTTCACCCCGGCGGCGATCGCCAGCATGACCGGCGACACCCAGAAGCCCGCGGAGATGTTGCCGGTGGCGTCGGAGATCGCGCCCGCCAGCACCGGGGAGACGGCCTGCCCGAACGCGAACGCGACCGTCAGCAGCGCGATGGCCGCCGTCCACGACGAGACCGGCAACTGCCGCTGCGCCACGATGGTGATCGCGGTCGGACCGGCCAGGAAGCTGCCGCCGAAAAGGACCGCGGACACGAACATGGCCGCCGGGCTCGACGGAAAGAGGAGAACCGGCAACGTGCCCAGCATGACCGTCGCGAACACCATGGACGGCCCCCGCGACTCCCGGATGACTCCGAGCACCTTTCCCCACAGCATGGTCGCCACGGCCGACACCAGTCCCAGCACCGACCAGAACCAGATCACCTGTCCGCTGCTGCGTCCCTGTTCCTGCAACAGCGCGATAATGAACGTCATATAGCCGACATAGCCGGCCCCGAAGAGCCCGTACCCGATGAACGTGGGCGCGACCTTGCGGAATTCCGGGCCGCGCAACAAGGCGATGCGGCCGCCCGCCGGCTCTCGCACATTGCGGGCGGCCCACCACACTGCCGGCAGGCTCACGGCACCGATGAGGCCCAGCACAATCCACCCCGCCGGCCACTGCTGCACACCACTGGCCAGCACGATCGGAATGGCCACCCCAGCCAGGACAATGCCGACCCCGACGCCTGCGACGTAGAGACCGACCAGTGTTCCGCGCCGGCGCGGATTCTCCGCCGGGCAGATCGCGGAGGCCAATGCGGCGCCAAGGATAAAGGTGAGCGCCGTCGAAGCACCCCCGATAGTCCGCAACGCCACGAGGGCGAACAGATTCGTGGTGGCCGCGGTGACCAGCAGAATCACGACGCTTACGGCGAAACCCAGGAGGAACGTACGGGCCATGCCCCAGCGATAAGCCAGCCATGCCGCTACCAGTGCGCCCACGACGTAACCCACGCCGTTCGCGGTATTCATCGCACCGGCTTCTACATACGTCCATCCCAGATCCGCGCGCATGGGCGGCAGCAGCAGGCCGTAGGCGAACCGGGAGAGCCCCAGGGCGACCGCCGCGCCCCCGGACAAGCCCAGCGCCGTGATGACCTCCCTCCACATTCGCCTTCGACTGACTTCAGTTTTCGGGGGTAGACCTGCTGCCACTGTCCATTACCTCAAGACGCGATCGGATGGAACTCCAGTGAGCCTCGCTCCGTTACGGAGCGGCCCTTTCCACGGTAGCGAGCGGCTCGGCTTCGTTGACGACGAAGAAGCACAGCACCTTCAGCGGATCAGGGCCGGGCACCCTCGCGTAATGCACCGCGTCCGCGGGAACCGTGTAGGAACTGCCGAGGACCTGATGCTGGTCGGGCTTGCCTTCGACGCACAAGTAGAACTCGCCGCCGAGCACATAGCCGGTCTCGATGCCGGGATGGGTGTGCGGGGACGCACTGGTACCGGCCGGGACCTCGATGATGCTCGTGTTGATGATGTGCCCGTTGGGAAACTCGGTCTTCTGCAAAAGCGTCCGCTTGATGCCTCCCTGGACGTGCACTGCACTGGCCGGTGTCTCGGTGGATGCTTCGACGTCTGGCATGCTACTCCTCCTAGTGCGGTTTTCTGCATTCTCTGGTCAGCCACTACGCGGGTACTGCTACTTCACCCCAATTGCCGCCAGCGCGGCGCGCGGGACTTCCGCGAGGTAGTGCTCCTGCTCGCGCCGAACCGAGATTGGCCCGAGTGTCTCCTCGACGAGAGGCGCGAGCCGCGCTTCGATTTCGTCCGGTTCGCCCGAAATCTTGCAGAGGTCGTATGCGCTGTACAAATGCCGCAGCGCGTTGCTTTTCGCTTCCTCGGCCGTCTGCCCTCGCACCAAAAACGAGTCATCCATCTCGTGGATTCGCAGATCGGCAAAGCCGGCGTTGGCGAAGTGGCCGCTGATCTCTTCGCGGGTGAGGTGTTCGTGGGGGTGTCCCGTGCGCGAATAGGGATGCACGACCTCTTCGAAGAACCGCGCGGCGCCTTGGCCTGCCTCGAAGGCGTGCAGCACCAGCGGGGATCCGGGCTTGAGCGTGCGGTGCGCTTCCATCACCGCCAGCCGCCGGACCTGCGGGCTCAGCAGCTGCGTGCCATAGCCGATGAGAACGCCGTCCAACGAGTCGTCCCGGAACAGGCTTCTCGCCGCGGACTGGCGGATATAGGGCAGACCGCTTGCGCGACAAGAGCTTATCATCAGGTTGGAGATATCAGCGGTGATAATCGTGGGAACATTGTCTCCGAGGGTCGCGGCCAATCGCGCGATGGTGCCACTGCCGCCGAGGACGTCCAGCACCCGAAGGGCTGATCCGGGAGAGAACCGTTCCAGGAGGCTGATCATGCCGCCTCGCCTGCTGTTCGAACTGTTCTGCGCTTGACTCCACGCCAGTCCGCGGCCTCCGTTGTCCTGGTCTTCGAACTCCCAGGACAACGTGTTCAGTTCTTTGAGGTAGGGCTCGATCGCCCCGGTCTCGATGCGCTCCGGGTCGAGCAGTTCGGACAGTCCGGGGTGCTTCGCGCGAATCTCCCGCAGATACTCCGGAAAGGTAAGCTCAGATACGTAGTTTTCGCTGGTCATCGAACCGCCTCCGAACGAATGTCAGGCGTAGCCGTCGCGCGCGTGGTGCCCGCTGCGGCGATATCGTCAAAAACCCCGAGCACGACCCGTTCGGCATCCACCGTCTGCCTCGACATAATTCCCGGCCGCGGCAAGGCGTGGGTATAGAAGTGCGGCCCTTCGACCACGAATCCGACGGCCCACATCCGGGGGTGCACCCGGCCGTCGGCCTTCTTTACCCGCAGGTTCTCGTCGATGTCGATTCCGGACGGGTGGTACTCCCCGTTCCTGAACGGCCGGACCAGACCTCGCCGCACGAGATTCGCGGACAGCGGAGAGGAGTCGGTGCAGGGCGAGTACTTGTCGAGCCTCGCGGAAATCACCACGTCAGCGGCGATCGCTACCGGACCGTCGGGGAAATCGAGCGAGATCCGGTAGCTGGGCTCATGATCGGGCGTCTCGACCCTGCTGGCCGCGCCACCGGCGACCTCGAGAATTCCGGCTTCGAACAGAGCCAGCCATTCCTCGTTGCGGCGCAGCGGAGGGCCGAAGGCGACCCGGTTGACGATCGGGTCGAATTGCTCGACGAAATAGCGATGCGAGGCCGGCGTCGAGCCGCCGTACTCCACCGCCGCGCGGAACGCCTCGCGGGCATCCCGCAGGACGTCCGTCGCGGCCTTGACGCCGCTGGTGCGGTTGCCCCGGTACGCTTCGGCGAGGTCGTTCGCCATGTATGCCAGGAACCATCGGCGAAACTCCGCTGGCGACTCGAAGTGCTCGTCTTCCAGCGGCCACAGGATCTTCCGGATCAGCCGGATTACCTCCGGCGTCGGTGTGAAGCCGATTGGCTCGACATGCTCGCCACCTTCCGCGATCCGATAGGCGTAGGCCATTTCAGTAATGAGCAGCGGTAGCAGATCAGCCTTGAAGTCGACCCGTGTGTCGCCCCGGGCACGAAGCCCGGCCACGGCTTGCGGCGTGAAGAACTGGCAGATGTGGCGTCCGGTCTGCCCCTTCTGGTTGATCCCGCGGGCTGCGAAAGGCAAAGCCTGACGGGAGCAGAGCCAGACTCGCGGCTCACGTCCGGAGGCCTGGTACACCAGCTTGCCCTGCTCAGTCCGATACGTGCCGCCACGCCCCAGGGTGAGCGCCGAAACCACATCGTGCGCGGTAAGACCGAGGCCCTGAACCGCCACCCGCGCCTGGCTTTCGATCGCGTCCAGCTTGCTGATCGGATAGGGAGACGCAAAGTAGGCAAGGTGCGGATTCGCGGCTCGGTTATCGTGCGCGAAGGCGGACAGCCGCCGATCCTCAGCGGTCTGCGCGCGTTGCCCGTGTCCCATGGCGAGCACGGAATAGCGCGCGAAAACGGTCTGCCCATTGTCGAGATCGATCGCGTACCCGTCGTTCTCGAACCGCACGTCGAGCGCCCGTGCACGTACGTGCTGGACCTGGATATTGAGCGGCAGCGCGGAAACGACCTCTCGGCCGAAGGCAGCCAGGTACTCGCCAAGGACGACGCGGGGAAGGTGGCTTCGCTCCGCCGCTGGCAGCTCTCGGCGGTAGTGCTGTTGAGCGGCCCAGTCGAGCACCGATGGCGTGCTGTCGTCTCCGACGGAACTCACCGGCGGGCGGACCGTGACCTGAGACGCGAGGGTGTTGATCAGAAGATGGCCGGGCTGATCCGTGGGATGGCTTCCCTCGCCGAGGTTTCCCGGGTCGATCACCACCACCTCAAGGCTGATGTGGTCGGGCAGCCGGGTCCGGTGCTCCACCAGCCGCTCAAGGATGGTGAGCGCCCGGGGCCCGCCGCCGATGATGGCGAGCCGGAAGCTAGACATTGGCCGCGTCCGCACGCGCGTCTTCGAAGGCCAGCCGGGTGACCGGACTGGCGTGCACCATCGCGATGTCCGGGCTGGCCGGAGAGCGCGGAAACGCGGTCAGAGCCAGCGGATCGTGTCCCGGGATGATGCGGTCGAGGTCCTGGGCGCGCGCCGCGATCCGCTGGTAAGCGTCGAGGTATTCCGCGAGATCGACAAAGCTCGGGTAGGGAACGCCGCGACGGATATTTTCGTAATAGTGCAGGGCGTCGCTGGCGAGGACGATCTCCCCGCGCGCAGTGGCGACGGTGACGAACTGCAGGCCTTGCGTATGGCCGCCGCACAGGTGCACCGAGATGCCGGGCGCGATCTCCTCTTCGCCGTCGACGAAGTGCAGCCGGCCCTCATACAGCGTCTGCACGGCGGCGGCCACGTCGGCGACCTCGTAGTTCTTCCGCAATTCCGGGTGCCGCATGCTGCCCCCGGTACAAAATTGCATCTCGGTGGTTTGCAGATGAATCCGTGCGCCGGGAAACGCGGAAATGTTTCCCGCGTGGTCGTAATGCAGGTGGGTCACGATCACGTCGCTGACGTCGTGCGCGGCGACGCCCAGCCGTCCCAGCAGATCGACCGGATGCGCGTGGTAGTGCCGGCCGCGCCGGACCGCGGTTTCCGGGGTGAAACCGGTGTCGACCAGGATCGTGCGCCCTTCCCCGCGAATGAGCCAGACGAAGAAGTCGAGCGGCATTTCCGACCCGTGGAGCGGATCCTCGCCGAGAAAATTGGCGGCACTCTTCCGGCCGTAGTGCGACGCGTAGCGCAGGGCGAAGACCTCATAAACGGGCGAATCGGAAATACTCCCGGTCATCGCCGGTCCACCAGCAAAGAAGCGGGGCCGGGAGGTGCGGCGGGCATGCTTGTGACGATCGTTATCCCCAGGAAGATCATGGTTATCTAACGTAGCGGACACCAAACGCTCGCGGCAACAGTCGTGTTGACTCACCAAAAACGAATGTGCGATCTTGGTCCCGGATCCGCCCAGGCCGGCACCCGGCAGCGAAAAAAGCCCGGCCAATGGCCGGGCTCCCGCTTAGCACAAAACCACCGCTATCCGGTATTGCGATTCGGCTGTCTCAGTTCCTGGGCGAGATTTCGCCATTGTTCGGCGCACACCAGGGCGAGTTCGGCGAAGTTGTCGCGGCGATATTCCGGGACACCCTGGATGAGATTGTTCCGCTGGTCGTCGTTGATGTCACAGATACTGAGCCACTGCAGCAGGGTCCGCGCGACGGCGTTGAACCGCAGCGAAGGATCCTTGCGCAGGCCCTGCAAGTCCGGACCGGCCGAGTCCGGCCGGCGCGGCACCGGGATCACCGCGTTTTTCGCGTACTTCATCGGCACCGGATCGTCGCCGCGGCGCAGCCGGTCGCGGACGTCGCGGGCCGTCCCCGTCGAGATTCCGGCCGTGCTCGCGATCTCGCGCAACGAGGCGTCGGGCCGTTCTGCGATGATCTTGGCGGCTGCCCTTCGCCCTTCCGCGGTGGTCAGCGGCCGGATCCTGCCGTCCTTGCCGATCCGTGCGTGCGACTGACAGGAATTGCCAGTCGCACGGTTTCGGATCGCCCCGACCGTCGGCGCGCTCAACCCGGTCACCTCGGCGACCGCCCGATCCGACCAAGCCGGCCGCGCCGCCAGGATCCGCAGGACCGCCGCCTCGCGATCCGCGCGGGTCAGCGGGAGGCCATGCCGCACATTCGACTGTACGGACTGCACGAATGCTTCGAAATCCGTACCGTCGAAGTAGGTAATTGCGATTTCCGAGTCTCCGCGCCGGCGGGCCGCGAGGATTCGGTGGGTCCCGTCGATCACTCGCATCGTGGACCGATGCACGAGAACCGGCGGCAGCCGCGCACCCGCGCCGGCGAGCAATTCGACGTGCTTCGGGTCCTCCCCGTCGAGCCGCGGCGAGTCGGCGAGCTTCAACGCGTCCAGCGATACAGAATCCGACATCGTTTCCCCCACCCCAAGATGCCCGAGTCGTCCACCTCCGACCGTGTTAACACTGTCGCAGACGAGATCCCCGGTTGGCAATCGTTCATCTAGGCCAGCCGTGAGGTCATCTCTCACCGGACGCCCATGCGTCCAACGCCTGCCTCGCGGTGCTCACACCTTCCTCACGCGGGATGGATGAGGCGGCTTTCGTACGCGAAGATCACGGCCTGGATCCGGTCGCGTAGTTCGAGTTTGTGCAGGATTCGCCCCAAATGGGACTTCACGGTCGCCTCCGCGAGATGCAGGGCGGCGGCGATTTCGGCGTTGGACAAGCCGGAACCCACCTGGACGAGCACCTCGCGTTCGCGGGCACTGAGCCGGTTCAGCCGTTCGTCGCGGACGGTGGCGGCGGGGTCGGGAAGGTGCGGGCGGAATTTCTCCAGCAGGCGACGGGTAACACGCGGGGAAACCACCGCGTTGCCGGCGGCCACCGTGCGGATCGCGGCGAGCAATTCCTCCGGTCTGGTGTTCTTGAGCAGGAAGCCCGAGGCTCCGGCTTTGAGCCCGGCGAAGGCGTACTCGTCCAGGTCGAAGGTGGTGAGGATCAAGACCCTGGCCTGCGGGCAGTTCTGGATGATCTGCCGGGTCGCCTCGATTCCGTCGGTCTTCGGCATCCGGACGTCCATCAGGACTACGTCGGGACGCAGTTCGGCGGCGAGCCGAATGGCGGCGGCTCCGTCCTCGGCTTCGCCGACCGGTGCCAGGTCCGGCTCGGCCTCCAAAACCATGCTGAACGCCATGCGCAGCAACGCCTCGTCGTCCGCGATCAGGATGCGAATCGTCATGCGGACTCCGTTGCGCCGCCGAAGACGAGGCGGGTGTGTACTTCCCAGCCGCCGCCGGGAAGCGGCCCGGCGCGCAATTCTCCGCCGTAGCCAGCCGAACGTTCGCGCATTCCGGCGATGCCATTGCCGGAATGGGCAACAAAAGAAACCGGCGGGCCGGTATCTGTAATCTCCACGGTGACGGTCTCGGCGGCGCATTCGATCCGGACCTTTGCGCGGGTGCCGGCGGGGGTGTGCTTAAGAGTGTTGGTCAAGGCTTCCTGCACCAGGCGGTAGACGGTCAGTTGCGCGGTGGCGGGGAGATGCGCGTGGTCGCCGTCGAGGTGGAGGCTGGTCGGGAGCCCGGCGGCGCACATCTGGCCGACGAGGGTTTCCAGCTGCGCGATGCCGGGCAGCGGGTGGCGCGCCGCGTCCGGTTCGTCGGGGCGCAGGACGCCGAGGGTGCGGCGCATGTCGGTCAGTGCCTGCCTGCCTGTTTCGGCGACCTGGAGCATCGCGGTGGTGGCCTTGTCCGGCGACCGTGGCTGCGCGTGGACGGCGGCATCGGTGAGCGCGACCATGACAGACAGATTATGGGTGACGATGTCGTGCATCTCCCGGGTGATCCGGGCCCGTTCCTCGGTGACAGCCCGCTCCCGCCGAGCTTCCAGGTACGCACGAGTGGTCCGGTCGTTCACCCCGAGGACAGCCGCCGCGACGACCATCGCGGTGAGCGCGACGAACGGTGTCAGGAACGCACCGTCCGTCGCCCAGCGCAGACAGGCGAGGACGGCCCCGATCTCCACGACGGCGACCGCGACAAGCGTCTCGCGCTTTCCCGAGTTCGCGGCGACTGTGTAGAGAGCCACCAGCAGTGCGACGTCCGCAGGCAGTTGGACGCCGACCAGCCACTGGACGAAGGCCGCCGCCACGACCGCAACGAACACCGTGCGCGGGGCGCGTCGCCGCCACACCAACGGCACCGCGAGCGCGGCGGTGAGCGCGACGGCCACCGGCAACTCCGCCGGTGCCCACATCGTCAGGACGTTGAGCAGGAGAAGTGCGGGCAGCAGCGAGTCCCACGCCATCGGCGGCAGCCGGGACGCCCAGCGCCGCTCGGTCATCACCCCGCGATCGTAAGCCGACGGCGCGCCGCGCACATGAACCCGCAGGCTGACCGCGGCGCGCCGGATTGCGACCGCAGCAGGAGTCCCGATACCTCCCGTGGTCGCAGTCCGGCCGCTCTCCCGGGTGCTCGATTGCCACTGGCGACGGCACCCGGATCGGGCCCGGAGAGCGATGCGTCCGCGCAGGTCCAGAGCCGAATATGGCCGGGTGACCGAGATCATCACGGGACTGAACCTGTCCCCGCTGGAAATCCTGACGTTGCTCAGTGCCCTCGCGCTGGTCGTGGCGCGCTGGCTGCCCGCCGCCGCCCGCCCGCGCGGCACCATCGTGGCGGGGGCGGTGTTCCTGCTGTCCGCGATCTCGCTCTGCGTCACCGGGCTCCGCTGGCAACTGCTGCCGGTGCTCGCGGGTGCCATTGTCGCGGCACCGTTCGCCTTCTCCCCGCTGGTACGAAGCCGCGCTCGGCGGGCCCGGTGGTGGCTGGCGTTACCGGGATCGGCGGTCTGCGCCTGCCTGATCCTCACCGGTTCCCTTACGGCGTGGGCGTTTCCCGTCCCCGTGTTCCCCGTGCCTTCCGGCAGTTTCGCGGTCGGCACCCGGGTGCTGCAGTGGACCGACCCGGACCGCCCCGAGACCTTCACCGCCGATCCGCGCGACCGGCGCACCGTCGTGGCTCAGCTCTGGTACCCCGCGACGAACGGCCCTGACGTACCGCGTGCCCAATACCTCGGACGCACTGAGGACGAGGCGCGCACCGTCGCCGAAGCCCTCGCCAGCGGAGTCGGCCTGCCGGGTTTCCTGCTCGACAGTGTTCCGCGCGCCCGCACCCACGCGATTCCCGACGCCCCCGTCGCGGGAGGACGGTTCCCGATCGTGCTGTTCTCGCCGGGGTCCAGCGGAGTGCGCACCCAGAACACCGCGTGGGCGGAGGAACTCGCCAGCCACGGCTATGTCGTCGCCGCGCTTGACCACCCGTACGACTCCGCCGCCGTCGTACTCGCCGACGGCCGAACGATCACCACCGCGACCGTCTCCACCGGCGACCGCGACGAGGACGACCGGCTAGCCGACGACTGGGCGGCGATCCGGGCCGCCGACCTCAGCTTCACTCTGACCAGGCTGGAAGGACTCGGGGGCGACCCGTTGGCCGGGCACCTGGACACCAGCCGGGTCGCCGCGACCGGTCACTCCATGGGCGGGGCTGCTGCACTGCAGGCAGCCAGGCGTGACCATCGGTTCGACGCCGTCATCGACCTGGACGGCTACCCTCGCGGGCCCCTGTCGCCCGCGCTCGAACAGCCGACGCTCGCGCTCACTCAGGCCATTACCCCGGCTACTGATCCGCGGTACCTGCCTCGGCTTACTGAGGTGCTGGCCCGGGGTACGGCGACGAACTACCGGCTCACTATTCCGGGTGCCGCGCACCTGACCTTTACGGATGGTCCGTTGTATCTGCCGCCGGTGCCGTCGATTGTCGGGTCGTTGGGGCGGGTCGAGAGTCCGCGTGTTGTTGCGGAGGCGACGCTGGGGTTCTTGGATTCGGTGCTGCGCAAGGGGTCTGGCGATTTGGCGGGTCTGCTGTCGGGTTATGGGGAGCTTCGTGTGATTCGTCCTGGTAGCGGGCGCTGACCACCGGCGACGGCTGCGTTAGGTCAATCCAGCCGCAAGGACTGCCCATGTTCCGCAACCCGCAGCAACGCCTTCCCGAGCACCGCCGCCTCCTCGTCGGTCACGTGCGCCGAGAAGTGCTGCTCGATGCTCCGCAGGTAGACCGGCGCGGTCTCGCGCAGCGCGCGGACGCCCTCGTCGGTGATCACCGCCCAGCTGACCCGGCGGTCGTCCGGCTCCGGGCGCTTCGTCACCAGCCCGGCGCGCACTAGCTCGTCCACCAGCCGGCTCACCCGCGTGCGGCTGAGCACGACCCGGTCGGCGACCTCCCGCATCCGCAGCCCCTTCGCGCCGGCCGCGTTCAGTTCCAGCAGGACGTCGTACCAGGCCAGCGGCACAGTGCCGCCGCGTCGCACGTCGGTTTCGATGGCACGCACCGCCGTACTGTGCGCGAGCAGCATCGCCCGCCACGCCTCCAGGCCGATCTTCGGATCGCTCACGGCAGCCAGTCTAGGCCATTGCGTGCGTACGCACCTAATATGTAGAGTGCGTGCGTACGCACCTAAATGGTCCGAGGAGGACTGATGGTCAAGCCCATCACCCGGGACGAGGTCAAACGGCGGATCGACGCCGGCACGGCGATCGTCGTCGAGGCGCTGCCGTCCGAGTACTACGCGAAGGCGCATCTTCCCGGCGCGCTCAATCTGCCGGTGGACGACGTCGCGGAACTCGCCCCCGCCCTGTTGCCGCACAAGGATTCCGCGGTCATCGTCTACTGCGCCGACTCGCCCTGCCAGAACTCCGGCACCGTCGCGAAGCACCTTCAGGAACTCGGCTACGCCCAGGTCTTCGACTACGACAAGGGCAAAGCCGACTGGATCGCGGCCGGCCTGCCGACCGAATCCGGCCAGTGAGAAAGGACTGAAACCCATGACAGACACGACAGCGGCCACCCGGGTAATCGCCGGAGTGGAACTTCCCGCGGCGGGCACCTGGAAGGTCGACCCTGGACACGCCGAGGTCGGTTTCGTCGGCAGACACTTCATGCTCACCAAGGTCCGCGGCCGTTTCACCGGCGTGGACGCGACACTGGAAATCGGCGAGCGGATCGAGGACACCACAGTCACCGCGGTCATTGAAATGGCCACTGTGGACAGTGGGGACCAGACCCGGGACGACCATCTCCGTTCCGGCGATTTCTTCGACGTGGAAAGTCATCCGCGTGCCACGTTCGCATCGACCTCGGTCACCGTGACCGGCAGCGAGGCGGTCATGGTCGGGAACCTGACCATCAAGGACGTCTCGCATCCGGTCAGCCTCGCCGTGGAGTATCTCGGCCACGCGCGCGATCCGTGGGGATCCGACCGTGCGATGTTCTCCGCGCGCGGCAAGATCAACCGCGAGGATTGGGGTCTGGTCTGGAATATGGTGCTGGAAACGGGCGGCCTGCTCGTTTCCAAGGAGATCGAACTCGCCCTCGAGGTCGAGGCGATCCGCTCCTGACTGAGCGGCGCGGCCGGAAACCCGGCCGCGCCAATCGGTCAGCGCGCCTCGGCGTCAGCCATCACCGCGGCGGCCAGCTCGAACTGTTCCCGCGCCGCTTCGTCCTCACCCCGAGCCTGCCGGCACGCGCCAAGCCGATTCCGGACTTCGATTTCCGCCCACGGCGACATCTGATCGGTCAACGCGCTCAATGCCCGCAGATGGTGCGCAAGCGCGATATCCAGCCTGCCCAATTCCTGTTCCGCAGTACCGAGTCTCGACAGCGAACTCACCGAAAGCAGCCGGTCGCCCACTCGCTCGGCCAAGGAAGCCGCCTCACGCAAAGGTTCCGCGGCTTCGGCGGACCGGCCAAGGTGCAATCGGACGCTGCCGATGTGGCTCAAGACGCGGCCCAGCATCGCCGGATTGCCCGTCTTGACCGCGACTTCCCGCGATTCGGCGAACGCGGCGAGCGAGCGTTCGTAATTGCCCTGTTTGAAATGCACGTAGCCGAGCCCGGACACCGCCCGTTCCATCAGCCAGCTGTCCGCCACTTCCTCGGCGAGCGCCTTTCCCTCGGCCAGCACCATTTCCGCTTCGTCGAGTGGACCGGCGAGCATCGTGACCATTCCCAGCCCGCACAGGCCCCGCGCGGTTTCCCGCCGGTCGCCGGTCTCCCGGCTGATCCGCAGCCCTTCCTCGCACCATCGCCTGGCTTCCACGGATTCGCCCAGCGCGAGATGCGCCCAGCCGAGCCCGAAACGCAGCGCCGTCGCCATCCGCCGGTCGGCCAGAGTGTCCGCTTCGGACAGTGCGACTTCCAGCAGGGCAACGCATTCTCGGTACCGGATGCGCCGCACGAGGTAGTCGACCGCGCTTTCGGCGATCCAGCACGCGTAGTCCGAGTGGCCCGCCGCGACCGCGGACGAAACCACTTCCACCAGGTCTCCTGCCTGATCCAGCCACGCCGAAGCGTCCATCAGACCGGCGAAGGGCGACTCGGTGGGAGCCGGGCCGCTGGGGAAGCCCGGTTCGCCCCATTCGCTCGCGGCCCGGCAGGCGTGCAGGTACACGCCCAGCCCGCTGGTGACGTCGGGTTCTTCCCCGGCGAGGCGGCGCGCGTAGACGGCGACCAGGTCGTGCATCCGGTACCGGCCCGCGGCGGGTGCCTGCACGAGGTTGGCGTCGACCAGGTCCTCGAGCACGCTTTCCGCCTCGCGCCGGGAGCAGCCGAGCATCGCGGCGAGCACCAGTTCGTCGAATTCCGGCGCGGGCGCGTGGCCGAGGGTGCGGAAGGCGCGTTGCGTGCCGGCCGGAAGTTGCTCGTAGGAAAGCCGGAACGCGGCCTCGACGCTGCGTTCCTCGGCGGTCAGCTCGCCGAGCCGGCCCGTGTCGTCGGCGAGCCGGTCGGCCAGGTCGCGGAAAGTCCACATCGGACGGTTCTGCAGCCGGGCTCCCGCGATGCGCAGGGCGAGCGGAAGCCGTCCGCACAGACTGGCCAGCTCGCGCACGGCCTCGCGTTCCTGCCCCGCGCGCGCCGGGCCGACGATCCGGCTCAGCAGGCCAGTCGCGGCGTCGGAAGTCAACGGTCCCAAGGAAATCCGGCGTTCGACGTCCAGTCCGGGCAGGCGGCGACGGCTCGTGATCAGCACGCGGTTTCCGGTGCCGCCGGGCAGCAGCGGGCGGACCTGCTCGGCGCTGACGGCGTCGTCCAGCACCAGCACCAAACGCAGCGGAGCGGTGGCCGCGCGCCAGTTCGCGGACAGTTCGTCCAGGTCGTCCGGAATGTTCTGGTCGTTGACCCCAGCCGAACGCAGCAGCCGGCGCACCACCCGCACCGGGGTGAGCGGCGCGCGGCTGGTGCTGTGCCCGTGCAGGCCGACGAACAGGCAGCCGTCGGGATGTTCGTCGCGCAACAGCTGAGCCGCGCGCACGGCCAGCGCCGTCTTTCCGGCACCGGGCACCCCGTCGACCGCCGACACCGCGCTCCCGGGCGCGGCGAGCCGGGCCAGTTCGTCGTCGCGGCCAGCCAGCTCTCCGACGTCGGCGGGCAGCTCGTCCCGGATCCGCGGCGGCGCTGGCCGGGCCGCGAGGCCGAGTGTCCCGTCGTCGCCGCGCAGCACCGCTTCATGCACGCGGCGCAGGTCTTCGCTGGGTTCGAGGCCCAGCTCATCGAGCATCCGGACGCGGAACTCACGCCAGGTGTCGAGCGCGTCAGTCTGCCGTCCGGCTCCGTAGAGGGCCCGCATGAGCAGCCCGGTGAGCGGTTCGCGGTCCGGGTGCTCGGCGAGCAGCGCCGACACTTCGCCGATCGCCGACTCGTAGTCGCCCAGCCGGATCAGCGCGTCCGTCCGGCCTTCGACCAGCCCGATCCGGCGTTCGGCGAACCGGCGCCGTTCCCGTTCGGCGAACGGACCGGGCAGTCCGGCCAGCGGAACGCCCTCGTAGAAGGCCAGCGCCTGGCCGTAGCCGTCGGCCGCGGCGGCGACCGCACCGGACGCGGCGGCCTTCTTCGCCCGGGCGGCGATCTCCTCGACGCGCACCGCGTCCACGCCGACGCCCGCGCCGGCGAACCGGTACCCGCCGGGGTCGGTCCGCAGCACCGCTTTCGCGTCCGCGCCGGCCGCGGCGAGGGACTTCCGCAGCTGGTAGATGTAGCCGGGCACGCCGTCGCTCTCCGGCGGATGCTCGCCCCACACCCGGTCGACCAGTTCGGCCCGGCTGACCGTCACGTCCGGCCGCAGGAGCAGCGCGACCAGCATGGTCGTACGCAGCACCGGCCCGAGTTCCAGCGGCCGCCCGCCGTACCAGCCGCGGACCGGCCCGAGCACCGCGAACTCCAGCCGGGACCCGGGCTCGCGCTCCGCACCGTCCCGGCCGGTTCCCGCGGCCCCCGAAGACATACCGGGAGTTTAGTGTCCCCCGTGCGAGCTACCCGACAGTGTCCACCGCGCGGGGACGTTTTCCCGGCCGCGGATCAGTAGCGTTTCCGCCGTCCCGGCGCGGTCTTTCGCGGTCCGGGTTTCCGGTGATGGAGGGGTATTCGATGCGTAAGGTCGGGGGACTCGCGGCGATCGCGGCTTGTCTGGTGCTGACGGGATGCGACGAGGAAGCAGACCCGGATTTGGCGCCGAGCAGCGCACCGGTAAGCCAGGCCGCATTCACCGGGGTGAAGAAGCTCACCGTCGACGGAAAATCGGTGAACGTATCCTGCGCGGGCACGCTCGAAAAAGGCAAACCGGTCGTCATTCTGCTGCACGGCGGCGGCGACGCACTGGACAAATTCGCCAGCCTGCAGGAAACGCTCGGAAAGAAGAACCGGGTGTGCTCCTACGACCGGCTCGGCGCGGGCGGCAGTTCCCAGCCGGACGGCCCGCAGACGTTCGAGACCACCGGAAAGGTGCTGACCGGCGTTATCGGCCAGCTCGCCGCGGACTCCCCGGTCGTGCTGGCCGGGCATTCGCTCGGCGGGCTGATCGCCGCCCGGTACGCACCCGAGCACCAGGACAAGGTGAAGGGCCTGGTGCTGATGGACGCCACCTCGCCGACGCAGAACGCCGACCTGACCAAGGAAATCCCGGCCGACGCCACCGGGGACGCGGCCGATCTCCGCGCGCAGACCATGGCGGTCTTCAAGGGGGAAAGCCCGGAAAAGCTGGTCGTCACCGACGCGGACGTGAAATCCGCCGGGGCCATTCCGGTCGAGGTGATCAAGCACGGCCAGGAATACCTCGCGCAACTGCCGCAGTACGGACCGGGCTTGGAACGAGCGTGGACCGAAGGACAGCAGAAATGGCTCGGGATTTCCAGCCGGGCCAAGCTGACTGTCGCGAAAAACAGCGGGCATTACATTTACGTCGACCAGCCCGATCTCGCCGTTCAGGAAATCGAGGACGTCGCCGCGCGAGCCGCCGGTTAATCCGCCAGTCCGTGCCGATACGCGTAAACGACCGCCTGCACCCGGTCGCGGACGCCGAGTTTGGCGAGCATCCGTGAAACGTAAGTCTTCACCGTCTCCTGGCTGAGCACGAGCGTCGCAGCGATTTCGCTGTTGGACAGGCCCTCGGCGACCAGCCGGAGGACTTCCAGCTCGCGCGGGGCCAGCGGGAGGTCACCCGGATCCGCGGCAGCGGGGCGGATCCGGGTGGCGTACCGGCCGACGAGCTGGCGCGTCACCTCGGGATCCAGCAGCGCCGCGCCGGACGCGACGGTCCGGATCCCGTGCAGCAGCTGGTCCGGCGGAGCGTCCTTGAGCAGGAACCCGGCGGCACCGGCGCGCAACGCCTGGTAGACGTTCTCATCGAGGTTGAAATTGGTCACCACCAGCACCTTCACCGGCCGCGGCACGTCGGCTCCGGCCAGCAGACCGGTCGCGGCGATGCCGTCGAGGACCGGCATCCGCACGTCCATCACCACGACGTCCGGACGCAGCTCGCGGGCCAGGTCGACCGCGGCCTGGCCATCGCCGCACTCGCCGACGACTTCGAGGTCCGGCTGCGCGTCGATGATCGTCACCAGCCCGGTGCGGACCAGGACCTGATCGTCGGCCACGAGGACCCGCAACGGCGCGGTCATGCCGGGATCCGTGCCCGGACGTAAAACCCGCCACCCTCGCCACGGCCCGCGCTGAAATCGCCACCGACGCCGTCCACCCGGTCGCGGAGCCCGGCCAGCCCGCGCCCGCCGCCACCGACTCCCGCGTCCGCCTCCCGGTCGGTGCGGACCTCCACAGTGATGTCCTCGTCGCCGTGCCGGACCTGGACCGAAGTCGGGCTGCCGTGCGCGTGCTTGAGCGCGTTGGTCAGCGCTTCCTGCACCACCCGGTACGCCACCCCCGATTCCACCGGCGGGCCCACCTCGGTGAACTCCACCGGCTGCCCGGCTCGCCGCGTCTGCTCGACCAGAGTGCCCAGCGCAAGGTCGGGCTGGACGCCGGGGTTGAGCACGTCGAGCAGATTCCGCAGCTCGGCGATGGCCTGCCGGCCGGTGCCGGTGACCGTGGCGAGGGTCTGGTCGAGCCGATCGCCGCTGAGATAGCGCGCCGATTCGGTCTGCACGACCATCGCCGTCACGTGATGGGTCACGACGTCGTGCAGTTCGCGGGCGATCCGCGCCCGTTCGGCGGCGCGCGTTTCCTCAGCGACCCGGCGACGCCGCTCCGCCTCCGCGACGCGGGTGGAGCGCAGCCACGCGCCGATCCCCCACACGACGACCAGCGACAGGTAGAACGCGACCACCCCCGCCGCCGGCTCACCGCCGCCACGCAGCGGAAACGCCGCCACGAACGCCAGATACGCCCCGGTGCACCCGATCGCCGCAGCACGCCGGCCCCGGTCCGCCCGCCAGCCGGCGTTCAGCACCGCGGCCGGCAACGCCGAGCCCGCGAACGAGTGGTAGCCACTCAGCTGGTCGATCGCGAACCCGGCCACCACCAGCGTGAGCACGGCGATCGGCCACCGGCGGCACCCCGCGAGCGACAACGCCTGCAACGCGACCGCCACGACGGCCAGCGCGTCGTACGGCCGAGAGGGCAGCCCGCCGAACTGGGTCCCGAACGTCTGCAGGGACGGCAGCAGCGATCCGACGAAGAGCAGCAGGCCGATCAACGGGAATACCGTGTGCTTCGAGACCCGCCGGAGGTTGATCACCCGGCGAGTGTATTCCGGACGAAAAGGATGCCGTGCTCGCTCACCCCGCGTTGCCCGATCGCTACTTCCCGGCTGCCCATTCGTCCCGGGTCAAGGCGTACTCGACCTCGCCGTGCTCGGTGCCCGGCAGCGGATCGTCGAACTCGACGTGGAACGTGCGGACATAGCGCAATCCGACCCGTTCCATCACCCGGCGGGACGGAGTGTTCACCGCCATCGTCTGCGCCCACACGCGTTGCGTGCCCAGCTCGGTGAATCCTTTGTGGATCGCCGCTCGCGCGCCCTCCGTCGCGTATCCCCGGCCCCAGGCTTTCGCCATCAGCCGGTAGCCGAGTTCCAGCTCCGTCGTGCTGCCGTCTTCCGGTGGCTGCAGGGAAATCCAGCCGATGAACTCGCCCGTCTCCCGTTCGATCGCCGCCCAGCGTCCGGCTGGCCCTTTCGCGTAATCCTGGAGGATGGCGGGCAGCACCTGGTGCTCGATCTCGCTTCGAGGCGTCGGCTCGCCGGTGAGGAAACGCATCACTCGCGGGTCGCTGTCGAGCCGGACCAGGTGGTCGGTGTCGGCTTCGGTGAATTGCCGCAGCAGCAACCGATCCGTCTCCAGGAACTTCACCGGGCCGTCATCCCCGCAGCCGCCGCGACCCGGTCACGCGATTCCAGCAGCCGGTCCCTGAGCCGGGGCAGATCGACCCCCAGGAGCTTGCCGTCCCGCTTGACCGCCTGTCCCCCAACGAAAACACTGTCCACCACCCCCGGATGCGCCGCCGTGACCACTGTGGACACCGGGTCATTGACCGGAAACACCGACAAGTCCTCCGCGTCGAGGAGAAGCAGATCCGCGTCCTTGCCAACGCTGATGCTGCCCGCGCGGCTTTCTCGGCCACAGGTTCGCGCACCGTCCACAGTGGCAAACTCCAGCAGATCGCGCGCGACGAGGCCGCCGTCGAGACCACGTTGCGTCGCGAATGCCGTACGCATAGCCGAAAACATGTCACCTCCCACTGACGGGCAGTCGTCGATCGACAACGACGGCCGGATCCCAGCACCCAGCAGCCGTCCGGTTTCCGGCCACCCGAACCCCATCTTCGCCTCGACGTCCGGGCTGACCGTCACCGAACAGCCCGCGTCCGCGAGGATCGCCAGCTGTTCGTCGGTGAGACCGTTGCCATGAACGATTGTCGTCCGGTCGTCAAGCAGGTTACGCTCACGCATCTCGGGAATCGAGGCGCACGCCGCTCCGTGGACGTGCACGCTCACCCGCAGCCCAAGCTCCCGCGCCAACGCGACGTCGGCGACCATCGTGTCCATTGTGGTCAGAATCGGCCCGCGCAACCCGAACGCCATCTCGTCGCCGGTCAGCCGCTTCCGCACCCTGGTCGTGTCCTCGGGATCCATTGCGCAGTAACAGAAGATCGACTCCCCCGGAGCCTCCTCAAGCGCGTCGATCGCCGCGTCGGCATTCTCCGGCCGGTCCGAGCAGTGAAACCAGTCGAGCATCGTCGTCACGCCCGAGTTGAGCGCTTCGAGGCGGCCGAGGAGATTGCCGAGATACACGTCCTCCGGCTGATAGTGCGGCCGGAGCGTGCCGTGCATGGCGGCGCGGTATTCAGCGAACGTCCAGTCCGCGCCGATCCCGCGAAACGCCGTCTGCCAGGTGTGCCGGTGGGTGTCCACGAAGCCCGGCAGGACGATCTTGCCCTTGGCGTCCACGATCTCGGCGTCAACGTCTCCGATTGTGCCGACTGCCGCGATCCTTCCGTCCTCGATCAGCACGTCCCCGCGCGGGAAGTCCCCCACCGCCGGGTCAAGGCTGACCACCATCCCGCCGCGCAGCAAAGTCCGCATCGTGCCCCCTTTTGCGTCGAAGTTGATACATCAACTCTAGGGTCGCGCGAGTTGACGAGTCAACTGCCCCGGTACGCTTGCCGCCCATGACGCCCGACGACTGGGAGCTGTGGAACGCCTGGGTCCACGCGCAACGCCTGCTCACGCGCGAACTCGACCGCGGACTGCAGCGGGAATGCGGCATTACGAAGACCGAGTTCAGCGTCTTGGTGACACTGTGGCGGACGCCCGGGCACGAGCTGCGTGTCGCCAATCTGGTCGAAGCGCTCGGCTGGGAGAAGAGCCGCGTCTCGCACCAGCTCACCCGGATGGAGGCCCGCGACCTGGTCGCCCCGGCTCGCAGCGCCTCCGGCCGCAGGACCGGGGTCAGCCTCACGTCGCAGGGCCGGTCCAGCGTCCAGGATGCCCTCGTGGTGCACGGCAACAACATCCGCCGCCACTTCCTGGACTCGCTGACCCCCGCGCAGACCTCGGCCATCCGGTCCTGGGCGGAGCAGACGATCGAGCGGATCGAGCCAGGTCGCTGACCGGACGCTACCGTGTTCCGAAGATGACTACAGGTATCCGAAAGGTTGATGCCGGATGAGCGACGCATCGGGCAAAGCAGCGTCGCCGGCCGCGGACCGGACGCTGACTGTTCTAGAGGCGCTCATGCGGGCCGAGGAGCCGTTGACGCTTACTGCGCTCGCGAAGACCGCCGGGGTGCCGCTCGCGACCTGCGCGTCTATCGCGTACACGCTGGAGCAGCGGGGGTATGCCGTGCGGCGGGTCGTCGGGCGGAGTCACTTCTGGCGTCCCACCTTGCGGCTCTACGGACTGGCCATCGAACTGGTCCGGAAGGTCGACCTGCCGTCTCTTGTGCAGGCGGACCTGCGCCGTCTTGCGGAGAGCCTGGGGATGCCCGCGCATGTCGGGATCCTGGAGGATGCTTCGGTGGTTTATGTGGCCAAGGCTTCTACGCCTGGTTTTGTGCAGTTCGATACTTACCGGGGGAAGGTCGCGCCGTTCGATCTGACTGCTTTGGGTCGTGCGATTGCCGCGCATCTGCCGGAGGCTGAGCTTAAGCCGTTGCTGTCTCGCCTTTCCCGGGGCGTTGGGCCGAACGCAGTCGCTCCTGACGCGGGGCGGTTTCTTGCGTTGCTGGCGAAGGTGCGGGCGGATGGGTATGCGATCGAGAGCGAGGAGGAGCAGGCGGAGATCGCCTGTCTTGCGGCACCGTTCTTTGATGCCGAGGGGGCGGTTGCTGGGGCCGTGGGGGTGACGGGGTTTGCGCGGCAGTTGGTTGGGGAAAAGCGGAAGGCTGCGGCGCGGGGAGTGGTGCAGGTGGGGCAGGAGGTCTCACGGCGGTTGGGGTTTGCGGGGTGACGCTGCCGAAGCCTGGGCCATGGGGCGCTTTTTGGTGCCCGCAGGCAGTTGCCGCGCGTCACCGTCACAACGGAGCCCACCGTTGCTAGTGATCAAGGATCCGGCTGATCGGCAGACCCCCTCCTAGCTCGGCTGCGTCTCTACCTGCGGCCGGGCTTTTTCTTGCCCCTCGCCAGCACCATTGCGTCTCCCCGGCCGATCGACTATCTTCCTGAATCAGGAAGACTTCTACGAAATACCGGAAGATAGGCCAACCGGAGTATCGGGGAGACGTCGTGGGCGCACTGTTGCGCTGGGCGGAGGCCGACCGCGCCACGGTGCGTGGGGTGCTTGCCGAGGCGCTGGTCCTGGTGCCGATCGGCGCTACCGAGCAGCACGGGCCGCATTTGCCGACTGGGACGGATGCGTTTCTCGCGGCTGCCGTCTGCGAGCGTGCGGCCGAACTGGCGGCACCGGAGGCGGAGCGGCCGTTGTTGCTCGCGCCGCCGATTCCCTACGGGGCTTCTGATCATCACCTTCCCTTCAATGGCACGCTTTCGCTTTCGGCGCAGACCTTGTTGCAGGTGCTGGACGACCTGGCGCGGTCGATCGCGGTGCAGGGTGGGCGGCGGATGGTGGTGGTCAATGGGCACGGTGGCAATGTGGGTGTCTGCCATGCGTTCGCGGGGGCCGCGTCTACGAAGCACGGACTTGCGGTGGCGCATACCGATTACTGGCGTGTGCTCGAACCGGAGGACATTGTTCCTGGGCACGCTGGTGAGTTCGAGACGTCGATGATGCTGACAGTACATGGAGAGCTGGTTCGTGAGGTGACTCCACGTGCAGCGCCGCAGACCGAGCGGGTGTCTGATGTGGACATCCATTCCGGACAGGTCTGGCGAAGTATTGACGGGTACACCGATCAGCCGGGGTTAGCTACCGAGGCGCAAGGACGTGGGTGGTTCGAGAGGATCGCCGGCGGGCTTGCGGAGCGGTTTGTCGCGCTGGCGAAGGTGTTGTGAAGCCATGATCGTGGACGTGCACACGCATACTCCGACCCACCAAGCGGCGGTGCCGGAGGGCGAGCGGCGCAGCTATGACGGGTGGCGCACGGACCGCGCTGTGGTCACGACTAATTCTTGGGCGGATTACGACCAGGCGACCGAGGCTGCCGATCTGTCCATTGTGTTCAACATCGCGGTCGAGAAGCCGGAGGAGGCCACGGGGCTGCCGTATCGGCCGGAGGACACCAATACCGCGACGGCGGCGTTCGCTACTGCCGACCCGGAGCGGCGGATCGGGTTCATGTCGGTGAATCCTACTGCGCCGGGGGTGTTCGAAGAGGCTGATCGGTGTCGTGAGCTGGGGCTGGTCGGGGTGAAGCTGGGGCCGAATTACCAGAACTTCGATCCACTGGGGCAACCCGCGTTGGAGTTCTACGCGTACTGCGAGCGGAACGGGTTGCCGATCTTGTTTCATCAGGGGGCGTCGCCGATTCGGCAGGCACCGTTGCGCTACACGTATCCGCTGGTCACCGATGAAGTCGCGTTGCAGTTCCCGGAGTTGCGGATCGTCATGGCGCACATGGGACATCCGTGGGGACGCGAGACGGTGGTGACGATCCGCAAGCATCCGCACGTCTACGCCGACGTCTCGTCGATCTATCTCCGGCCTTGGGTCTGTTATGAATCGCTGCTGGCGGCGCAGGAGTGGGGTGTTCCGCACAAGCTCTTGCTGGGGTCGGATTTCCCGATCGCCACCACCGCGGAGGCGATCGCGGGGATCCGGCGGGTCAACGACATCGTCGCGGGTACTGCGTTGCCGAAGATCTCTTCCGAACTGATCGAGGGGATCATTCACGCGGATTCGCTTGCCGCGCTGGGGCTTCAGAGAGGGAAGCGATGACGCCGATTCACGGGGTGTCTCCCGTGCTCGAAGTGCCCTTTACCGACGACGGCGAGATCGATGTTTCCGGTTTCCGCCGGGTGGTCCGGCATGTGCTCGGGACCGGGGTCGGCAGTGTGATGTTCCCGGGGTTCGCGTCGGAGTTCTACAAGTTGACCGACGGCGAACGGCAATGCCTCACTGAGGTGTTGCTGGCGGAGACTGTGCCGCGGTCGGATGTGCAAGCCATTGTCGCGGTTCAGGATCACGCGACGAAGCTCGCGGTGAAGCGGGCGACCGAGGTGGTCGCTGCGGGGGCGGATTTGATCAATCTGCTGCCACCGCATTATCTGCAACCCTCCCGGCGGGCGCTGGTCGAGCATATTCGGGAAGTGCTTGATGCGGTGGCTCCGACGCCGGTGGTGTTGCAGTATGCGCCCAGTGAGACCGGGACCAGTCTGGACGCGGACGTGCTTCGGGCGATCGCGGCTAAGCATGCCAATTTACGGCTGGTGAAGGTCGAATCGAGTCCGCCGGGGCCGTTGATTGCTGAGCTGGCCGCTGGGGATCCGCCGATTCCGGCGGTCGAAGGGTATGCGGGCGTGCAGTTGCCGGACGCGATCCGGCGCGGGGCGGTCGGGACGCAGCCGGGGTGTTCGTTCACCGAAATCTATGTCGAGATCTGGCGACGCTTCGAGGAGGGCGACGACGCGGGCGGGGATGAGCTGCACCGCAGGTTGCTGCCGTACATTTCCTACTGGATGCTGGACACTGAGCGGATCATCGCGACGGAGAAGCTGATTTCGGTGCGGCGTGGGCTGTTCGCCAGCCCGTACTGCCGTGCGCCCGCGCACCGGCTGGACGCTGAGGACATCCGGATGATCGACCGGTTTCTCGACGAGTTCCGCGATCTGCTGTGAATACGGTCGAAGACATCGAGATCGCCGCGATCAGCCCGATCGTGCGGCCGGAGCTGGTGGTGGCGGGGGCTCGCGGGACGCATGACCGGTCCGACTTTCTGCTGGTCCGGGTGACCACTTCGGACGGAGCGACCGGGGTGGGCGAGGTCAGCGCGACTCTGCAATGGAGTGGTGAGGACGCTGGCACGGCGGAGTATGTGATCCGACGCGCGCTCGCGCCGGCGGTCCTCGGGCGGCCGCTCGTGCCGGTCGCTGATCTTGAGCGGCGGATGGACCATGCGACTGCCGGTGCTCCGTTTACCAAAGCGGGGATGTCGACTGCGTTGTGGGACGCGTATGCACGTACGCTCGGGGTTCCGCTGGCGGTGGCGTTGGGTGGTCCATTAAGGACTGAGGTTCCGGTGAAGTGTTCGCTCAGCGGTAGTGGTGAGCGGCTCCGTGACGTGTATCAGGCTGCCTACGAGGCTGGTTTCCGGAGTTATAAGCTGAAAATTGGCTTTGATCCGGTCGATGACGCTCGGCGGCTTGCCGAGGCCCGCGCGCTCGTGGGAGCGGACACGTTCCTCGGACTGGACGCGAATGGCGGTTACCGGCCTGCCGACGCGGCGAGGGCGATCGAGTTGATGCGTGACCAGGATCCGGCGTTTCTCGAACAGCCGGTGGCTGCCAAGGATCTCGCCGCGATGTCCGCGCTGCGCGGGCGCGGTCTGTCCATTGTGGCCGATGAAAGCGTGTTCGATACCGAAGACCTCGTGTCCGTGCTCAGGGCGGAGGCTGCGGACGCGGTCAGCTTGTATATCGGCAAGGCGGGTGGGCCAGGCCGGGTGGTGTCGATGGCCCATCTGGCGAATGCGTTCGGGCTGGACGTCGTGCTCGGGTCCAATGGGGAGCTGGGCATTGGCGCGGCGGCGCAGCTGCATGCCGCGTGTGCCGCGCCGGGGCTGTCGGCGAGGATTCCGTCCGACATTATCGGCGCGCACTATTACGAACGGGACATCCTCAAGACACCGCTGGACAGCGACGGGCGGACTATCCGGCTCGGCGACGCCCCCGGGCTCGGAGTCGAGGTGGCCGACGACATCAGGTTCACGAGCGTCCGCTGAACCGGTCGAGCACGTTCGCGGTCACCGCGGACACGCCGTCGTCCACGAGCACCGCTGACGTCCACGCGATCGACCCGACCGAGAAGACCTCGCCGCCGCTGGCCGTCGAGTAGTGCGCGATTTCGCCGCCGCCGTCGCCAGGGTTCAAGCCTCGGGCGAGGACGTGTATCCCTTGTGGACTGTGTGGCCCGGTCTTGTCGGTTTCGTGGCCGGAAGCGCCGCCTGGACATCGTTCGTGCAGGCTTCGCACGCCGAACAGGTCTCCCTTCGCCAATTCGGTGCCGTGGAACGCCCAGTGTCCGGGGTCGATCACCTCGTACGGAGCGCCGGTCATCGCGCCCGCGCTGGTGAACACGACGCCGAACAGTTCCGACGTCGGCCGGAAGGTGCGGTGCATCCTGCTCTCGTACGGTCCGGCGGCTACCTGGGTACGGAAATGCAAGAGATCCGGCGAAGGGAATTCGACCTCGCAGTCGGCTACGTTGCCACCGAAGTTGGCCAGCTTTCCGCCGCGGTCGTGCACCCAGGAGCGGACCGTGGAGTACATCTCCCGCGACCAGTACTCCGGATGCGTGCTCAGGACCAGGACGCGGTAGCTGTCGAGCGGCAGAGTGCCGTCGTGGAGGTGTGCGTCCGAGTAGAGGTCGTAGTCGTAGCCATTGCGTTCCAGCCAGCTGAGCAAGCGCCATTCCGCGGCGGCCAGGTGACACGGTTGCCGCCCGCGGATCGGGTCGTCCGGCTGGGTGTCGGCGCTGACCTGGTTCAGTGGTTCGGGGCGTTCGAAGGACAGCGGCGGGTACGCGTCGTCTGGCAGCGCGTGTTCGCTGAAGCTTGATTCGAGATAGCGGGGCATTTCCAGGCGGGGCACCAAAACCGGCGCTGAAGGAAGTCCGGAGGCGTTGATGTAGTTACTGCGGCCGCCGAAATTGTTGTAGGCGTTCCAGGTGTTCGTGGAGGCGACTACGGCAATGGGCGCGGTCGGCTCACGCGGCGCGACTACCCACGGGAACGAGAATCGCGCGCCGGACTCGCCTTCGACATGGAAGTAGTACAGGCCACTGCGGTCGGGCGCGGTGACGTACTGGCGGTGTGACGGATCGACGTAGCCCTTTTCGTTGAAACGCACGCCGGTTTGGGTGTAGTCACCGTCCGGCGTCACCTGCACGGTCGCGCGGGGCGCATGTTCGTCGAACCAGCCGATCAGTGCCGTTTCCTCGGCCGCCGCGCCGTGTCGCCACAGGCTCAGCCGGTACGGCTCGGGGCTGTGTATCCGGAACTCCCCCTCATCGCCGCTGCGGACCCATTTCGGCCAGATATAGCCGTAAAGCTGATCTGACAGCAGCCGAAACTGATGCGGGAACCCGAGCGTGACGTCGACGTGTTTGGCTCCGTAACCGTCTTTGGCGAGCGTGACACGGTAGTCGCCGGGCGGCACGTCGGCGTGGATCGCGCCGGTCGCGGTGGTTCGGGCGGTCCAGTGCGAATCGCCGTTACTGATCTCGACGGCGACCTCGGGCAGGGCGAGATAGCGTTCGTCGCTGACATATCCCAGCAAGGTCATACTGTCGCGGCTTTCGGTTCATCGGCCGGTTCCGGCAGCGGTTGTCCGGCTCGTTCGGGCAACAACAGCATCGCGATCGCGCTGAGCACGCAGCCGGCGATCACGTAGATGCCGACGCCCCACACCGCACCGGTCGCGCCGACCAGCAAAGCGCTGAGGTACGGGGCGAATCCGCCGCCGAGCACCGCGGTGAGCTGATAGCCCAGGTTAACGCCGGTGACGCGCGAGCGCGTATCGAACAATTCGGACAGAATTGTCTGGGACAGCGCGGACATCGCCATCACGAAGACCGAGAAGCCCAGCACCATCGCGACCGCCACCAGGACCGGGTTCTTGGTTTCGAACAGCCAGAACACCGGGAAGATCACCACGGCGAGCCCGACACAGCCGCCGAGGAACACCGGTTTCCGGCCGATCCGGTCGGACAGCGCGCCCCACGTCGGCGCGAGAAATATCTGCGCGCCCGCGGCGACCATTGTCGCGGTGAGCGCCACCGACGCGGGCATGCCGAGATCTTTCTTGACGTACGACGCACCATAGGTGGTGATGACGTAGCCGCCGATGCTGTTGGCGAAACCGAACAGCACGCCGTAGATCAAATTGCGCGGCCGGCGCAGTACGGCCAGCAGCGGAATACGCGCGCCGGCCCCCTTCTTCCGGGCGCGTTCGAATTCCGGCGTTTCGCCCACGCGCATCCGGATGATCAAGCCGGCGACCAGCAGCACGAAACTCAGCAGGAACGGGATCCGCCAGCCCCACGCCAGGAAGTCCCGGTCCGGAAGGGTCGCGAACAACGCCATCAGCCCGGAGGAAATGAGCAACGCGACCCCCGCCCCAGACAGCAGCAGGGCGCCGTAGAGACCACGTTTGCGCGGCGGGGCGTGCTCGACGGCCAGCGAGATCGCGCCGCCCATTTCGCCGCCGGTCGAAAAGCCCTGCAGCAACCGCAGGAGCACGAGCAGAATCGGGGCGGCGACGCCGATCTGGCGGTATCCGGGCAGCACGCCGATGAGAATCGTCGCGACCCCCATCAGCACGATGGTGAGGATCAAGGCGTTCTTGCGGCCGAACCGGTCCGCGAGATGGCCGATCACGATGCCGCCGACGGGGCGCAGCACGAATCCGACGGCGAAGGTGGCGAACGACGACAGCTGGCCGGTGAGCGGATCCGCGGCCGGGAAGAACACCGCCGGGAACACGACCGCGGCGGCTAGACCGAACAGGTAATAGTCGTAGTACTCGAGCAACGTGCCGATGCTGGAAGCCAGCACCGCGGACCGGCGCGCGGAGCGTGCGGAAGCCGGGCCGGGCGAGTCCGAGCCGTCTGAGTGCATGACGCCCGCACCTCCTGATCGGAGAGCCCCCGAATCACGTATTTACGAGATACCGTAGATACGTCTTCTATTTCGGAAAGATTAGTCTATGCTGGCGCTGTCGGACAAGGGGAATCTCGGGCGGGCGCAACCGAGCCGCCGGGCCGTGGAGGGGTCGATCCATGCCGTTGAGCCGTCGTCGTCTTTTGCAGTTGTCCGCGGTCGCGGCGGGCGCGGCCGTGGTCGGCACCGGGGCCGTCGCGGAAGCCGCCGAAAAACCGGATTGGGCCGCGCTGCGCCGAAAGCTGCACGGCGCTCTACTGCAGCGAAACGATACGGGCTACGAGGAAATCCGCCCGCCGTTCAACCTCCTCTACGACGATCGCTACCCACCGGCGATCGCCCGCTGCACCGATGCCGACGACGTCCGGAAGTGCGTGGAATTCGCGGCGGAAAACAACATCAAGTTCGCCGCCCGCAGCGGCGGGCACAGTTACGTCGCGTATTCCACGCCCGGCGACGGATTGGTCGCGGACCTCAAGCTGATGAACCGCGTCGAGGTCTGCCGGAACGGCACCGCGGTGATCGGCGCGGGCACGCGGCTGATCGACGTTTACCACGCGCTGGCCGCGCAAGGCCGCGCGCTGCCCGGCGGCACCTGCGGTTCGGTCGGCATCGCCGGGCTCGCGCTCGGCGGCGGAATCGGCGTGCTGATGCGGAAATACGGGCTGACGTGCGACCACCTGGACAGTGCGAAGGTGGTGACGCCGCGCGATCTGCGGCTGCGTTCGGTCGACCCGGGTTCGGACCTCGGCTGGGCGCTCACCGGCGGAGGCGGCGGAAACTTCGGCGTCACCACGGAATTCACCTTCCGCACCGTGCCCGCGCCGCCGCGGGTCACCGTGTTCGTGGTGAACTTCCCCGAGGGCTCGGGCACCGACGTCTACGGTGCCTGGCAGGACTGGGTCACCGCCGCGCCACGCGAGTTCTGGTCGAACATCTCGGTGCTTGGCGGCCCCCGCCCGGCCGCCGGCGTCCCCGGCTGTCTCCTCGGCGGCGCGCAGCAGGCGCGCGACCTCATCGCCGATCTGGAGCGCCGCGCCGGCGTCCAGGGCACGGTCACCGGCTTCCAGGAGACGGACTACCTGGGCGCGATGGATTTCTGGTCCGGGAACCTCGGGCGGCGCCGATTCATGGCAGCTTCCCGGGTGCTGACAACGAAAGCGGACCCGGCACAGCTGAGCGCACTGGTCACCGGCGACACCAAGGTGGCGCTGGAGGTGAACCCGCTCGACGCGGCGGTCTCCGACGTCCGCCCCACGGACACGGCCTTCGCCCACCGCGGCGTGTTCGGCGACGTGCAGGTCTACCTCAGCGCCGACCCGGGCGTCGACCGGGAAACGGCGAAGCGCGAAGTGAACGACGTCCAGGCGCGGCTGGCGAAATTCGCCACCGGCGGCGCGTACGTCAATTACCTCAACGACGACCAGAAGGACTGGCCCACCGCGTACTACGGGGTGAATCTTCGGGCGCTCCGGGCGGTCGCGGCGAAGTACGACCCGAGTGGGGTGCTCGCGTTCGAGCAGGGTCTCTCGCCGCGCCCGGTGTGAAAGCCGGTCTGCGGCCGGCGCAGGACTCCGGCCGCAGACCGGCGGGCTAGGCGGCGACCTGCAGAATCCAGGTGACGCCGAAGCGGTCCTGGAGCATGCCGAACGCCGGGGCCCACTGCGACGGGCCGAACGGTTCGATGATCTTCGCGTCCTCGGACAGCTTCTTCCAGAACTCGCCGACCTCGTCGACGGAATCGCCGCTCACGGACAGGAAGAACTTCTCCGTGGTGATCGTCGTGCCGTTCTCACGGGTGGTCTCGCCGGCAGGCGCGGCTCCAGCGGCACCGGGGATGTCATAGGCCATCACCTGAAACCCGTTGTCCCCGGTGACCTGCCCGAACACGACACGGTCCGCGCCCGGCACGTCCTTCGGCATGCCGAAGTCGCCGTACGTCGCGATCCGGACCTCCCCGCCGAACACCGACCGGTAGAACTCGAGCGCCTCCCTAGCCTCGCCCCGGAAGTTCAGATGGGCGACGGCGTGCACTGCCATGATTTCGACTCCTCGGTTCCCGCGCCGGACTCGTTCCGGCACTGGAACCGAGGTTCGCAGCAGTAGAGGTCAGGCAGTGACCGCTATTTCCGGCATGATCGGAACCATGCGAAAAGTGACCGACGACGAGCGACGGGACCGGATCGGACTGCGGCACGCACTGGCGGCCGCCACGGCTGGAGTGGAGGACGCCGTCCGCGCGGTCGCCTGCTTGCACGCCACCGAAGCCAGCAGCATCTACCTGTCCGCGTACGCCCGGTCCCGCGCTGATCGAGAGTCCATTTCGGACGCGTTGTTCGGCCGCCGGACCGTCGTGCGGCAGCTGGCGATGCGCCGGACCGTCTTCGCCTTTCCGGCCGATTTGTTCGCCGCCGCACGGGGAAGCGCGGCGGCCCGGGTCGCGCGGCAACTGACCGCACGGCTGGTCAAGGACGCCGAACTCGCCGGGATCAGCGACGGCGCGGCGTGGGTCGCGGAGAGGTGTGCCGAGGCGCTTGCCGCGATCCGCGAGGAACCCGGGACCACGGTCCAGCTACGCGCCCGCGTTCCCGAGCTGAGCACACGGATCGCGGCGGAAGGACGGCCCACCGTCTTGGCTCCGGTCGGCTCGCGCGTGCTCACCGTGCTCGCGGCCAGCGGCTCAGTGGTCCGCGGGGACAACGCGGGCAAATGGCAGACGTCGCGTCCAGTGTGGACCGCCGTCGAGCAGTGGCTCGGCGAGGATCCGGGCGTCCTGGACGAACGCGAGGGCTACCGGGAGCTGGTGCGGCGGTGGCTGTGGTCGTTCGGGCCGGGGACCGAGGACGACCTGGTGTGGTGGCTCGGCGCGACGAAAACCGCGGTCCGGCGGGCGCTGGACGACGTCGGTGCCGCGCCCGCCGAACTGGAGGACGGCACCCCGGCGTGGCTGCATCCCCTGGACGACGAGGAGGTCCGCCTCGACGGGGACTGGGCCGCCCTCCTGCCGACCCTCGACCCGACGACCATGGGCTGGCGCCGCCGCGACTTCTACCTCGGCGGCCACGCTCCGCTGCTCTTCGACGGCGCGGGCAACGCCGGCCCGACCGCGTGGTGGAACGGCCGGATCGTCGGGACCTGGACCCAGCGACCGGACGGAACGGTGGAGGTCGTGCCGATCGAACCGCTTTCGCGGGCTGCTGCGGCGGCGTTGGAAGCGGAGGCGGAGAAGCTGACCGCCTGGTTCGACGGTGAGGTGGTCGCGACGGGGTACGTGCCGCCGATCGTCCGCGGCCGGATCAACCGGCAGGCCGCCGGCGGAGCGCCGGGTCGGTGAGCGACGGCGGAACGTAGGCCACGTCGATCGGGCCCACGTCGGTGCCCGGCGCGACGATCTCGTCGATCCAGTCCAGCAGCTCGTCGTCCAGCCGGGTGTCGGCTCCGGCCAGCAGGTCTTCGAGCTGCGGCAACGTCCGGGGCCCGATGATCGCCGACGTCACCGCCGGGTGGTGGACCGCGAACGCCAGCGCGAGCTGAGCCAGCGAAAGCCCCGCTTCCTCAGCGACCCGCGCGAACTTTTCGACCGCGGCGTGTTTGCGTTCGTCGCTCATGTGCTGCGGCACGAAGCGCAGCTGTGCTTCCCGAAGCTTCTCGCCGCCGGGCCGGTAGCGGCCGGTCAGCAGGCCCATCGCGAGCGGGCTCCACACCAGCACGCCCATGCCGTAGCGCTGGCAGACCGGCAGGATTTCGCTCTCGATCCCGCGGTTGAGCAGCGAATACGTCGGCTGCTCGGTCCGCGGCCGGGCCAGCCCCGCGCGCTGCGACACCCACTGCGCTTCGACGATCTCGGACGCCGGGAAGTTCGACGACCCGATGGCGCGCACCTTGCCGCTGCGCACCAGATCGGTCAGCGCGGAGAGGGTTTCCTCCAGATCGGTGTCCGGGTCGGGATGGTGGAGCTGATAGAGGTCGATGTGGTCGGTTCGCAAGCGCCGCAACGACTGTTCGACCTCCGCGACGATCCAGCGCCGGGAGCTTCCCCCGCGATTCGGCTCCCCGCCCATCGAGCCGTTGACCTTCGTGGCCAGCACGACGTCGTCGCGACGGCCCTTCAACGCCGCACCCAGTATTTCCTCGGATTCCCCGCCGGGTCCGTAAACATCAGCGGTGTCTACGAAGTTGATCCCCGCGTCGAGCGCCCGGTGCACCATCCGGACGCACTCGCCGTGGTCGGGGTTGCCGATCTGGCCGAACTTCATCGTGCCCAGGCAATAGGCGCTGACCTTGATTCCGGTCCGCCCCAAAAGCCGCATCTGCATGTGCTGGTTCCTTTCGTGTGCGCGCCACGGTGGCAGAGGAACCGGTCAGCCAGTGTCCGCTACTTCGCCGTCTGCCAGAGTGGACCCGTGACCGACGTCGTGCTGCCGCCGCGAATCCAGGCTGGGGACCGGGTCCGGCTCGTGTCCCCGGCGAGCTGGCCGACCGACGAAATGCTCCAGGACTCCGTGCGGACGCTGGAAGGCTGGGGGCTGACCGTCGAGATCGGCAAGCACGCTCTCGACCGGCACGGGTTCCTGGCCGGGCTCGACGAGGACCGGCTCGCCGACCTCAACGACGCCTACCGCGACCCCGGCGTGCGCGCGGTCATCGCCACGCGCGGCGGGGCCGGGGCGTACCGGATCGCCGACGGGATCGATTTCGCGGCCGTGCGCGCGGATCCCAAGCCGCTCATGGGGTTCAGCGACATCACCAACCTGCACCTCGCGTTGTGGCGGCACTGCCGGATCGCCGGGATCCACGGCTTCCTCGCCGACGCGCGCTCAGCCGAATCGACCCGGCGGCTGCTGTTCGAGACCGAACCCACGACGCTGCACCGGGATCCGGAGGCGCTCACGGCCGCGATCGCGTTTCCGGGGAGGGCCACCGGGAACCTGGTCGGCGGGCATCTCGGCACCATCATCGGGTTCATCGGCGCCGGGCTGCCGAGTCTGGACGGCGCGATCCTGTTCCTCGAAGCCCCACGCGCGATTGGGTTAGGGCAGGTCGATCGGCAGCTGACGCATCTCATGCGGTCCGGTTCGCTGCGCGGTCTGCGCGGGGTGGCGCTTGGCCGGTTCCCGGGGTTCGAGGACTACACGGACCGGGACTGGACGGTGCTGGACGTGCTGCGCGATCGGCTGGGGGTGTTGGGTGTTCCGGTGGTTGGGGGCATTGACGTGGGGCACGGTTACGCGCCGTTGTCGGTGCCGCTGGGGCCGGAGGCGGAGCTGGACGCGGAGGCCGGGACGCTGAGGGTGGGGCCGGTGGTGTCGTGAGTGGCGATGCCGGTTCTAACCGGAATTGCCACTCACGACCCCCAGCTCAGGTGCCGGTAATGCAGTCCGTTCTTCGACTCCTGCCACTCGCCGACGATGTCCGGTTCCCGGCCGATCTCCGGTGCGTAGACATCGCCCTCGAAGGACTCGCGGAGTTCGGTCACCTCGATCCGGTCGGCGTACGGCAGCGACTCCTGGTAGATCCGCGCGCCGCCCATCACCCAGACGTCGCCGTCGGCAGCCGCAAACGCTTGCTCCAGGGACGGGAAGGTCTCCGCCCCCTCCTGCGGCGTGCGCGAGACCACCAGGTTCCGGCGTCCGGGCAGTGGCCGGAAGCGGTCCGGCAACGACTCCCACGTGCGTCGTCCCATGAGCACCGTCGCGCCCGCGGTCACCGTGCGGAAGTGCTTCATGTCCTCCGGGATGTGCCACGGCAGCGCGTTGTCGCGGCCGATGACGCGGTTCGCCGACTGCGCCCAGATCAGCCCGATCATCAGACGGCCACCGGAGCCTTGATCCCGGGGTGCGGGTCGTACCCCTCGATCGCGATGTCCTCGTAGCGGTACTCGAACAGGCTGTCCGCCGGCTTCAGGCTCAACGACGGGAACTGCCGTGCGTCCCGGGAAAGCTGCTTGCGCACCTGGTCGAGGTGGTTGTCGTAGATATGGCAGTCGCCGCCGGTCCAGATGAAATCGCCCACGCCCAGGCCGACCTGGTCGGCGATCATGTGCGTCAGCAGGGCGTAGCTCGCGATGTTGAACGGCACGCCGAGGAACAGGTCCGCGCTGCGCTGGTAGAGCTGGCAGGACAGTTTGCCTTCGGCGACGTAGAACTGGAAGAACGCGTGGCAGGGCGGCAGCGCCATCTGCGGGATCTCCCCCACGTTCCACGCCGACACGATGATCCGCCGCGAATCCGGGTTCTCGCGCAGCGTCCGGAGCACGTCGCTGATCTGGTCGACGTGCCCGCCGTCCGGGGTCGGCCACGACCGCCACTGCACGCCGTACACCGGGCCGAGGTCGCCGTCCGGAGCGGCCCATTCGTCCCAGATCGTGACGCCGTGGTCACGCAGCCAGTTCACGTTCGAGTCGCCGCGCAGGAACCACAGCAGTTCGTAGGCGATGGACCTGAAGTGCACCTTTTTCGTGGTGATCAGCGGGAATCCGTCCGCCAGCCGGTAGCGCAGCTGGTGCCCGAAAATCGACCGGGTGCCCGTACCGGTGCGGTCCCCCTTCTCGGCCCCGGTGTCGAGCACGTGCTGAAGCAGGTCTTCGTACTGCGTATCCGGCATGCCCGGATCGTAATCGAAACGGACTTGCTGACTCGGCAGGCCCGTATCAGCGGGATGTCAGCCGCCGCGGTGACGCTGGTCGCACCACCACAGAGAGGGGATCCGAAGATGACCCGCCCGCCCGGCCTGCCGCTCGACCGCGACGCAGGCCCGTTCGCTCCGCCGTCCGCCATCACCCGGTTGCGGGAGGACCGCCCGGTCAGCCCGCTGAAGTTCCCGGACGGGCACGACGGCTGGCTGGTCACCGGCTACGACGCGGTCCGCCAGGCGCTGGCCGACCCGCGGTTCAGCTCGCGCCAGGACCTCGGCCCGGTGCACGTGCCCTACGAAACGCCGAGCATGCCCGAGGCGCAAGAGGAGTTCGACCCGTCGCCGCAGGTGCCCGGCCTGTTCATCACGATGGACCCGCCGGACCAGACGCGGCTGCGCAAGAAGCTCACCGGCACGTTCACCGTCAACCGGATGAAACGGCTCGAGGAGCACATCGTCGAGGTCGCCGAACGGCAGCTCGATCATCTGGCCCAGTGTCCGAAGCCGGTCGATCTGGTGGCGGAATTCGCGCTTCCGGTGCCGTCGCTGGTGATCTGCGAAATGCTCGGCGTCCCGTATGCGGACCGGGACATGTTCCAGAAGAATTCCGCGCAATTCATGCAGCGGGACCAGTCCGTCGAGGACAAAATCGCGGCCTGGACGGCGATCACGTCGTATCTCGGCGAACTGGCGGCGAGCAAACGCGCGGAACCCGGTTCGGACATCCTGTCCGACCTGGCCCGCGACGACGACCTCAGCATCGAGGAACTGGTCGGCATCGGGTTCCTGCTGCTGCTCGCCGGGCACGAAACGACGGCGAACATGCTGGCGCTCGGCACGTTCGCGCTGCTGGAGAACCCCGCGCAACTGGCCGCGCTGCATGCCGATCCGGACCTGATTCCCGGCGCGGTCGAGGAACTGATGCGCTATCTCGCGGTGGTCGACATCGTCTTCCGTTACGCGTCCGAGGATCTCGAACTCGGCGGCGAAAAGATTCCCAAGGGGTCGACCGTTCTCGTTTCGATGGCGGCCGCCAACCGCGATCCTTCGCATTTCCCGGACGGCGAAACCCTCGATGTCGAGCGGAAGGCGCGCACGCATTTGTCGTTCGGCCACGGCGTGCACCAATGCCTCGGGCAGCAGCTCGCCCGGATCGAAATGCGCGCCGGTTTCGCCGGGCTGCTGCGCCGCTTCCCGACGCTCGCACTCGCCGTCCCGGCCGACGAGGTGCCGCTCCGGACCGCCATGAACATCTACGGCGTCCATGCGCTGCCGGTGACCTGGTGACGGCGTCAACGTATTAGTTGACAGGTGGCCGCGTCAACGGGTACGTTGACGTTATGGCCGACGACCCCGTACAGGAGATGACCACCCGATACTTCCGGCAACGCCGGAACCCGTTTCTCGACGAACTGCTGCGCGCGGCGAGAAACGGGCAGCGCGAAGACCTCGGCGCGGAAGACGCGGCGGACGCGCTGCACCTGGTCCCGGACGTCCGCCGGGACCTGGACCGGGCCGAGGTCACGCTGATCGAATCGGTGCTCGACCACGGCTGGACCTGGGAGCAGCTGGGCGCGGAGTACGGGAACCGGTCCAAACAGGCCATGCAGCAGCACTATCGGCGGCGCGGCGGGAAGCGTTCCTGGCCGGTCGGGGAACGCCCGCCGCGCGCCGAGTCCCCGCACCGGCTCTCCGACGAGGACCTGGCCCCGGCGGACGTGGCGAACGTGCGCGAGGCGATCCAGGTCCTGCTCGCCACCGCGCACGACGTCGCCGAAACGCACACCGTCGACGGGGTGTGGCCCGCGAGCGGCGCGCTGCTGGAAGAAATCTCGGCGATCGGACTGGACCCCTTGCCGCGGCTGGAACACGCGTGCCACCAGGCGGCCGAGGCCATCGAGGGCATGGTCGTCGCAGGCTGGGAACGCCGAGACCCAGGCCGCGACGCCCGGCGGCGGCAGTCGTGGACGGTGCGGCTGGAGGACGAGATGCGAGACATGGCGTCCTGGCTCGACCGGGAACCGCAGGGCCGGCTCCTCCCGCGCGTCGACCGCCCGGTGCGAGCCGGGACAGCCACCGCCGAACGGCCGGACCACCTAGAAATCGCCGCCGAGGACGTCGAGCAGGTCCAGGAGTCGATCAGCCTCACCCTCGCCCGGCTGGAAGCGCACCGCGCGGTGTTCGACCAGGTCATCGACGAACTGAGGAGGCGGCAGGCCGAACTCTCCTGAGCGATTCTTCCGGGCGATTCTTCTGAGCGGACTTCACCGGACCCGGGACTGGAGCCACTTGTCCCACGGCCGTTCCTTGTCCTTCGCGAACGGCACGTCGGAGAGCAGCCCGCGCGGGATCAGCACCAGCGCTTCGCCGGCGAAGCTGACCCCGATCGCGAGCTGATACGGCCGCGCCTGTTCGTGCATGCCGCATTTCACCGCCAGCACCGTGAATCCGGCCGATACGCCGACCCCGAGCACGAACAGCGCCAGGCTCGACTTGCGGTAGCGCTGCCACAGTTCGCCCTTCTTCTCGTACAACCGGATAGTCGTGCCACGCGCCGCGCCGAAGGCCAGACCGACCAGGCAACTGCCGACGATCCACCACACGTCAGTGCCGGTCAGCCCCTGGTAACCGACCACCCCCGCCACGCCAATAGCGATCAGCACCACCGGCGGCGCGACCGTGTCCCGCCAGTTCAGCGGCTCCCCGACCATCCGGAACACCAGCATCACCACGACGCCGACGACCAACCCCGCAAGCACCCACCCGCTCATCACGGACCCCCTCCGGCTCAAGGCCTCGTGAGTGCTGACGCCGGTTCTCACCGGCACCAGCACTCACGACCGCCACTCCGCACACAACCCCGACCCATCCACAGCAACGCCAGGCCCGGCCACCGCCTCGTGAGTGGCAATGCCGGTTCTAACCGGCATAAACACTCACGCCCCCAGCCAGCGCCTGGCCGAGCTTTGCCGCGCAAGGCCCTTCCGCCCCGCCCTTCGCAAGTGCTGGCACCGGCTCCAACCGGCGCCAGCACTCATGCCCCCACTCCGCCCACCGCCCGGCGCATGCGCAGCGACGCTGGGCCAGGCCAGCTCCTCGTGCGTGGCAATGCCAGTTGGAACCGGCCTTGCCACGCACCACCCCCGCTCCGCTCGCAGCCCGACTCATCCGCGGCACCGCCGGACCCAGCCACCACCTCGCGAGCGGCCACACCGATTCCCACCGGCACCAGCACTCACGCCCCCGCTCCCCTCCCCCTCCCGACCCATACGCAGCGACGCCGGGCCGGGCCCGCCCCCTCGTGCGCGGCAATGCCGGTTAGAACCGGCGCCGCCACTCACGCCCCCCGCACCGCACGCCGCCCGCGACCCAGCCACAGCAACGCCGGACCCGGCTACCGCCTCGTGAGTGGCAATGCCGGTTCTAACCGGCACAAACACTCACGACCCCCAGCCACCTCCTGACCGACCCCTGCCTCGCAAGCCCCCACCGCCCCGCCCCCGCGAGTGCTGGCACCGGCAAGAACCGGCACCAGCACTCACGACCCCCCGCTATTTGGCACGTCCATGCCAAAACCATCGTGGCACCATCGTGCTATAAACGCAACCATGCCGAAGATCGTGGTGCCGGAAGACCGGCGGAAGGCCGTCAGCGAGGCCGTGGTCCGGGTGGTCCGGCGGGCCGGCGTCGAGGGCGCGACGCTGGGCAGCGTGGCCAAGGAGGCGGGCCTCGCGATCGGGTCGATCCGGCATTACTTCGCCGACCACGAGGCGATGATGATCTTCACCATGGATCAGCTCGGCCACCGGATCGGCGAGCGCGTCGCGGTCCGCGTGACACGGCTGCTCGCCGCCGACTCCGATCGCCGGACCCTCGTCGAGGATCTGCTCGCCGAATTCCTCCCGCTCGACGACGAACGCCGGGACGAAGCGGTGGCGTGGCTGGCGTTCACCGTCGCCGCCCGTACGCGTCCGGCATTCCGCGAGAGTGCCGACGCGCAGCACCAGTTCCTGCGCGACCTGATCACGCGAATCCTCAGCGAAGCCGTCGCGCTCGGCCGACTCCCCAAACAACTGAACCTGACGGTCGAAGCAGTCCGGCTGTCCGCTCTGCTCGACGGGCTGACCATGCAGGCCGTGCTGCAGCCGGAATCGACGCCGCCCGAACTGCTCCGGAGCGCGCTGCGGAACAGCCTTCCGTAACCCGGGTCCCTTGTGGACCAACCCCGTCCAGCGCGATTCATCGAGTGTGAACGCGTTGTGAATATTGCGAATTACCGACCGCCGCGACACATGAAACCGCGGCGGTGCTAGTCGTTTCCCCGCGAACCCCGCTGTGAACGCTCACACCGCGTGCCGGGGCCGTTGCTCTGCGGGAACGGGCGAGCACACAGTGATGCTCGGCCGGGTCGACCCCGGCAAGCTCCCCTTCCCCGTCTGGCACAAGGAGATTCGATGACTTACCGACCCACCCGGCGGACTGTCCGGATTACGGTGGCGACCGGGGCGGCCGCGCTTGCCACCGCGCTGCTGCCGGGTGCCGCGCTGGCCCAGTCGTCCGGCGACGTGAGCCAGCCGAACGGCCTCATCAAGACCGCGACGCACACCCAGGTGCGCGAGATCCAGCCGCTCGGCGCGCGTACCTCGCACGCGCTGCCCGCGTCGAAGCAGCTCGACTACAGCCAGCAGGTGCAGGAAAACGACCAGTGGTGCTGGGCCGCCGACGGTGCCAGCATCGAGCAGTCGCAGGGCGGCTCCGCCTCGCAGGAGGAGTTCTGCGCGGCGGGCAAGGGTTCGCCGGGCGGGTACTGCCCGAACGAAGCAGCGCAGATCTACGAGATCGTGCAGGGCTTCCAGGGCACCGGGTTCTCCGCGCAGGACGCGAACGGGCCGATCAGCTACTCGTCGATCCAGAACCAGGTCAACTCCGGAATCCTGAACCTGACCGGCATTTACTGGACCTCCGGCGGCGGGCACGCCGAGGTGATCTACGGATACGACAGCTCGAACCAGTCGCTGATGGTCGGCGACCCGTGGCCGACCTACGAGCGGTACCAGACCTGGGATTACAACCAGTACCGCCGCAACGGCCAGTTCACCTGGAACGACACCATCGTCAACATCAAGAAGGGCTGACGAGCCGCCATGGGTGAGATCTGCCGGAAGTTCGCCGCCGGCGCGGCGATCGCGGTCGCGGCGCTCCTGTCCGCCGGTCCCGCCGAGGCCGCCGGGGCCTCGTGGGTCGCGCCGCCGTCGGAGCAGGACGTCGCGGCCGCGGTCAACGCCGCGGCCACGGCGCGCGCGATCAGCTTCGCCAAGTCGAACTTCCGGCAGGTCGGGCACGGCGATCCGGGCCGGATCACGCTGGAGCACAAGGGAATCCCGGTCTACACGCTCAATCCCGACTTCGTCGCCGCGAAGCCGGGAGCCCCGGCCGGGGTGCTGCGGGCGATCGCGGTGACCGCCACCTCCGCGACGGGGGCGAAAGCCACCCTCCGCTCCGCCCCGGACCAGGCCGCGCCGAGCGGCTGGTCGGTCGGGAACGTGTTGTCCGGCAACGACGAAGAAAAACTCAGCGCCCGGCTCCGCCCCGGTTCGGTGCTGCTGAACGAACCGCAGATCAACGGATGGTACGACCTCGGCCGGGACGGCGTCGTGCTCCTGCAGGCCAGCCTTCCCCAGTCTCCGGTCGGCGAGTTCACGCCGCTCGACAGCTACCAGCAGCAGGTGCACGAACGCTACGCCGACAAACTGCCCGGTTCGGAATACCAGCGCGGCGGCGGGATCGGCTTCAAACAGGCCGTCCAGCAGCGGGACACCGGCCCGGCCGGATCGCTGACCGTCGGGCTGATCGTGTTCGGCTCCGCCGTGGTGCTCGGCGGCGGCTTCCTGGCGTGGCGCTGGACGAGGCGGCGGATCAATCCCAAATGAGATCGACCCCGGCGATCCCGACGCCGAGTTCCTCGAAGTAGGCACTGATCGTGTTCCCCGGCCCGCAGAACAGCGGCTCGCGGACCAGCAGTTCCAGGTCCTCCCGGGGCCGGATCGTCCGCAGGCAGCGCGCGGGCAGCGCGGCCGGGTCGAAGCGCAGCCGCAGCAGGTACGCCGACATCCGGGAGCGCACGATCCGGTGGAAACTCCCCGGCCGGACCGAGGCGGCGGGACGCAGCGTGAACCCGAACGTGTGCGTCTCCCCCTCGGCCAGGCCGCGGTCGAAGAGCACCTCGAACACCATCCCGGCCGACTGCACGCTGCGCCGCACCCGCCCGACCCGGCAGCCGTCGACCGCGACGATCTCGGTCGCGGTGACGTCGCTGCCGTCCTCGTCCTGGTGCGTCACCAGGAAACTGTCCTGTCCGGATCTTCGGGCGCGCACCACCATGGTCGACGAGATCTCCTCGGTCCGGCCCTGCGCGCCGAGCGTCAGCACGTCGACCACGGTCGCCACGTCGAGGTCCGCGTTCTCCTCGCCGCCGGGCATCCCGCCCAATTCATCACGCAGCGCGAACGTCTCGGCCCAGCTCTGCTGGAGTTCCGGCAGCGACGGGCGGCGGTCGGCGTCGACGGTCCGGTGCGGCCCGATCAGCACCACCAGGCTGTCCGGCGGCAGGTTCAGCACCGACTCCAGAGCGCGCACGACATCGAGCGATCGTGGCGCGGACGGACTGCGCAAGCCGCGCTGCCAGTAACTCAGCGTCGACTCGGCGACCGAAACCCCGTGCGCGGCGAGGTGCGCGCGCAACCGGGAAAGGGACAGCCCGCGCCGATCGACGGCCTCGGACAACGCGCGGTGAAACGGCCCGGACCGGACAGTTCGCGACGACCACCGGACCGCCAAGCTCTGTTGCTGCATCTGGCTTCCCCTGCTCGTGCGGAATAACTGTTCAGCATGAGCAGTTCGTGACCGGGCAACAACCGTCCATGGTCGAGAATCGGACATTTCCCCCGGTTTGCGCAGCTTCAGCCGTCCCCGAGGTCCCGCCAGATGCCCGCCAGAAGGCGCAACTGCTCGTCGTCCAGCCGGTCGAAGAACAGCGTCCGCAGGTCTTCGTGGTGCCGGCGGCGGGCCTTGCGGATCAGCGCGCGGCCCTGCGCGGTCAAAACCGCGTCGAAGCTGCGGGCGTCCGCCTCCGATTGGCGGCGCTCGATCAGCCCGCGGCTGACGAGCCGATCGGCCAGCCGGGTGAAGCCGCCGGTGGACATCAGGCGACGCTGAGCGAGGTCGGTCATCCGCATGCCGGCATCACCCGCTTCGGCCAACAGGGCTAGCACGCTGTACTCCGCCATGCTCACGTTCAGCGGCGCGAGCCCTTCCGCGAGCGCACGCCACAGCCGCTCGTGCGTGAAGAGGAACCCGCTCCACGCCTCCTGTTCCAGGTCCCGCAGCCCGTCGCTCGCCATGGCGACACGGTAGCCGGGACCGGGCAAACGGGTGACCGCGACCACCGCCGGAAATAGTTGTCTGCGCAGACAGGTTAATTCAGGCAGGCCCGGCCGCAGCCCGCGACCGGATGCCGGAAAGGAGCACCGACCATGGCTGAACCGCAGACCAAGCGGCCGTTCGAACTCGGCATCCTGACCTTCGGAGAACTCACCAGGGACCCGGTTTCCGGGGCGCTCCCCTCGCCGCGGCAGCGGGCGCGCGAGACGATCGAACAGGCGCAGCTCGCCGACCAGGTCGGACTGGACGTCTTCGGCGTCGGCGAACACCACCGCACCGACTTCGTCGGGTCCGCGCCCGCGATCCTGCTCGCCGCGGCGGCCGAGCGCACCGAGCGGATCCGGCTGACCAGCGCGGTGACCGTGCTGAGTTCCGAGGACCCGGTGCGGGTGTGGGAGCAGTTCGCGACCATCGACCTGCTCTCCGCCGGCCGCGCCGAGATCATCGCCGGCCGCGGGTCGTACACCGAATCCTTCCCGCTCTTCGGCTACGACCTCGCCGACTACGCCGATCTCTTCCGCGAGAAGCTCGACCTCCTGCTGGCGATCCGCGAGGAGAACCCGTTGACCTGGAAGGGAAAGTTCCGCGCACCGCTGGTCGACGCGGACATCGCGCCGCGTGCGGACGCCCTGCCGATCTGGGTCGGGGTCGGCGGGTCCCCGGCTTCGGCCGTCAGCACCGGACGGCGCGGGCTGCCGATGGCGATGGCGTTGCTGCTCGGACGGTTGACCCAGCACGAGCAGACCGCCGAGCTCTATCGGGAGGCGGCGCAGGAAGCCGGGCACGAACCGGGGCCGATCAGCATCAATGTGCACGGGTATGTCGGGCGCACCAGCCAGGAAGCGCGCGAGACCATGTATCCCTACTTCGCGCAGGGCATGCTGGAGAACAACCATCAGCGCGGCGAGGGAATGATGATCTCCCGGTCCGCTTTTGAAGCGCAGGCCTCGCCCGGGTCGGGGCTGCTGGTGGGCAGTTCGGCGGAGCTGATCGAGAAGCTGCTTGCCTACCACGAGGTTTACGGGCTGAACCGGGCGCTGATCCAGCTGGGTTTCGGCGGGATGCCGCAGAAGGAGCACCTCGAAGCGATCGAGCGGCTCGGCACCGAGGTTGCCCCGGTCGTGCGGCGCGAGGTCGCGGCGTGAGCGGGCTGCGGGTGGCCGTTGTCAACGGAAGCCCGAGCCAGCCGTCCAAGACGATGGGGCTGGTGGACGTCATCCTGGAAACCCTCGGCGGGCTGACCCCCATCGAGGTCTCCCGGATCGACGTGTACCGGCTGGGTCTCGCCGGGACGATCGAGCGCTCCGACGCACCGCCGGAGGTCGAGGCTGCGTTGCGGACCGCCGAGGAAGCCGATCTGCTGATCGCGGCGACGCCGGTGTTCCGCGGTTCTTATCCCGGAATGTTCAAGCAGTTCTTCGATCTTGTCGACCAATACGCCCTCGTCGACAAGCCCGTGCTGCTGGCCGCGACCGGCGGCGGCGACCACCACGCACTGGTGCTGGAACACGCGCTGCGGCCGTTGTTCGGGTTCTTCCAGGCGCTGACGCTACCGGTCGCGGTGTTCGCCTCGGGCGGGGATTTCGACGGCACCGTGCTGTTGAATCCACGGGTGCACGGGAGAATCCAGGTCGCGCTCGAGTCCGCCGTCCGGTTCCTCCCGGCGGCCTGAATTCACTCCCCGGCGGCCAGGAACGGCAGCACCAGAGCCAGGAAGGCTTCTGGACGTTCCTCCGCCGGGTAGTGGCCACTGCCTTCGATGACGTGTGACACGACGTTGTCGGCCACCGAGGCCATCGTCTCTCCCGCCGCCGCTCCGGCCGAGGTCTCGCCACCGATCGCGAGGATCGGCAACGTCAGCCGGGTCTCGCGGCGGACCCGGTTCTGTTCGATGGTGACCTCGATGGCCCGGTACGGCTCGAAGCTCGCCCGCAGCGCGTCGGGGCTTTCGGCTATCGACGCGACGTAGTGCGCAACCGCGGCTGGCTCAAGTTCGTTGTCCGGCGCGGATTTCGTGGCGAACTGGTGTCCGAAGTAGAGCGACTCACGGCCTCGGACGAGGTCTTCGTTGATGCCTTCGAGCCGGTTGAAGCTGAAGTGGAACAGCCGGTTGTTCGTGGTGGCGGAGCTGAAGAACGGGGCCTCCGGGGAGATCCCGGGGATCGCCGCCTCGGCCACCGCGAGCCGGGTCACGCGGGCGGGATGGTCGACGGCCATGGCGTAGCCGATCCACATCCCGATGTCGTGACCGAGCACGGCGAACTTCTCGTGGCCCAGCTCCGCCATCACGGCGACCAGGTCGTCGGACAGCGAACCGGCGTCGTAGCCGTCCCGCGGCTTGGCGGACTTGCCCATCCCGCGCGGTTCGGCGGCCACGACGGTGAAGTGCCCGGCGAGCGGCCGCAGCACGTGCCGCCAGGCGTACCAGGTCTGCGGCCAGCCGTTGATCAGCAGCAGCGGCGGACCGTCGCCGCCGGTCACGACGTGGTGCCGCGTTCGGGCGGTGGTGACGAACTCGCTGCGGAAGCCGTCCGGGATCGCTGTCATGCGTTCGAGGGTAGCCATCTTGGAACGATTAGTCCAAGATGATTCACACCGCGAAACTGGGGTTGGCGAAGTAGTCCGCCGCGAACTCCGCGAGGCGCTGTGCCGCCGCGGAAACATACGAGTCCGAACGCTGGACCACCGACAGGCTCCGGGAGCAGTCCGGAACGTCAAGAACCAGCCCGACCGCCGTGACGTCCCCGATGGTGGCGCGGCGGGCGACCTCCGGCACGAAGCCGATCCCCAGCCCGGCCGAGATCAGCTGGCCGGTCGCGCCGGGTTCGTCGCTCTCGCAGGCGTAGTTCGGTTCCAGGCCGGCCTCGGCGAAGAGGCGATCGGCGAGGGTGCGCGGCCAGTAGCCGGGCCGGGTCGTCACGATGGGCTCGTTCGCGAGGTCCGCCATCCGCACGCGTTTGCGCTTCGCCAGCCGATGCGTGCCGGGCACGGCGACCAGCACCTCCTCGCGCAGCACTTCGCGGGCCTGCAAACCGGGCAGCAGCAGCGGCTGCGAGGCGAAGCACAGATCCACCTCGCCTGCGCACAGTTGCTGCGCCATGGTTTCCGCCGACGATTGGTACAGCCGGAGATCGACGCCGGGGTGCTCCGCTCGGAAGGCGCTCACCAGGCCGGTGAGCGTGAGCAGGGTTTCGGACGCGACGGCGACCCGGCCGTGGTCCAGACCGGCCAGGTCGACGACCTCCTGACGGGCGTCGTCGAGTTCGCGCAACGCCCGGTCGACGCGGCGCAGGAACGCGGAGCCGAAGTGGTTGAGCCGCAGCCCCCGCCCCGCGCGTTCGAACAGCGGCACGCCGAGATCCGCTTCCAGCCGCGCGATCGCCCGGCTCAGCGACGGCTGCGCGATGTGCAGTTCGGCCGCCGCCTGGCTGAGGTGGCCGCGGTAGGCGACCGCCTGGAAGTACCGCAGCTGCAGCAGGTCCATCTCATAGCCCCCAGGTCATGAGTATATGCCGATTTTGGTCTTGGACGGCATGAGAACTTCAGCTTAGCGTCTGTTCGGGGGAAGACTTACGCGCACAAGGGGGAACGGTGGCCGAAGCGGCCCGAGCCGAGCACGTACGCGGGCGAACCTTGCTGGTGGTGATGCGGGCTTTCGTGACGGTGCACGCCGTCGCGATCCTGGGTCAGCCAGTGTTCGCCGGGCGGTACCTGATCGGCGATTACGACATGCTCGCGATGCACGAACTCGGCGCGAACATCGTGTCGACCGTCGCACTGGCACAGCTCGTGCCCGCCGCGCTGTATTGGTGGCGCGGCGGCGTCCAATGGCCGTTCTGGGCGAGCCTGCTGCTGGCCGGCGGCGAGACCGCGCAGTACTTCGCCGGTCAGGCCGGGGCGCTTGACCTGCACATTCCGCTCGGCGTCGCGCTGGTCGCGATCGCGCTCGGCACGCTGTTCGGCATCTGGCGGACGGGAGCGCGGCGATGAGCGGGATGTCCCGGCGGCGGTTTCTCGGGTTGGCCGGCGGTGCCGGAGTGGTGCTCACCGCCGGGTTCGTCACCCCGCGGCTGCTGCGGCCCGCCGCCGCCACCGGGGAGCTGCTGACCAGCGAAGTGCCGCTGCCGCAACCGTTTCAGGTCCCGCTGCCGCTGCCGCCGGTGCTGAAACCGGTGGCGCGCGACGGCGGCATCGACCGGTACGAGATCGTGCAACGGGCGAGCACCGCGGAGATCCTGCCCGGACTGCGCACGCCGATCTGGGGCTATCAAGGCACTTTCCCCGGTCCGACGATCGAGTCCCGCAGCGGCCGGACCACGATCGTCCGGCACCGCAACGAACTTCCGGTGCCGACGGTCGTGCACCTGCACGGCGGACGCACCCCGGCGGAGTCCGACGGATACGCCACCGACCTCGTCCTGCCCGCCGACGGCCGGTATCTGGCCGGCGCCGGGCACGGGCATTCGGGAATGGCCGATCCGGACGCCGTCGTCACCACCGGCAGCCGCGAGTACACGTATCCGTTGCAGCAGAAGGCCGCGATGCTCTGGTACCACGACCACCGGATGGATTTCACCGGTCCGGCCGTGTATCGAGGACTCGCCGGACTGCACATCGTCCGCGACGACGAGGAGGACGCCCTGCCACTGCCGCGCGGCGAGCGAGAACTGCCGTTGATGATCACCGACCGCGCGTTCGCCGAGGACGGCTCGATGCGGTACCCGTCGCTCGACCCTTCATTGCGGACAGTCCCCGGCGTCGAAGACGCTTACGCCGCCGGGGTTCTCGGCGACGTACTGCTGGTGAACGGTGCGCCGTGGCCGATCGCGGAAGTGTCGGCGACCCGGTACCGGCTGCGATTCCTCAACGGCTCCAACGCCCGCCGCTACGACCTCGCGCTCGACCCTCCGCCGCCGAGCGGGCCCATGTTCACGCAAATCGGCTCGGACCAAGGATTGCTCGATACCCCGCGCGGCCACGCGCATCTGCCGATCGCGCCCGCCGAACGGTACGACGTGGTGGTCAATTTCGGTGCTTATCCCGTTGGTACCGAGGTCACGCTGGTCAATCGCCTCGGGACCGGGACTACCGCACAGGTAATGCGCTTTCGCGTCGCGCGCCGGGCGAAGGACGACAGCCATATCCCGGCCAAACTGTCCGAAGTGGAACGACTCGACCGTACACAAGCGACAGTGACCCGCGAGTTCGCGTTCCGAAGTGGACAGTTCAACGGCAGGCACGGCTGGACCATCGGCGGCGAAGCCTTCACCCCGACCAAGATCGCCGCCCAGCCGAAACTCGGCGACGTCGAGATCTGGCGGTTCGTCGCGGATCTGCACCATCCGATCCACCTGCATCTGGTGCACTTCCAGGTGCTTTCCCGCGGCGGCAAGGATCCCGCCCCGCGCGACGTCGGCCGCAAGGACACTGTGGACCTTCAGCCCGGCGAGGCGGTCGAGGTGATCGCCCGGTTCGACGGGTATCGCGGGCGGTACATGTTCCACTGCCACAACGCCGAGCACGAGGACATGGGGATGATGGCCACCTTCAAGACCGTCTAGCCGGCGCGCAGCCAGGATTTCGCGCGGCGGCCGGTCGCGAAGGCACACACCAGGAATGGCAGTACCCAGTCGACCGAGATCAAGAAAAACCCGACGAGCGACGAACTGTCGACGGCCGACGTGTCGAGCACCCGGGTACCGTCGATCGGGACGAACGCGAAGACAAGGGCGACCACGACGACCAGCAGCCTGCTGCCCGCGCCCAGGAGAACGAGGGCCCGGCCGAGCGAGTTGCGCAGTGCCAGCAGCATCGCGCCAGCTAGGCAGCACACGCCGCAGAAAACCTGGCTGACCAGGCCGCCGAGCATGCTGGCCGACATGGTGCCGTCGTCGGCGGGCAGGTACATGGTGATGAGGGACAGCGCGTCGAGGGCGTCCCAACTGTTGCCGGGGCGGACTGAGTGGACGGTGCCGGAGGGCCAGATCAGGAACACGGTCTCCCGTACCGCCGCCAGCAACGCGAACCCGATCGCGAGCACCGCGCCCACCGGGATCCGCCTGGTCCGTTCGACTGTCTGCTCTGCCACCAATGCCTCCTCCGTCACCAGAAGGCGGCCAAGATAGCGCAGCGGGGGCGGGACCGGTCCCGAAACGTCCGTGAAGGACTCTTTGGGGGATCAAATTCCCATGCCGGGCACTCAAGCTGCGTGGTTTCAGCCCACTGATCGTCCACAAAGGACACCAAAGTCGGCGAAATGCCCGCTTGATTCCGGTATGCCCGCTTCTTCAAGTCCGTGAGGGGAACCCTGACGGACTCTGATTCCCTCAGGGTTCCCCTCACGGACGGCAAACCCCGCTCCCGGCCACCCGCGACGGCCCCGGCACGAGCCAACGCAGCCAGCCAGTCGCTTCGGCCTGGGCAGACACGCCTCAACCCCGTCCGAGCAGCACCCACCAAAACCCAGGTCCGTGAAGGGCCCCCTCACGGCCCGCCCGGCCCGAAAGCCGTGAAGGACTCCTTGGGGGAACCAGATTCCCTCAAGGAGTCCTTCACGGAACGGGACCAGCCGAAGCACCCAGCCGATATCCAGCCCCAGCGACCGTCTCGATCACCGGTGGCGATCCCAACTTCCGCCGCAGCGTCATCACCGTGACCCGGACCGTGTTGGTGAACGGATCGGCGTGCTCGTCCCACGCCTTTTCCAGCAGTTGTTCCGCACTCACCACGGTCCCGTCGGCACGCATCAGCACCTCCAGCACCGCGAATTCCTTCGGCGACAATGGCAGGAACCGGCCATCGCGCGACGCCTGGTGGCGCGGGAGGTCCAGGACCAGGCCGGCCGCTTCCAGTACCGGCGGCAGCGCCGGGCGCGCGCGGCGGGCCAGCGCGTGCACGCGGGCGACCAGTTCGGCGAACACGAACGGTTTGGTGAGGTAGTCGTCGGCGCCGAGGTTCAGGCCTTCGATGCGGTCGGTGACGTCGGCGGCCGAGGTGAGCATCAGGACCCGGGTCTCGCCGCCCGCCTCGACGATCGCGGCGCACACCTCGTCGCCGTGCACGGTCGGCAGGTCTCGGTCGAGGACGACGACGTCGTAGGAGTGCACGGCGACGCGTTCGAGCGCTTCGCCGCCGTCGTAGCAGACGTCCACCGCGATCGAATGGCGGCGCAGCCCCTCGGCGATCGAATCCGCCAGGAGCGGTTCGTCCTCGACAATCAGTACCCGCATTCGATCATCATGCCCTGAACGACGATAAAAGCGAGATAAGGATCAAGCGGGCAACCGCACCTCTACGGTCAGCCCGCCGTTCGGATTTGCCCTTCCGGACACCTCCCCGCCGTGCGCGCGGGCAACGGAACGGACAATCGACAGCCCGAGCCCGGAGTGGTCCGCGGCACCGGTGCGATCCGGTTTTCCGCGCCGGAACGGCTCGAACAGGCCCGCCACCGCGCCGCCGTCCACATTGGGCCCGGAATTGCGCACGCTCAGCGCGGGCGTCGCGCCGATCACGATCGAGACCCAGCCGTCCGGGACGTTGTAGCTGATCGCGTTGCTCACCAGGTTCAGCACCAGCCGTTCGAGCAGCACCGCATCGCCGACGACGGTCCGGGCGCGCAGCCGGGTTTCGACCGTAACGCCAGCTTCTTTCGCTTGCGCGGCAGTGAGTTTCACGACTGAACGGACCACTTTGTCCAGTCGCACCGGCGTACGCGCGCTGAGCCCGCGGTCGCTGCGGGCGAGAATGAGCAGCCCTTCGATCAGCCGTTCACTGCGTTCGTTGGTCTGCAGCAGATGCGCGCCCAGTTTGGTCAGCACCGGTCCGGCTTCCGGGTTCTCCAGCGCGACTTCGATCAGCGTACGTTGCACCGCGAGCGGCGTGCGCAACTCATGGGAAGCGTTGGCCACAAAGCGTTTCTGGCTGTCGAACGAACCGGCGAGACGGTCCAGCATGCTGTCGAAAGTGTCGGCGAGTTCTTTCAGTTCGTCGCTCGGGCCGTCGAGGTTGATTCGCTGGTCGAGTTTCCCGGCTTCGAGCCGCCGCGCGGTCGAGGTGATCGTGTGCAACGGCCGCAGCGCGCGTCCGGCCATGAACCAGCCGAACAGCACCGCCAGCGCCGCGGTGATCACCAGCGCGATCGCGGACGCGACGAGCAAAGTGGACATTGTCGAGCTGCGGTAATCGGTGACCACGGCCGAGGCCACCTGCTCCACCGGGGAAGGGCTGGTGCGCATCGGAATCGTCGACGCCGGTTCCGCGGGGGCCCACTGAGTGTCGGCGGGTATCGCCTGGCCGAGCCGCACCGAGGCACCGTCGCCAAGGTATTGCGCGGGCCCGGGCAGCTCGTTGCTGACGACGATGTAGGTCACCACCGTCAGCACGATTCCGGCCAGCAGGAAGAACCCGCCGTACAGCGCGGTGAGCCGGGTCCGCACGGACAGCCGGAACAGTCCCCGGCGCGCGTCGGCGCTTTTCTCGGCCAAGGGGTCCTCCCGTTTCGTGGCTGCCGACAGTGTGTCCTTCACCGGCATAAGGAGAGGATAAACAAGATCGCTTAACGGGCCTGTATAGCCGCGTCGGTACTACTGGGCCACCGGCGGGAACCACCCGCCCGAGCGAAGGAGAATCCCGATGCGGAAAGCACTTCTGACGGCCGCCGGGGCCGGGGTGGCGCTGGCGCTGCTCACCGGGTGCTCGTCCGGGGACACCGCGCCGCAGGTGCCGTCGATCTCCAGCCCGAACGCGAGCCCGAAGGCGAATTCGGGGCCGGGGGCCGCCGTCGGGAAAACCGATTCCGCGGCGGATCGGGACGCGATGCGCAAGTTCGCGAAATGCATGCGCGAGCACGGCATCGACACGCCCGACCCCGGCGAGAACGAAGCCCCGACCATCAGCTTCACCGACGATCCCAAGAACCAAGCGGCGCTCGACGCGTGCAAGAAGCTCCTGCCGGGCGGCGGGGTGCCGAAGAAGCTGACCCCCGAGGAGCTGGACAAGGCCCGCAAGGACGCCAAGTGCATGCGCGAGCACGGCATCGACATGCCCGACCCCAGCGCGGACGGCGGTGCGCGGGCGATGCCGATGGAGGGCGACGGGACCAAAATGGAGGAAGCGATGAAGGCGTGCGGCATGGGGATGGCCGGAAAGTGACCGGTAAACGGACCCGAGCACGCTGGTTCATCGCCGCCGGCGCGACGGTCGTCGTGATCGGCACGACGTCGGCGGTCGTCTTGACGCACGTCGCGTCCGGCGGGGAACCGGCCGCGGCGGCGAAACCGGTGTCGACCGCCGAAGTGACCAAATCGGACTTGAAGGAAGAGGAGAACGCGACCGGAAAGCTCGGCTACGGCAAGGAAGCCACGTTGAGCGGCAAGAAAAACGGCACGGTGACCTGGCTGCCCGCGCAGGGCGACGTGCTCGGCCGCGGCAAGACAGCGTACACAGTGGACGCCAAACCGGTGCCCTTGTTCTACGGAAGTCTGCCGTTCTACCGCGCGTTGAACGACGGGGTCGACAAAGGACCGGACGTCAAGGAGCTTGAGGAGAACCTGAAAGCGCTGGGGTACAGCGGTTTCGGCACGCCGGATGAGAAGTTCACCTCGGCGACCGCGTCCGCGCTCAAGCGGTGGCAGAAATCGCTCGGCCTGGAGCAGACCGGGACGTTCGACCCGGCGGACGTTCTGCTGGCGCCCGGCGAGATCCGGGTTTCGGCGGTGACCGGGCAGCTCGGCGGCCCGGGCGCGGGCGAGGTCTTCAAGTACACCGGCACGGCACGCGTCGTGGAAGCCGAATTGGACGCGACCAAGCAGAGCGTCGCGGTCAAGGACGCGAAGGTGTCCGTCGCGGTGAACGGCCGCACGCTGACCGGCACCATCACCGAGGTCGGCAACACCGCCGCGAAGGACCAGGAGAACAAGGGGCAAGAGGAAGGCAAGGCCAAGGTCACCGTCCAGATCCGGATGGACGACCCGGCCGCCACCGGTGACGTCATCGACGTTCCAGTCTCCGTCCAGTTCACCAAAGAGGTGCACAAGGACGTGCTCGTGGTCCCGGTCGGCGCACTGGTCGCGCTCGCCGAAGGCGGGTACGCGGTCGAGGTCGACGAGCAGGGCAAGCGGCGGCTGGTCGGCGTCGAAACCGGCCTGTTCTCCGGCGGCCAGGTCGAGGTCAAGGCCGATGGTTTGCAGGCGGGCCAAAAGGTGGTGACCACGTCATGATCCCGGTGCTTGCCGCGTATGAGGTTTCGCGCACCTACGGCGGGAACGTGCCCGCGCTGCGCAAGGTGTCACTGTCCCTTTCGGACGGTGAAATGGTCGCGATCGTCGGACCGTCCGGTTCGGGCAAATCCACGCTGCTGCAGCTGATGGGCACATTGGACCGGCCGACCGGCGGCCGGATCGAGATCCGCGGGCACGACGTCGCACAGCTGTCCGACCGGAAGCTCGCCGCGCTGCGCTCGCGGTGGATCGGGTTCGTGTTCCAGCAGTTCTTCCTCGACGACGGACTGTCCGCAGTGGACAACGTGTGCACTGGCCTGCTGTACAGCGGGGTCCCGAAGCGGAAGCGGCGGGCGAAAGCGCTGACCGCGCTGGACCGCGTCGGGCTCGGGCACCGCGCCGGGCATCTGCCAGGCGAGATGTCCGGCGGCGAGCGGCAGCGGGTCGCGATCGCGCGGGCGGTCGTGAACACCCCGCCGATCCTGCTCGCCGACGAGCCGACCGGAAACCTCGACACCGGCAACGGCGCGGCGGTGCTCGCCCTGCTCTCGGAGCTGAACGCGGACCGCACGACCGTCGTGGTCATCACGCACGACCGGGAGATCGCGGCCGGGATGCCGCGCCGGATCGAGATCCTGGACGGGGCGCTGCGCGTCGACACCGGCGCGGCGGGAGCGCTCCGGTGACCGCGCCCGCCCCGATCGCCCCGCCGGATCCGAACCGGCTGGGTCCGGTCGATCTGGTTTCCCTTGGCGCGCATGGGATGCGCACCCGGCCGATGCGGGCGATGCTGTCCGCGCTCGGCATCGCGATCGGCGTCGCGGCGATGGTCGCGGTGCTGGCCATTCCGGCATCGGCGGATCAGGCCTTGCAGGACAAGCTCGCCGCGATGGGCACCAACCTGCTGCGCGCGGAGGCCGGACAGACGCTGCTGGGCGGGTCGGCCAAGCTGCCGGACTCGGCGGTCCCGATGGTGCGGCGGATCGCGCCGGTCGAGGGCGCGGTGGAGGTCGGCAAGGTCAGCGCCAAGGTGTACCGCAACGACCGGATGGACAAGGGCGACACGGCGGGCGTTTCGGTGTTCGCCGCGCGGCCGGACCTGCTGCCGGTGCTCGGCGGGACGGTCCGTGCCGGGACGTTCCTCACCGCGGCGAACCAGCGGTTCCCGTCGGTCGTGCTCGGTTCGGAAGCGGCGTCGCGGCTCGGGATCGACCACCTCGATCCGGCACGGCCGCCGCAGATCCTGATCGGCTCGTCGTGGTTCAGCGTCGTCGGGATCCTCGCCCCGATGCCGCTCGCGCCGGAGGTCGAACGGTCGGTGCTGATCGGCTGGGACGTCGCCAAGCAGGTCTTCGGCTTCGACGGCCACCCGAGCACGGTGTACCTGCGGGCCCGGGAATCGCAGGTCGACGCGGTGCGCTCGGTGCTCGCCGCGACGATCAACCCGGCCGCGCCGAACGAGGTGGCGGTCGACCGGCCGTCCGACGCCCTCGCCGCGCAGCAGCTGACGAAGAACACCTACGGCGCGCTGTTCCTCGGTCTCGGCGGCGTGGCGCTGCTGGTCGGCGGCGTCGGCGTGGCGAACACGATGGTGATCTCGGTGCTGGAACGCCGGCGCGAGATCGGGCTTCGCCGCGCGCTCGGTGCCACGCGAGGCCAGATTCGCGGGCAGTTCCTCGCCGAATCGGTGCTGCTGTCCGGTTTGGGCGGGCTCGTCGGGGTGGTGATCGGCGTCGGCGCGACCGCGGGCTACGCGCTCAGCCAGGGCTGGCCCGCGGTGCTGCCGCCGGTCGCGCTGGCAGGCGGGGTGGCGGTTTCGGCCGCGGTCGGGGCGATCGCCGGGGCGTATCCGGCGATGCGGGCCGCGCGGCTTCCGCCCGCGCAGGCCCTGGCCTGAGCCCTCGGGCGGCCCGGTCGGCCGGGCCGCCCGAACGCCACCCGTTCGTGCGGGCAACACTCAACACTGGACCCGCGTCTAGTGCTATGGTTCAACTACGGTTACAAGTACTAACGTTCAATTTAGTACTTAACAAACTCTTGAGCTGCCGAGGTACCGCAGGCGCTACCGCTTCTCGGCAGCGCGCGGGATCGAACCCGCGCGCCGTACCGGAGACCCTCGGCGGAGGGGTAGCCGGCGGGAACGACCGATCTGTGAGCTGACATGAGCGCATTGCCCGAACGAGTGGCGATCATCGCCAACGACCCGATCAGCGGCGAGGGGGCCGCCGCGTACCTGCGCGCGTCCCCGCGCTACGCCGTGATGGCT
>NZ_JBHUKS010000018.1:170656-405994 GCF_042684085.1 Amycolatopsis silviterrae
TGGCCCGGATCCGCCGGACGGCGCTCGTGCCGGACGTGCGCGTCGTGCTGGTCGCCGACCGGATCGACCAGGCCGAGCTGAGCAGGCTCGGCGGCTTCGGGCTGGCCGCGGTGCTGTACCGCGGTTCCGCGACGCGCGACCGGATACTGGGCGCGCTGTCCGCCCGGGTGCCCTCGGCCGAGCCGGAGGAGGCGCGCGCGACGCGGCTCACCAGCGAGTTCCACGCCAGCGAGGCGGAAGCCCGTTATCCGCGTGGTTTCCTCGACCGGCACCGGCTGCAGAGCCGCGAGGTGGAGATCCTCGGCCTGCTCGCGGACGGCTTCGGCACGGTCGAAATCGCCGACCGGATGGCGTATTCGGAGCGGACGATCAAGAACATCATCAGCACGCTGCTGGTGCGGTTCGATCTGCGGAACCGCTCGCACGCGGTCGCGTACGCGCTGCGCACCGGCATCATCTGAGCCGGCTCAGATCGCGCCCTTCCGGAGCGCGTAGGCGACCGCGTGCGTCCGGTTGCGCAGTTCCAACCGCTGCGACAGATCGTGGATGACCTTCTTCACCGCGCGTTCGGAGAAGTTGATTTTCTCCGCCGTCTCCGCGGTGTCGAGACCGTCGGCCAGCAGGCGCAGCACGTCGATTTCCCGTTGGGTCAGCCCGGAACTGTGCTTCGGACGGGGTTCCACCGGGCGGCGGAAGTGGCTGAGCAGCGTCCCCAGCGCGGCTGGCGGCAGGATCCCGCCGCCGCGGGAAGCAGTCAGCACCGCGGCGGCCAGCTGCTCACTCGACGTGCGCTCGCGGTTCAGCAGGGCGACCACGTTGCACTCCACCGCGGTCAGCACCGCCGCGCCCGCCGCCTCCTCGTCGACGAGCAGGACGACCGGAGCGTCCACAGTGGCCTTCAGCACGCGCAACGTGGACGCCACCTCGACCGACAGCAGCTCGGCCGCCACGACGATCACGTCAACCTCGTCGGATACCACGGTAAACTCCGGTCTCGCCTGCAGCCAGCTTCGGATGCCGGTGTCCGTCAGCGGATCCGGCGCCTGAATCAGCACCCGAACCGATTCGTCCATCCCACTCCCCCTGCCGCCCGTTCCTCCCGAGGTTTTCCGAACTTACGGCCGCCGCGGGACGACGGGCGATCCCGCGCGGGGTAAAGATCAGGTACAGCCAGCTGTACCGCCCATGGTCCCGCGATACTGGAGCGGACGAAAGGACGCCGATGGCACGGACGGGACGCCGCCCCGGGCAGACCGAAACGCGGGAGGCCATTCTGGCCGCCGCGCGGGACCTGTTCGGCCGGAACGGGTACGAGGGCGCGACAATCCGCGCGATCGCCGCCGAAGCGGGCGTGAATCCCGCTCTCGTGCACCATTTCTTCGGCAGCAAGGACCAGGTTTTCGCGACCGCGCTGCGCCTCCCGGCCGACCCCGGCGTCGTCGTGACCGCGATCCTCGACGGCCCGCGTTCCGGCGTGGGCGAACGGCTCGTGCGGCTCTTCCTGGCCCTCTGGGAAACCCCGGCCTCGCGCGACGCGTTCTTCGGTGTGCTGCGCTCGGTCTCCACCACCGAACAGGCCGCGGACATGCTGCGCGGCTTCATCCAAGGCGCGCTGCTGGACAAGATCGCCGGCGCCCTCGACATCCCGCCGCTGCGGGTCACCGGCATCGCCGCCCAGCTCGTCGGGCTCGCGATGGTCCGGTATGTCGTCCAGGTCGAACCCCTCGCCGGGGCGGCGCACGAGGACGTGGTCGCGTTGATCGCGCCCGCCGTGCAGCAGTACGTCGACCGCGACTGACCCGGCACCCACCACACCCCCGGGTTCCGTCCGCCCCAATGTGGCATTGGGTGCGTCCCACGCACCGAACGCCACATTGGGTGCGTCAGATGCACCCAATGCCACATTGGGGCGCGACTGACCTCGGCCGACGCTCTTGACAGGGAAATTCCGCGCGCGCAGAATTAAACGCATGGCTAATTTCGCGGTGGTCATCGACGGTCTGCGGGTCGTCCGCGGTGGCCGGGAAGTGCTGCGCGACGTGAGCTTCCGCGTCGAGCCCGGTTCGGTCACCGGGCTGCTCGGGCCGAGTGGCTGCGGGAAGACCACGCTGATGCGCGCCGTCGTCGGCGTGCAGGTGACGCACGGCGGCGCGGTCACCGTGCTCGGCGAACCGGCCGGAAGCCGCCGGCTGCGCAAGCGGATCGGGTACGCCACGCAGGCGCCGGCGGTCTACGCCGACCTCACCGTCACCGAATCCTTGCGTTACTTCGCCTCCGTACTCGGCGCGCCGTCGCGGTCGGTGGCCGACGCGATCGAGCAGGTCGGCCTCGGTTCGCACGCGGACGCGCTGGTCGGCCGGCTCTCCGGCGGTCAGCGGAGCCGGGCAAGTCTCGCCGTCGCGCTGCTCGGCAGTCCCGAGCTGCTCGTGCTCGACGAACCGACCGTCGGGCTGGATCCGTTGCTGCGCGAGCATTTGTGGAACGTTTTCCACCGCCTCGCCGCGGAAGGCACCACGCTTCTCGTGTCCAGCCACGTCATGGACGAAGCCGCACGCTGCACCCGGCTGCTGCTGATGCGCGACGGCGCACTGCTCGCCGACGATTCGCCGGACGCCCTGCGCGCGGCCACCGGCGAACAAGACCTCGAACGCGCGTTCCTGCACCTGGTGAAGGCCCAGCGATGACTGTCTCGATCACCCTCGCCACCACCCGCCGGATCCTCGCCCAACTGCGGCACGATCCGCGCACCGTCGTGATGCTGATCCTCGTGCCGACGCTGCTGATGGTGTTGCTGCGCTTCGTCTTCAACTCGGCCGCGACGTTCAGCCGGACCGCGCCCGCGCTGCTCGGCGTTTTCCCGTTCGTGATCATGTTCCTGATCGCCTCGATCACCACCCTGCGCGAACGCACCGCGGGCACCCTGGAACGGCTGATGACGCTGCCGCTCGGGAAATTTGACCTGCTGGCCGGGTACGCGCTGGCGTTCGGTCTGGTCGCGGTGCTGCAGGTAGCGGTGGCGACGGCGGTCAGCCTGTGGTGGCTCGGCCTGTCGGTGGCCGGTTCGGTGTGGTCGCTGCTGCTGATCACCGCGCTCGACGCGCTGCTGGGCATGGCGCTGGGCCTGTTCGTGAGCGCGTTCGCGACGAGCGAGTTCCAGGCGGTGCAGTTCATGCCGCTGTTCGTGCTGCCGCAAGCGTTGCTGTGCGGGCTTTTCCAGCCGCGCGACGAGATGGGCTGGGTGCTGCACTGGCTGTCGGACGTGATGCCGCTGTCTTACGCCGTCGAGGCGCTCACCCAGGTCACCCGCAGCTCGGACTGGACGATGACGTTGACCCGCAACATCCTCATCGTGCTGGGCTGCGCGGTGCTGGCGCTGGGTCTTGGGGCGGCGACATTGCGGCGTCGAACGCCTTAAAGGCGGCTCGCCGCAGCCTCGTAGGCCGCACGGTTGCGGTTGAGCCATTTCTCGAAGTACTGGTCCGACTTGGCGTAGACGTAGCCCGGCGGAACGAACAAAACAGCGAACACCGCGAACGTGCCGAGTCCGATGATCGCCAGCTTCAGTTCAGCGTCCGGCGGCGGATGGGCCATAAAGGACAGTCCACTAACGACAGCGGCCAAGCCGCCCATTCCCGCTGCGGCAAAGAAAGCTCCGCGCACATTCCCCGGCGTACGGCCAACTGGCGGGTGCGAACCCGGGTTCAGCGCCCGTTCGGTCGCGGGCCGGGCACGCCAGATCAACGTTCCGCCGAGCCACAGCACCGCGAAGAAAATCCCGCCGCCCGCCAGCCCGAAACCTGCCGCAGCCGAGTGCGGCCCGAGCCCGATTCCGGCGACACCGAAGAGCCCGGCGAGGCTGGCCGTCATCACCCGATATACCCGCCGCGCGGTGACGATCGCCTGCAGCCGCGCGGTGTAGTCGCGCAGCCGTTGCTCGGGAGTGTCCGCGACCGCGCGAACCTGATACCCGCTCACGGCCGCCGGACGAAGCCAGCCGCGCGGAGCCGGTCGGTCTCACGCACGTCGATGCTCGCCCGCACCCCGTTTCCCACCGTGGCGTCGCCGTTCAGCACGCCGAGCGCGATGATCACGAAGCCGAGCGTGCGGATCAGCATCGCCCATCCCGCCTTCCAGAGCCCGATCCGGCCGCCGTCGCGGAGCCGGACCAAGCGGATCCCGTTGCACAGCGCGCCGAGACCTCGGCCGTTGCCGTAGAACCAGCCGTACAGCAGCGGCACCACGATCAGCCCCGCTACCCCGATCACACTCGCGCCGACCGCGGCGTCCACGGTGGACGCCTTGACGTAGTACGCCACCGCCGCGGCCGCGGAGAGGCCGGTCACCAGGAGGAAGTCGACCAGCCAGGCCCAGATCGTGGCACCGGTGCGCGCCTCGACGTACAGGTCGCCGTTGCCGAACGCACGGATCCGCGCCGCCACGTCCTTGCCGAGAACGGGTTCCGCCTGCGTGCGAAGACGCGCCAGGACAGCATGCTCAGAGTTCACGCCATCCCCGACGCCAGCCGGGGCCGCGAGGTTCCCCTGACCGGCGTACTTCACGCGTCGGCGACCAGCTCCACGTGCTGTCCGACGTTGTCGGCGCCGGCCGCGTCCAGCACCGCGTCCAGCAGACCCGGGAACCGGTCCTGGAGGTCGTCCCGGCGCAGGGTGACGTAACACCGGGTGCCCTCCTGGCGGGTGCGGGTGATCCCGGCGTCCCGCAGCACCCGCAGGTGATGGCTGAGCGTCGACTTCGCCACCGGCACCCGCAACTCGCCCCAGCCGCGCTCCCGGCCGTCGGCGAGCACCCGGGCCACCCCGACCCGGATCGGATCGCTCAGCGCCGCCATGACCGCGACGAGTTCCATCTCGTCGGCATCCGGATGCCGTGCCTGCTTCATGCCGGCCATGCTACCTTGTTCGATGTTCTACGATCTTCGAACGAAGGAGCGGGATGGCCGCGGAGTTCACTGACCGGGTCGTGGTCGTCACCGGGGCGGGTTCGGGTATCGGGCGCGCCACCGCGCTCGCGTTCGCCCAGGCCGGGGCACACGTTCTCGGCGTCGGCCGCCGTCGGGAAGCCCTGGCCGAAACCGCCCGCCAGCACCCGGGCATCGCCGTGTTCGCTGCGGACCTCACCACCGACGGCGCGCCAGAAGACGTCGTGCAGGCGGCGGTCGATCGCTGGGGCGGCGTCGACGTGCTGGTGAACAACGCCGGTGCCACCGCGATCATGCCGCTGGCCGAGGCGACCGGCCCCCGTATCGACGACCTGTTCCGGCTCAACGTCACCGCGCCCAGCCTGCTCGCCCGCGCCGCGCTGCCCCACCTGCGCCGGACCCGCGGCGCGATCGTGAACGTCTCCAGCACCTACGGCCACCGGCCGCTGCCCGGTGCCTCGCACTACGCCGCTACCAAGAGCGCGATCGAACACCTCACCCGAAGCTGGGCGCTGGAACTCGCCCCGGACCACATCCGGGTCAACGCCTTGGCTCCCGGCCCGACCGAAAGCGAAGCTCTCACCGCATCCGGCCTGCCGGACGCGACGGTGAACCAGATCAAGCAGGACGAAGCGAGCCGGATTCCCTTGGGACGACGCGGCGAACCTGGTGAACTGGCCACCTGGCTGCTGCGCCTCGCCGACCCCGCCGACACCTGGGTCACCGGGCAGATCCTCACCGTCGACGGCGGCCTCGAACTGCTCTAAACCGCTCGGGCAAAGCTGTAGTCCTCCAACGGGAACCGCGCCGCTTCCCGGTGCGCGCTGATCGTCGACGTCGGCCGCAGCAGGGTCGCCTCGCCGTGCTGGTTGAAGTAGTAGCTGTTGGCGGTCGCGCACTGGCCGAGCGCGAACACCGAGTGCCCGACCTTGTGCTTCATCCGGTCGAGGAACTCGTCGTTCGCCCGCTGGGTCACCTCGAACACGTCCGAACCGCGGGCGCGCATCCCCTTGAACAGCCGGTCGAGGTGCTTCATCTGGCATTCGATGGTGGTGAAGTACGACAAGCCGCTGTAGGAATACGGGCTGTTGAGCGAAACCAGGTTCGGGAACCCGGGCACGGTCACGCCCTCGTACGCCTGGAACCGGTTGTCCCGCCACCATTTCCCGAGGTTCTTGCCGTCCCGGCCGATGATCTCGATCGCCGGGAAGTTCGTGTCCCACAGGTTGAAGCCGGTGGCCAGCACGAGCGTGTCGATCTCGGTGCGCTTGCCGTCGGCGGTCACGATCCCGGTCTCGTCGATCCGCTCGATGCTGTTCGTTTCGAGGTGCACATGCGGGCGGGTGAAGGACGGGAAGTAGTCGTTGGAGAACGTCGGCCGCTTGCAGCCGAACGAGTAGTCCGGGGTGAGCTTGCGGCGCAGCTGCGGGTCGCGGACCTGTCGGTAGAGGTGCGCGCGGCACCAGCGTTCGGCGATCCGGTTGGCGCCGCGGAACTGCCGGTACTGCACGACGCCGGAGATCATCATCAGCTCCAGGATCGAGCTGCCCGCCATCCGCACGGCGCGCTGCACCAGCGGCAGCTTCGCGAACGCCTGCTGCAGCGGCTTCGGCACGGCGTAGTCCGGCTTCGGGCTGACCCAGATCGGCGTGCGCTGGTAGACGGTCAGTTCCGCGGCGACCTTGGCGATCTCCGGGATGAGCTGGACGGCCGTCGCGCCGGTGCCGATCACCGCCGCGCGTTTGCCGGCGAGGTCGTAGCTGTCGTCCCACTTGGTGGTGTGGATGACCTTGCCGGCGAACTTCTCGATGCCCTCGATGTCCGGCATCTTCGGCTGCGAGAGGAAGCCGGTGGCGGTGAGCAGGTATTTCGCGGTGACCGTCTCGCCGCCTTCGATGCTGACCCGCCAGCTGGAGCCGTCCCAGGTCGCGCCGGTCACCACGGTGCCGAAGCGCATCGAGGCGCGCAGGCCGTACTTGTCCGCGACGTGCTCGGCGTACTTCTTCAGCTCCGCGCCCGGCGCGAAGAGCCGCGACCAGTACGGATTGGGCTCGAAGGAGTACGAGTAGGTGGACGACGGGATGTCGACGGCCAGTCCCGGGTAGCGGTTCACGTGCCAGGTCCCGCCGAGGTCGTCCTCGCGGTCGAGAATCAGCAGGTCGCGGTAGCCGAGGCGGCGGAGCTGGATCGCCGCCCCCATGCCGCCGAAGCCCGCGCCGACGATGACTGCGTCGTACTGCGCGTCCATGTCCGACCTCTCATCCGGAATTACCTGTCAGTAACGGAACGGTATGTCACTTCTCGGAGCTTGGCAATACACTGCACGGTGTGACAGCTGAGTCCCAGGAGAGCGCCCGCCTCACCCGAGCCGAGCGCAAGAAGCAGGAATTGCGCCGCGAGATCATCGACGCGGCCTTCGATTGCTTCGCCGACCTCGGCTACCACGCCACCGGCATCTCCGACATCGCCACGAAGCTCGGCATCGGGCACGGCACCTTCTACCGCTACTTCGAGAACAAGCGCGACATCGTCGACCATGTCATCGACGACCTGGTCGCCCGCATCGTCACGGCGCTCACCGCGGAGAACGCGCCGGACGCGGTGTCCACGTTGGACGCCTACCGCGAGCAGACCGCCCGGATCGGCGACGCGCTGGCGCAGATCTTCGGCGAGGACCCGCGCGTACCGCGGCTGCTGCTGTTCGAGGCGGCCGGAATCGACAAAGCGATGGCGGCCCGGGTGCTGGACTTCTTCGAGCTGGCCACGGAGCTGACCGCGGCGTATCTGTCGCACGGCGTGGAACTCGGGTACCTGCGCGCGGATCTCGACGTCGACAACAGCGCGCGGGCGATCAACGGGATGATCCTGGCGTCGGCGATCGCCTCGCTGCGCAACCCGGATCCCGACGAGCAGCGCCGGCTGAGCGAGGCGGTGCGGCGGATGATGTACGACGGGATCTCGGCGGCTAAGGGAGCGTGACGCCGGCCAGCTTGTCCGGGTTGCGCACGAAGCACAGCGTCGACACGCCCTCCGCGCCAGCTCGGACGGTGACGGTGGTCGTCGCTTTGCCGTCCTGCAGGAAGACCGCGCCGGCCCCGCCGTTGATGATCGCCGGCACGATCGTGACCTCCTCCATCGTGGAGATGCCCATGAGGAACTGCGCGATCCGGTCGCGGCCGAACAACGGTTTGCGGGCGGCCAGTACCTTGCCGCCGCCGTCGGAGTACAGCACCGCGTCCGGCGCGATCAGCGCGGCCACCTTGCCGATGTCGCCGGACAGCACCGCTCCGGCGAGCGTCGCCAGCGCCTCGGCGTCGCGATTTCCCTGATCTGGCAAGGACTCGCCGATCGCCGAGGTCACCGCCCGTTGCGCGCGCGAGACGAGCTGGCGGGCCGCCGCGGGCGTGGTCTCCAGCACCTCGGCGACGGACGGGTAGTCGACGTCGAGCACCTTCCGCAGCACGTACGCCGCCGCCTGCTCGGGGGTCAGCGTGCTCAGCACGAAGTCGAGCGCCTGGCCGAGACCGTCGCGATGCAGCACCTCCCACTCCGGCGAATCCCCCTCGACCACCGGTTCCGGCAGCCACGGACCGGGGTAGTTCTCGCGCCGGCGCCGCTGCGCGCGGACCGCGTTGAGCGCCAGCCGCGACACCATCACCGACAGAAACGCGTGCGGGGTGCGGACGGTGTCGAGATCGACGCGAGACCAGGTCTCCCACGCGTCCTGCACGACGTCCTCCGCGTCGTAACGCGATCCGGTGATGTGGAAGGCGGCGGCGAGCATCGTCGAACGATGCGCGGTGAAGACGTCGCCGTGATCCATGTTGACCAAGTCTAGGCGCCGGCCGGCCACGAGTAGCGACCCGCGCGATCCCGCTCCTGGGTCAGCCATCGCACGGTCATCCGGCAGATCGTCTCCTTGACGAGCCCGCCTGCCCGCCCGTCGATCGCGATCGCGCGCTCGGTGTCGTCGGGATGCAGGAACTGGACCCGGCCGCGTCCGCCGCCGAGATCGGTGCACTGGAGCACGTATCCCATCCGGAACGGTTTCCCGGACTGGCCTTGGCGGCGTTCGATGATGACGTCGGCGGCGTGCGCCCCCATCGGCAACGCGGTCGCGCACGCGGCGCGGAACGAGCTGTGCACCGCGTCGCCCGCGCCGAGGATGTTCGGGTGGCCCGGCACGGTCAGCTGCTCGTCGACCAGCAGCCGCCCGGATTCGTCGACCGGCAGGCCCGAATCGGCGGCGAGGCTCGGCACGGTGAACCCGGTGGTGTCCACGACGATCCCCTCGATCTCGGCTGGATCGACGCGTGCGAACTCGATCTCCACCCCGTGTTTGGCGAGGAACCGCAGGTGCGCCTGGATCGCGCGACGTTCTGGGGTAGCGGCCGTGATGAGCTTGACTTCGCGGCCTGCCTCGCGGAGCGCCCCGGCCAGCTCGACCCCGGTCAGGCCCGCGCCGACGACGGTGACGGGCGCTTCCGGAGCCTCGGCGAGCGCATCCCGGAGCCGTTCGGTCTCGCGCTCGGAGACGATCCGGTAGCTGCCGTTGCTCGCGCTGGCCCCGGAGCCGATCGCGTAGAGCAGGGTGTCGTAGGGCAGGTTCTCGCCGGAGGCGAGCTGGACCTTGCCGTCGCCGATCTTGGTCGCGGTGCCTTCGATGACCTCGACGGCGGGGTTCAGCACGGTCTTGAGGTCGAGCCGGGCGTTTTCCCGGAGACCGGTCGCCACACGGTGCAGCCGGATGCGTTCGACGAACCATGGCTCCGGGGTGACCAGCACCACCTCTTCGCCTCGTCCGGCGAGCCGGTTCGCGGCCATGACCCCGGCGTATCCCGCGCCGAGCACCGTTGTCGTCATGCTGTCCTCCTCCGCTTTCGGGTCTTTCAGCGGATGGACACCGGCCGCGGGAAATCTGTGACGATCAGAGCCGGCGAGACAGGTAAGTGCTGTTCGGATCGTCGCGATAGCTGCCGAACGGCGCGCACAGCGTGAAGCCCGCCCGGGCGTATAGAGCGCGGGCCGGGGCGAAGAACTCCATGCTGCCGGTCTCCAGCGAGATGCGTTCGATGCCGCGGTCTTTGGCGTCCTGGAGCAGGTGGTCCAGCAGGGAGCGGGCGATGCCTTGGCCGCGGCGCGCTGGGTCGGTGCGCATGCTTTTCAGTTCCTCATGCCGTGGTTCCAGCGCTGCCAGGGCCGCGGTGCCGACGATGTGTCCGTCGTCCTGGACAGTCCAGAGCCGGACGTTGGGACGCTGGAGCGCGGCCAGATCGAGGGCATGCTGGCTCTCCGCCGGTGCGGTCGGGGCTAGGTCGTCCAGGTGCGCTTGGAGGAAGCGCTGGAGTCGCGGGTCGGAGAAGTCGGCTCGGTCGATCAGCATGGGTTCAGGCTGCCCTGCGGATGTTTCGCGGTTGTTGCCACGTGCGGCTCAAGCGCCCCAATGTGGCATTGGGTGCGTCACACGCACCCAATGCCACATTGGGGCGGTCCGGGCTACAGCGCTAATCGCGGCCAGGAAGCCGTGTCTCGCAACAACTGCCGGTCGTGCGTGGCCACCACCACCGCGGCCGGAGTCGAGGCGAGGGCGGCGGTCAGCTCGTCGACCAGCGTCGCGGACAGGTGGTTCGTCGGCTCGTCCAGCAGCAGGACCTGCGGGCGCGCGGCCAGGACCAGCGCCAGGTCCAGCCGTCGCCGGGCTCCGGTCGACAGCTCGGCGATCGGGCGGTGCCGGTCGTAGCCGCTGAGCAGGCCGGGGTCGGCCGAGCCGGGGAACCGTTGCTCGAGCAGTTCGGCGGCGGTGCGCCGGGCAGGGAGGTCGGATTCCTGGCCCAGCCAGCCGATCCGCACCGAGCGGGCCCGCGTGACCGTGCCCGCGGTCGGTTCCAGCATCCCGGCCAGCACCGTCAGGAGCGTCGACTTTCCCGCTCCGTTCGGGCCGGTGACGACGAGCCGGTCCGCGCCGCCGAGCGTCAGGTCGACCGGGTGGTCCAGCCGTCCGGCGACGGTCACCCCGGCGGCCCGCAGCGCGACAGTTCCTTGGTGCTGCGGCAATTCCGGCATGACAAACCGAGCGGGCGGCGGCGGGACGGCCACCACGTGCGCGCGCAAATCCTCCTGCCGCCGGTGGACGGCGCGGACCAAACCGGGCGCCCGCGTCGCGCGGGTGTGCTTGCCGTGGCCCTTTTCCGGACGCCAGTTGTCGCGCAATCGGTTCTGCGCGGCGGAAAGGTCGTCCACCAGCCGCTGCCGTTCGGCGAGTTGCTCGGCGTGCAGCGCCTCCCAGCGGGCCCGTTCGGCTTGCCGCGCCTCGACGTACGCCGCGTAGCCGCCGCCGTAACCGCGCGGGCGGCCGTCGCTCGACGGGTCGAGATCCAGCACGGTCGTGGCGATGTCGGCGAGCAACGCGCGATCGTGGCTGACCAGCACGACCACCCCCGAGTACGCGCGCAGCCGCTCGGTGAGGTGCGCGAGGCCGGACGCGTCGAGGTGGTTGGTCGGTTCGTCCAGCAGCAGCACGGAATGTCCCGCGCCGAGCAGGCAGGCCAACCGGACCCGATGTCGTTGCCCGACCGATAACGTGCCGAGGGTCCGGCTTCGATCGTCGACGGCGTTCAGGGCGGCCAGCGAGACCTCGACGCGCCGGTCCGCGTCCCACGCGTCGAGCGCTTCGGCGTCCGCCAGCGCTGCGGCGAACGCGTCGTCCGCGCCGGGCTTGCTTTCGGCGAGCGCGGTGGTCGCGGCTTCCAGATTGGCTAACGCGGAGCGTACGGCGGCCAGTTCGAGATCGATCAGGTCGCCGACAGTTTCGCTGTCTCCCAAGGGAATCTGCTGGTCGGCGACACCGATGGAACCCGCGCGGACGACCTCGCCCTGATCGACCGGCTGGGTCCCGGCGAGCACGCGAAGAAGGGTGGTTTTGCCGCGCCCGTTCTCGCCAACGATGGCGACCCGGTCCCCGGCCGCCGCGACCAGATCGACCCCGGCGAGCACCGGACGGCCGCCGAAGCTGACGTGGACATCGGACAGGCGGACGTGCGCCGTACGCACGAGCGCAGGCGAAAGCGGAGATGACATGAGGGAAATGCCTCCGAAGAAACGTGATGAACAGCAAGGACGAGGGCCGGTGCCGCGAACGCGCGCGGACCGGTGGAGGCGGTAATCCCTCAGAGGTAGAACTGGTGCTGTATCACGATCATCAGGGTAAAGACCCGCGCGGCGCCGCGCATCCGAATTTGCGGCGGATCACGCGCGGGCCCGCACCGCCAGCACGATCGGCAGCGGAGTCCCGGATTCGGCGAACCGGTCCGGAGCGAGACCGGCGTCGAGGAACGCGTTCAGCAGCTGCGGCAACGGCCAGTGCGTGGCCCCGAGCTTGTCGCGAATCCCCTGGTCCGTCCACGATTCCTTGGTCCAGTGCCCGTCGAGATACCCAGCCCGGACGACCACCGCGGCCGGGTCGCTGCGATCGGCGAACCCGCCGCAGAAGCACGGATGGACCCCGACGTGCACGAACACCCCGCCCGGCCGCAGCACCCTGGCCACCTCGCGCAGCACGGAGAAATACGCGGGCATGTCTGTGTGCACCAGCATCGCGATGACCGCTCCGACGCTGTTGTCCCGCACCGGCAACCGCTCGGCGTCCGCCCGCGCGATCGGCAGCCGGCCGCGGGCGTGACGCAGCATCCCGCTGGACAGGTCGACGCCGACCGGAGTCCAGCCCAGCTCACGCACCGCCTCCGCGTGTACCCCGGTGCCGCAGCCGACCTCCAGGCACACGCCACTTCCGCGGCCGAGCAGCTCACGCAACGCACCCGTACCCGGATTCACCGGCTGGGCGCGAAGAAACTCCTCCTCGTACCAATCCGCGATCTCGTCATAGGCGGCCATCACCCCATTGCACCGCCGAATCGGCCCGCGCCGCCACCGATTACGCGCTGGGCGAAGAAACCTTGCGAGCGCTCAGAATCGTGTCGTGCAGCTCCCCGCCGGGCACCTCCCGCGTGCGGCTCTCGGCGAGAGTGATCACCCACTGCCCAGCGTCCAGCCCGACGTCCTCGACCGTGATCGTCGACTCCGGCGGATGCAGCTCCCCGTGCGAGTGCCCGACCACCAGCAACGTGCCACCCGGCGCGACCCACTCCGCGAGCCGCTCGAACAACGGGCCCGCAGCGTGCACGTAGTGGGTGGCGACCAGGTCAAACTGCCCCGGCGGGGTCCAGCTCAGCAGGTCAGCGCACACCCACTCGACCGCGCTCGACCGTTCGCGCGCGTGCCGCAGCACCTCCTCCGACAGGTCGACCGCCGTCACCCGCCAGCCGTTTTCGGCGAGCCAGACGGCCTCCGTGCCCTCGCCGCAGCCAGCGTCCAGCGCCCGCCCCGGCGTGAGCTTCCCCGCCTCCTTGACCAGCTGCGGATGCGGTCCAAGCTGAGCGTGCCCGGCGGCTGCGGTCCAGTGCTCGTCCCAATAGGACTGATCGAATGCGTGCGGCACAACGGCCCCTTTCCTGATTCCTCCCTCTACCTTGCAAACCGTCCAGCAGACCTGGCAAGAAACGTTGCCAATATGTCAAACTCGACTGATGGACGACGAACGCGCCTTGGACGCAGTCGGCCCCCGGCTGCGCGAACTGCGCCGGAAGCGGGAGATCACGCTGGCCGAACTGTCCGCGCGCACCGGCATCGCGACCAGCACCCTGTCCCGGCTGGAGTCCGGCAACCGGCGGCCCACCCTGGAACAGCTCCTGCCGCTGGCCCGCGCGCACGGCGTGACCCTCGACGAACTGGTCGACGCCCCGCAAACCGGCGACCCGCGCATCCACCTCCGCCCGATCAGCTGCGCCGACGGCGTGACGATCCTGCCGCTGACGCGCCGCCCCGGCGGGATCCAGGCGTACAAGTTCATTCTGCCGGGACAACCGGAAAAGCAGGAGCCCGATCCCAAGACACACGAGGGTTATGAGTGGACTTATGTCCTCAATGGACAGTTAAGGCTGGTGCTCGGCGAACACGACATGACGCTTTCGCCCGGCGAGGCAGCGGAATTCGACACCCGGGTACCGCACTGGTTCGACGCGGCAACGGCGGAGCCGGTCGAGTACCTGTGCTTGATCGGGCGGCAGGGGCAGCGCGCGCACGTGCGGGCCGCGCCTAAGGCGTGACCGAGGCGGGGAGTCCGAAGGCCGGGAAGTGTTCCGCGCCGAGGAACGACGTGAGATCGCAGATCCGATCGTCGCGCAGGGTCAGGACGGTGACGGACCACGCCTCGTGCGGGACGGCCGCCGAACCGCCGAGGTAGAACGCCACCGCTGGCTGAGCATTCGCGCTGGTCAGCCGGAAGCGCCAGCTCGGGCAGCGCGTCATCGGGACCGCGAAGGCGAACTCGATCACGGCGGCGCGGCCGCGGTACCAGTGCGGCAGCGGCGGCATCGACCAGGTGACGTCCTCGGTCAGCAGGTCCACCAGGCGGTCGACATCGCCTTCGGCGAGGGCCGTCGCGAAACCGGTGGCCAGTTCGTGGAGCCGGGCGTCGTCGAGGGCGCGGAGGGTCTGCTGTTGCGTGCGGGCGGGGACGTGCGCCGAGACGGTCCGGCGAGCGCGGGCCAGTGCGGAGTTCACCGAGGTCACCGACGTTTCCATCATCGTGGCGATCTCGGCGGCGGAGAACCCGAGGACGTCGAACAGCAGCAACGCCGCCCGCTGGTTGCCCGGCAGGTGACGGCACGCGGCGACGAAAGCGAGTTCGACTGCTTCGCGTTGTTCGTAGCTGCCGGCGGGCGGATCGGGATACGGGCCCAGCCAGGCCACGTCGGTGCGCGGAGCTGAGTCCAGCACCACCTGCTCGCTCGACGGCCCCAGGTCGATCGGCAGCGCGCGACGGCCACGCTGGTCGATGAGGTCGAGGCAGGTGCGCGTGGCGACCGTGTACAGCCAGGTGCGCAGCGCACTGCGACCCTCGAAGCCCGGCAGCCCGCGCCACGCGCGCAGCAACGCCTCCTGCACGGCGTCGTCGGCGTCGTGGATCGAGCCGAGCATGCGGTAACAGTGCGCACGCAATTCCGCACGCAACGGGGCCACCGCACGGGTGAACTCGGCTTCCGAAGAAAACTCCCCCACGACCGACGATTCTGCCGCATCCAGCCGGTCTCACCTAAGAACGACTACCGAGGAGAACCGGATGACCTGGCCACAGATCCACGCCGAACGCGCCGCGCTGGCCGAAGACCTCGCCACCCTGTCCGACGCTCAATGGCGCACGCCTTCGCTGTGCGCCGGGCTCTCCGTCCGGGAGGTGCTGGCCCACCTCACCGCAGCGGCATCGCTCACGCCGTTGCGCTGGATGGCGGGCGTGCTCCGCTGCCGTTTCGACTTCGACCGGCAGGTCGCGATGCGGCTGGCCGAGCACCTCGGCGGCCACCCCGCCGACACGTTGGCCCGCTTCCGCCAGGTCATCGGGAGCAGGACGAAACCGCCGCTGCCGGTCGTCGCGATGCTCGGCGAGACGGTCGTGCACAGCGAGGACATCCGTCGTCCGCTCGGGATCCGCCACGACTATCCGCTCGAAACGCTCACCACGGTGGCCCGGTACTACCTCGGCTCCGACCTCGTCGTACTCGCCAAGGGACGCGTCCGCGGCCTCTCGCTCGCCGCGACTGACAGTGACTTTTCCGGTGGCTCGGGACCCCTCGTGTCCGGCCCGACGCTCGCGCTGATCATGGCGATGACCGGGCGCTCCCGATGCCTCGACGACCTGACCGGCGAGGGTGTCGAGGTGCTGCGGCACCGCTGACGGACTTGCACTCCGCCGCCAAGAGTTCTATAACAGTGGAGACAGTTATAGAACTCTAAGGAGATGCTCATGCGCACCCTGACCCAGGAAGGACGCTTCGGGGAGTACGGCGGGCGCTGGGTGCCGGAATCGCTGGTGCCCGCCTGCCTCGAAGTCGCGGACGCGTTCGAGGACGCCTGGATCGACGCCGGTTTCCGCGAGCAGCTCCAGACGATGCTCGCCCGGCACGTCGGCCGGCCCACGCCGTTGACGCCTGCGGAGCGGTTGTCCGCCGAACTCGGCGTGACCGTCGTGCTGAAGCGGGAAGACCTCACGCACACCGGGTCGCACAAGATCAACAACGCCGTCGGTCAGGCGCTGCTCGCGCGGCGAATGGGCAAAAAGCGGCTGATCGCCGAGACCGGGGCCGGAATGCACGGCGTCGCGACGGCCACGGCGGGCGCGTTGCTCGATCTGCCGGTCACCGTGTTCATGGGCGAACAGGACGTGGAACGCCAGTCGCACAACGTGTTTCGCATGCGCTATCTCGGCGCGGAGGTCGTCCCGGTCCGCAGCGGCAGTCGCACGCTCAAGGACGCGACCAGCGAGGCGATGCGGCACTGGGTCAGCGCGACCGAGGAGGCGCACTACTGCCTCGGCTCGGTCGTCGGGCCGCATCCGTACCCGTGGATGGTGCGGGAATTCCAGCGCGTGATCGGCGAGGAAGCCCGCGAGCAGTACGCGGCGGTGCCCGATTTCGTCGTCGCGTGTGTCGGCGGCGGGTCCAATGCGGCGGGCACTTTCGCGGGGTTTGCCGACACCAGCGCGCGGCTGGTCGGGGTGGAGGCGATCGGCGGGTCCGGCGCGACGTTCGGCCAGGCTGGCGTGCTGCATGGTTCGCAGTCGTTGTTCCTGCAGGACGAGCACGGGCAGATCCTCGAAGCGCACTCGATCGCGGCGGGACTGGATTACCCCGGAGTCGGCCCGGAACACGCGCATCTGCGGGATCTCGGACGGGCTCGGTACGTCGCGGTCAATGACGAGGCAGCGGTCGCGGCGGCCGCGCAATTGGCGCGTACGGAAGGGATCATTCCGGCGCTCGAATCGGCGCACGCGCTCGCTTGGGTGGCCGAAGCCGCTGGCACGCCGGATCTTCCGGCCGGTTCGACGGTCTTGCTCACCCTGTCCGGCCGTGGCGACAAGGACATCGCCACGCTCATCGCCCGTTCCGAAGAGGCCACCGCATGAAAACCGACCGCAAGATCTTGATGCCGTATGTCACGGGCGGAATCAGTCCACACTGGACGGACTACCTCCCGACACTGGTCGCCGCAGGCGCGGACGCGATCGAAGTCGGCATCCCGTTCTCCGACCCGACGCTGGACGGCGTGACGATCCAGGAAGCGTCGAACGTCGCGCTCGCCCGCGGAACGACGCCGCTGAGTGTCCTTAATGCACTAAAAGAGACCACAGTGGACGTTCCGATCATCGTGAGCACGTACGCCAACTTGGCGGTCCGCAAGGGTTTCTGCGCTCAGCTGAAAGAGGCCGGAGTCGACGGCTTGATCGTGCCGGACCTGCCGCTGGAGGAAGTCCCCGCGATCGAGCAGTCGGGGATCGAGTTGGCGCTGCTCGTCTCGCCCGCGACGCCAGCCGACCGCGCTCGCGAGATCGCCGCGCAGAGCCGAGGTTTCGTTTACGCCGTCTCGTCCATGAGCACCACCGGCGAACGTGATCACCTCCCCGCCTCCGCGATCGAGCTGGCCACCCGGCTGAAGGGTGCCACCGACCTGCCGATCCTGGTCGGCTTCGGCATCTCCCAACCGGCACACGCCGCGGAGGCCGCCCGGGTGGCCGACGGCGTGATCGTGGGCGCGGCGATCATGCGGCAAGTGCTCGACGGCGCCGGTCCGGCGGAGGTCGGCGAGTACGTCGCGACGCTGCGAGCCGCGCTGGACTAGAATCCGCTGGTCTACCCGAACCGGACCAGAACGGACGCGCATGGCCCGATACCGAGCGATCGCCGCGGATCTCGCCGCGAAGATCCGCGCCGGGGAGTACGCGCCCGGCGAGGCCTTGCCGCCGCAACGGGAACTCAGCGCGTCCTACGGCGTCACGCTCATGACGCTCCGCCAGGCGCTGCGCGAACTCAGCGACGAAGCCCTGATCGTGCAACAACCCGGCCGCGGCACCTTCGTGGCGCCAACGCCGGCCTCGTACCAGCTGGGCTCTTTGCGCAGCTTCACCGAGGACCTGCGCGATCAGGGTTACGTCGTGCGCACCGAAGTCGTCAGCCAAGCGGTACGACGGCTGCCGGCCCGCGTCGCGGCGCGGCTGCAGGCGCGGGCCACCGATTCCGGCCTGCGCCTGGAACGGGTGCGCGAGTTCGGCGGCCGCCGGGCGATCCACCAGGTGTCCTGGGTCGCTCCCCCGCACGGGGAACGCTTGCGGGACACCGATTTCACCACAGTCTCGCTCTACACCGCACTGTCCGAACTGGACGTAACGGTGGACCGAGCCGCCGAGACCATCCGCCCGGACGCCCTCGACGACAAGCTCGCCCGCCTCCTCGACGAACCCGTCAACACCCCGGTCCTGGTTAGCGAACGCACCACCAGCACCCCAGACGGCACCATTGTCGTCATCGACCGTGCGACCATTCTCGGCAGCATGATGCACATCAGCACCGAACGCGCCGCCGACCGGCTCTCACTGCGCTGGGGTACCGGAAGCTGAATCGCGGTGGCCGTGCGCCAAAACGGCCAGGTGCAAAGAAAGCCGAGTGTCCGGATTGGACAGATCAACTCCGAGCGCCCGCTCAATCGTCGCCAACCGCGAATACGCCGCCGGACGGCTCAGGTTCAACGCCTTCGCGAACTCCGTCATCGAATACCCCGACTCGACAAACGCCCGCAACGTCGCGAACGCCCGGCTGGCACGCGGTTCCGGCAGCGTCAGCAACGGCCGCAGCTGCGCCTCCGTGAACTCGTGCAGCCGAGGATGTTCCCTCAGCCACCACAACAATCCGCGCACGCCCAAGTCGCCAGCCCGCCGAAGTCCAGGCGTGCCAGGCGATTCGACGTCCACGACGTGCACCGCCTCCTGCAGCGCCGCCGGTAATTCCCCGAGCCGCCGAACCGGTCCAGCCGCACCGAACGCCGCCGCCAGGCCCGTCGGAACTCCGGCGACCACCCGCTCCAGCAACGCCTTCTCCGCCGCCACCGAAGAACACGGGAACACCGCCGCGACCCGGCCTTCCGCCAGCACGCCGCCGATCCCGTCGCTGGTCAGCACCGCGTCCAGCAGCGCCCGCTCCTGCCCCGCCCGCGCCGGACGGCACACCAGCACCGCGTAGTACGCCGCCGAAGCCAGCCCCAGCGCCCGGGCTCGTGCGCGAACCGAACCCTCGTCCGCGCCGTGCAGCAGGTCCCGCAGCAAATCGCCCTGCGCTTCGATCTCCACCGACAGCGGCGAGCGTTCCAGCAACTTCCCGACGGTCAGCGCCTCCGCCGCGCGTTCGAGCACCATCCACGCCGCCGGCTGCTCCGCCGACCTCGCGGGCACGACCAGCCGGCCCCAGCGTTCGCGCGGCGGCCCGACCGGCGTGCACATCCAGCTCTCCGGACCGCCCACCTCGGTCGCGGCGGAGAACGGCACCCGGCGCGACCGGGCGGGCCAATCGCGCAGCAGCGCCTCCGCCGAGCCGACCCCGGCGAACGCGAGCGCCCGATGCGTCCGGTCCTCCAGCACCACCGGCAACCCGATCAAGTCCGCCGCGTGCGCAAGGACCGCGTCCGGTGCCTGCGACGCCGAACCAACCGTGCTGAACGCCTCGTGCGCACGCTCGGCCAACCGCAACCGCTCGTAGTGCGCGTTGACGATCCGCGCGTGCACGATCTCTGTCACCTCGATGAACCGGACCGTGCTGCGCAGCTCCACCAGCGGAAACCGGGCGGCACGCGCGGCCTGCACCAAGGCGTCGGGCACCGCCTTCAGATGCTGGCCCGGCTCCACGACCAGCCCGATCGCTCCGGCGTCGCGCAACGACCGCACGTAGGCCACCGCGTCGAAGCCCGGCTCGGTGAAGGCCCTTCCGATCGAGAGCACCAGAACGTCGCTGGTCAGCGTCCCGGCGACGTCGCTCAGCTCGCTCACGTGCACCGACCGCACCGGCACGTCGATCGCGTCCGCCGCCGAGCGCACCACCGGCGACCCGGCGGCCATCACGGGCAGTTCGAGGACGTCTCGCAAGGTCAGGTGCACGACGTCAGCATAACCCGACGATCTGTAAAGCAAGGCCGGGTCAAACCGACGCTTCGTCGGTTACCCGGGACCGGCCGGGGAGGGACCCTCAGAGGGCGAATACCAGGAGAAAGGTGGCTCGATGAGCGATTCCGTGCCGACGCTGTCCCAGTGGATCGCCGGCGGTGAAGCAGCAGGTGCGCCGGACGGCTACGGGGACGTCACGAACCCGGCGACCGGAAAGATCACCGCACGCGTGCCGCTCGGCTCGGCCGCGGACGCCGAGGCCGCGATCGCCGCCGCGAAGGCCGCGTTCCCCGCCTGGCGCAAGACCTCTCTGGCGAAGCGCAGCCGGGTGCTGTTCCGGTTCCGCGAACTGCTCGACGCACGGGCCCCCGAACTCGCGAAGATCATCACCGCCGAACACGGCAAGGTGCTTTCCGACGCGGCAGGCGAGGTCGCGCGTGGCCTGGAGGTCGTCGAATTCGCCTGCGGGATCCCGCAATTGCTCAAGGGCGCGGCGACGGCCAACGCGTCGACCGACATCGACGTCACCTCGCTGCGCGAGCCGCTCGGCCCGGTCGCGATCATCTCGCCGTTCAACTTCCCCGCCATGGTCCCGATGTGGTTCTTCCCGATCGCGATCGCGGCCGGGAACACCGTGGTGCTGAAGCCGTCGGAGAAGGTGCCGACCGCGGCGAACTGGCTGGCCGAGCTGTGGCGCGAAGCCGGTCTCCCCGAAGGCGTGTTCAACGTGTTGCACGGCAACAAAACCGCGGTCGACGCGCTCCTGCACAGCCCGGACATCGAGGCGGTTTCGTTCGTCGGCTCGACGCCGATCGCGCAGTACGTCTACGAAACCGGCACCGCGAACGGCAAGCGCGTCCAGGCGCTCGGCGGCGCGAAGAACCACATGGTGGTACTGCCGGACGCCGACCTCGACCTGGTCGCCGACCAAGCCGTCAGCGCCGGTTTCGGGTCCGCGGGCGAACGCTGCATGGCGGTGTCCGTGGTGGTCGCGGTGGGCGACGTCGCCGACGCGCTGGTCCCGCGCATCGCAGACCGCGCGAAGACGCTGGTCACCGGCGACGGCACCCGCTCGTGCGACATGGGCCCGCTCGTCACGGCCGCCGCGAAGGACCGGGTGTCCGGCTACATCGCCGCCGGCGCCGAGGCGGGCGCGACTCTGGTGCTGGACGGCCGCGAGGGCGAGTTCGACGCGGACGGCGAGGGCTTCTTCGTCGGCCCGACGGTGTTCGACCACGTCCGCCCGGACATGCCGATCTACACCGACGAGATCTTCGGCCCGGTGCTTTCGGTGGTGCGCGTGGAGACGTTCGCCGACGCGATCGAGCTGATCAACGCCGGACCGTACGGCAACGGCGCGGCGATCTTCACCAACGACGGCGGCGCCGCCCGCCGGTTCTCCGCCGACGTCGAGGCGGGCATGGTCGGCGTGAACGTCCCGGTGCCGGTCCCGGTGGCCTACCACTCATTCGGCGGCCGGAAGAACTCGCTGTTCGGCGACACCCACGCGCACGGCGGCGAGGGCGTGCACTTCTTCACCCGCGCCAAGGTCGTCACCACCCGCTGGCCCGGCCCGGAGCAGGGCGGGCTCGACCTCGGCTTCCCGCAGAACGTCTGAGAGGGGATCAGCGATGGACACGCAGTCGGCAGCGGCCCGGCATCTCTGGATGCACTTCTCCCGCATGGGCAACTACCCGGACTCGCCGGTCCCGGTGATCACCCGCGGCGAGGGCGTGCACGTGTGGGACGACCGCGGCCGCCGGATCCTCGACGGGCTGGCCGGGCTCTTCGTCGTGCAGGCCGGGCACGGCCGCCGGGAACTCGTGGAGGTCGCCGCGCAGCAGGCGAACGAGCTGGCGTACTTCCCGATTTGGGGCTATGCCACGAAACCCGCCGCGGCGCTGGCCGAACGGCTCGCCCACCTCGCGCCCGGCGACCTCAACCGCGTCTTCTTCACCACCGGCGGCGGCGAGGCCGTCGAGTCCGCGTGGAAGGTCGCGAAGCAGTACTTCAAGCTGACCGGGAAACCCGGCAAGCACAAGGTGATCAGCCGCGCGGTGGCCTACCACGGCACCCCGCACGGCGCGCTCGCGATCACCGGCCTGCCCGCGATGAAGAAGGACTTCGAACCGCTCGCGCCGGGCGGTTTCCGCGTGCCGAACACCAACCTGTACCGGCATCCGGAGTTCGCCGGCGACCTCGAAGCGTTCGGCCGCTGGGCCGCGGACCGGATCGAGGAGGCGATCCTGTTCGAGGGCGCGGACACGGTCGCCGCGGTCGTGCTCGAACCGGTGCAGAACTCCGGCGGCTGCCTCACGCCGCCGCCCGGATACTTCGAGCGGGTGCGGGAAATCTGCGACCGGCACGACGTGCTCCTGGTCGCCGACGAGGTGATCTGCGCGTTCGGCAGGCACGGCGCGACGTTCGCCAGCGAGAAGTTCGGCCTCCAGCCGGACCTGCTGACCTGCGCGAAGGGCCTCAGCTCCGGCTACAGCCCGATCGCCGCGCTGATCGCGTCGGACCGCGTAATGGAGCCGTTCCTCAGGCAAGGGGTCGGCTTCCCGCACGGGTACACCTTCGGCGGGCACCCGGTGTCGGCCGCGGTCGCGCTCGCGAACCTCGACCTGATGGAGCGGGAGGGCCTCAACCAGCGCGTACTGGACAACCAGGACGCGTTCGAGGCGACCCTGGGCAAGCTGCTGGACCTGCCGATCGTCGGCGACGTCCGCGGCGACGGCTACTTCTGGGCGGTGGAACTGGTCAAGGACAAGGCGACCAGGGAGACGTTCAACGCCGAGGAGCGGGAACGCCTCGTCCGCGGCTTCCTGCCCGGCGCGCTGTTCGACCGCGGCCTCTACTGCCGCCCGGACGACCGGGGCGACGTGGTCGTCCAGTTCGCGCCGCCGCTGATCGCGGGGCAGGCGGAATTCGACGAAATGGAGCAGATCCTGCGGGACGCGCTGCTCGAAGCGCAGAAGCTCGTCTGAGCCAACTGGCGAGGGAGGAGGCCGGGACCAGCCGTGTCCCGGCCTTCTTCCGTGCCGTCGATTATCATGGATCGGAAGGAGTCCTAGCCGCGAGGCGGTGCGCATGCCCGAGCCCGAACCCAGCCTCGACCGGCGGCTGGCCGACGCCATCGAACGGCTCGGCAACGGCCTCCGTTCGCTGTCCCAGCACAGCGCCCGCACGCAGGGCCTTTCGCCGTTACAGCAGCAAGCCGTGCTGTCCCTTGCCCGGCAACCCGCGGCCCGGCGCGAGGTGAACGCGCTGGCCGCCGCGTTCGACGTGACCACCCCGACGATGTCCGACGCGGTCAGCGCGCTGGAACGCAAGGAGCTCCTCACCCGCTCACCGGGCTCGGACGGACGCCGCCGCCTGCTCACCCTGACCGACCGCGGCCACGAGGTCGCCGCCGAACTGGCGGACTGGGACGAGCAGCTGGTGCGCTCGCTGGCCGCCCGTCCGGAGGCGGACCGGGCCACGACGCTGCACACGCTGTTGCGGGTGATCGCGGACCTGCAGGCCACCGGGGCGATCAGCGTGGCCCGGGTGTGCACGACCTGCCGGTTCTTCGGCCCGGACACCCACCCGGACCCTCGCGCGCCCCATCACTGCCACCTGCTGCGACAGCCCTTGGCGCTGACCGACTTGCGCACCGACTGCCCCGAACACGAGCAAGCGACCGCCTGACGTCCGTGAGGGGAACCCTGAGGGAATCAGATTCCCTCAGGGTTCCCCTCACGGACAGCTAGACCAGCGTCACAGCGCCCCGATCTCCTCGCACGCCTTCCGCACTCCCGCGCCGTAAGCCGGGTCTGCCTTGCCGCAGTTCTCGATGTGCAGTTCGACCGTCTCCTTGCGAGCGCCCTTGATCGCCCGCGCCGTGTTCTCGAACAGCCGCTGCCGCTCGTCCTCGGTCATCAGCCGGAAGAGGTTGCCGGGCTGCTCGAAGTAGTTGTCGTCGTCCTCGCGGAAGTCGAACCGGTCCGCGACCGCGCCCGCCGCCTCCGCGGGCTCGGCGTACTGCGGCTGCTCGGCCCACCGTCCGTAGGTGTTCGGCTGCACGCCCGGCACCCCGCCCTTGTTGCCGTCCACGCGCATCGCTCCGTCGCGGTGGTAGCTGTTCACCAGCGTCGCCGCGTGCGGGCAGTTGACCGGGATCTGGTGGTGGTTCACGCCGAGCCGGTAGCGGGTCGCGTCGCCGTAGGAGAAGAGCCTGCCCTGCAGCATCTTGTCCGGGCTGACCGAGATCCCCGGCACCAGGTTGGCCGGGGTGAACGCGGCCTGCTCGACGTCGGCGAAGTAGTTCTCCGGGTTGCGGTTCAGCTCCAGCTCGCCCACCTCGATGAGCGGATAGTCCTTCTTGCTCCACACCTTCGTGAGGTCGAACGGGTGGAACCGGTACGTCGCCGCGTCCGCCTCGGGCATCACCTGCACGTACAGCGTCCACTTAGGATAGTCGCCCTGTTCGATCGCCTCGTACAGGTCGCGCTGGTGCGATTCGCGGTCCTGGCCGATCAGCTCGGTCGCGTCCGCGTCGGTGAGATTCTCGATCCCCTGCTTCGTGCGGAAGTGGAACTTGACCCAGTGCCGCTCGCCCGCGGCGTTGATCAGGCTGAACGTGTGCGAGCCGAAGCCGTGCATGTGCCGGTAGGACTTCGGGATGCCGCGGTCGCTCATCACGATGGTGACCTGGTGCAGCGCCTCGGGCAGGTTCGTCCAGAAGCCCCAGTTGTTCTCCGGGCTGCGCAGGTTCGTCCGCGGGTCGCGCTTCACCGCGTGGTTCAGGTCGGGGAACTTCAGCGGGTCGCGGTGGAAGAAGACCGGCGTGTTGTTGCCGACCACGTCCCAGTTGCCCTGCGAGGTGTAGAAGCGGACGGCGAACCCGCGGATGTCGCGTTCGGCGTCCGCCGCGCCGCGTTCGCCCGCGACGGTGGAGAACCGCGCGAACGTCTCGACCTCGTTGCCGACCTTGCTGAACAGCGCGGCCTTGGTGTAGCGGCTGATGTCGTGGGTGACGGTGAACTTGCCGAAAGCACCGGACCCCTTGGCGTGCATCCGCCGTTCCGGGATGACCTCGCGGTCGAAGTGCGCGAGCTTCTCCACCAGCCAGAGGTCCTGGAGCAGGAGCGGGCCGCGCGCGCCCGCGGTAAGGCTGTTCTGGTTGTCGGCGACCGGGGCCCCCGCCGCGGTGGTCAGCGGGTCGGTGTTGTCAGCGAAAGTCATTGCTCCTCTTTTCTCGGCGGTGCGGACAGACAGGACGGGCAGGTGCCCCAATACGTCACCTCGGCCGCGTCGATGCGGTAGCCGTTTTCCTCCGCGGGCGGGAGGTCGACGCGCTCGACGTCCGCCACCGCCCCGCACACCCGGCACGCGACGTGGTCGTGATCGTCGGTGCGCAGTTCGAACCGGGCGCGCGAGCCGGGCAGTTCGAGCCTCCGCACCAGACCGGCCGCGAGCAGCGCGGCCAGCACGTCGTAAACCGCTTGCGCGGAAACGGACCCGAGCTTCCCGCGGACCTCGTCGCGGATGTGCTCGAACCCGGCGTGCGGCCTGCTTCCCAGCACCTCCAGCACCGCGATCCGCTGTTTGGTGATCCGCAGCGAAACACCGCGGAGCGCGGCGACCGCATCCGCAGCCTGCACGACGGTTCCTCCCACCCCGGCACGGAGAACCAGCCAGGCAACTAGTTAGGACTCCTAGCGGTAGTGTGGCAGGCCGTCCGCGGCGGCACAAGGGAAATCCGGATCGATTCCAGAAAAGCACCCGAAGGGGTTCCCCTGGGCGGACTTCGGCGACAAGATCGTACCGAAGCACGGAGACGGTTCACTCCGACAAACAGCTTAAAATGCCGCCGCGTTATTCTCGGTGCGCCAATTGGCCCACTTGATTCGCATTCCGTCGACGAATGCGCACTTGTTTTCGAATACCTTCGTCAAAACTGGATGGCGCTGAGGATTTCCGGTCAGTCCTCGCTGTCGCGCACCACCAGCGCGATCTGCACCCGGTTCACCACGCCCAGCTTCGCGAACAGGCTGCTCGTATGCGCCTTCACCGTCGCCACGCTGATGTGCAGCCGCGCCCCGACCTCGGCGTTCGACAACCCGTCTGCGATCGCCCGCGCGGTGTCCCGCTCGCGCTCGGTCAACGCGGACAGCCGGGCACGCGCCGTCTCCCGTGCCGCGCGCCGGGTCTCCGACGACTGCGGGCCCATCGCCGCGCTGATCAACCGGCTGGTGGCCGCCGGGGAGAGCGCGGGATTCCCGTCGGCGACCGAGCGCACCGCGGCCAGGATGTCCGGCGGCGGGGTGTCCTTGAGCACGAACCCGAGCGCGCCTGCCCGCAGCGCGCCGAGCACCATCTCGTCGGAGTCGAAGGTGGTCAGCACCAGGATGCGCGGCGGATCCGGCCAGCCGAGGATGGCTTCGGTCGCGCTCAGCCCGTCGCGGCCGGGCATCCGCACGTCCATCAGCACGACGTCCGGGCGCAGCCGGCGGACCTCGGTGATCGCGGCGTCGCCGTCCGCGGCCTCGCCGGCGACCTCCAGGTCGGCTTCGCCGTCGAGCATGAGCCGCAACGACATCCGCACCAGCTGATCGTCGTCGACGATCACGACCCGCACCCGGTCCACTCACTCGCTCCCTTCGCCGCGGGCAGGCCACGGCAGCCACGCGGTCAGCACGAACCCGCCGTCCGGGTCCGCGTGATGGTCAAGTTCACCACCCGCCAGCTCCACCCGTTCGGACAGGCCCAGCAAGCCGAACCCGGCCGACGGCGGCGGTGCCGTACCCCGCGCCGCGCCGGAATCCCGCACGGTCACCCGGAGCCCGTCGCCCTCCCCACCGGTGACGGTAACGCGCACCTCGGCGCCGGGGGCGTGTTTCCCGGCATTGGTCAGTCCTTCCTGGACAATCCGGTACACCGTCCGCGCGAGCAGATCCGGCGGGGTGCCGACGGAATCCGGGGTGTATTCGACGTGGACGCCGAGCGCCCGGGCATCGGCGACCAGCGCGGGCAGATTCGCGAGCGACGGCTGCGGCGGCTCAAGCCCGCCCGGGCTGGCCCGCAGCACCCCGAGCACCTCCCGCAGCTCCTCCAGCGCCTGATGCGCGCCGTCGGCGATCCCCTTGGCCAGCAGCGACACCTGATCAGCCGGCAGGTCAGTGCGATGCCCGAGCACCCCTGCCTGCATCGCGACCAGCGAAACCCGATGCGCGAGGACGTCGTGCATCTCGCGCGCGATCCGGTGCCGTTCGACAATCCGCGCCTCCGCCGCCCGCGCGACCTGCTCGCGTTCGGCGCTCTCCGCCCGGTCCCGCAGCGACTGCAGCTCCTCGCGCCGCGCCCCGATCGCCGCCCCGATCGCGACGACGATGCCGGTGATCAGCACGATGAACGAAAGCGACAACCACCACGGGTCCGGGTCCTCGCCGCGCGGGTAGAGCTCTTCGGTGATCGCCGCGGTCGCGACGCACGCGAACCCGATGAACGTGATCTCAAGCGGACGACGCCGGGTCGCGAGCGAGCCGAGCACGAGCAGCGCGGCACCCCCGGCGGACGTCGACACCGCCGAGACGGTCACCACTCCCGTCGCGATCGAGAGCGGATACTTCCGCCGCCACAGGGACACGACGAGGCAGCCGAGGCCGATGATCGGGTCGCCGAAGATCAGCCACCCGATCCGCGGGTCCTCGGATCCCTCCGGCAGCTGCGCGGCGACTGCCAGCCAGGCGAACACGCCGAGCAGCGCGGCCACGACCAGCCGCCACCCCTGCTGCCACGCCTTGAGCTTGGCCTGCGCGACGATCACCCGCCCATCTTCGCCGATCCGCCCCGGCCGTGCAGCCGCCCGCGGCACAGACCGCGCCCTAGACCAAAGTCGTAACCCTCGACTTTGGTCGGCCCCGTTTCACTCCGCAGGTCCGATGCCCGTGGCGGCCGTGGCCGTCACACTGAGTGCACCACGAACTCGAGGAGAGCAGATGAGCAAGGGCGGCTACTCGGCAGTGCAGATCGCCGGCATGGTGATCACCGTCGTATGCGCGCAGGCCGCGATCCGCAGTTTCTTCGACCACGACGCGCGCCAGCTGTGGGGAGCCTTCGACTGGGTCCCCGGCGGATGGGGCGGGCAACTGGTCGCGCTGCTGATCCTGACGCTGGCCGGAATGGTGCTCGCCGGCTGGGCGCACGACCGGGCCAAGGCGAACAGCTGAGTCCTTTCCGGACTCAATGCACCTCCGGCCCGAGCGCCGCATACGTCTCCGGCCGCCGCCTGCGCAGGTAGGCCGCGAACAGAAGCCCCGCGACGATCAGGACCGGCAACAGCCACGGCAGCAACCCGATCCACGCCGCGTCGGACCCGGCCATCGTCGGAAAGTTCAGCACCGCCAGCACGATCACCGCGATCAGCCCGGCCCCGCCGAGCCCCGGCGCGATGAACGTGCTCCACCAATGCGGATCACGCCGCTGCCGGAAGAACACCACCACCGCGATCGACGCCATCGCCTGCAGCACCAGAATCGCCAACGTCCCGAACCCGGTCATCGACGACGTCAGGAACGCGACCGGATCCAGCCCGAGCACCGCGAAAATCGCCGCGACCACGGTAGCGAACCCGATCTGCGCGGCACTGGCGTTACGGGGCGTACCGGAAACGGTGCGCCCCAACGCCTTCGGCAGCACCCCGTCCCGGGCGAGCGCGTAAACGTAGCGGCTCGCGGAGTTGTGCAACGCCAGCAAGGCCGCGAACAGACTGACCACCAGCAGCAGTTGCATGACGTCGGTGAGCGCAGTGCCAAGAACGTCCTGCGAGGTAGCGAGCAACAGATCGCCAGCCGCAAGATGTTCCTGCGCCACCGATTTCGCGTTCTCCACGCCAATCGAGCTCACCAACGCGAGCGACGTCACCGCCGCGAACACCCCAATCGCGATCACCGCGATATAGGTAGCACGCGGCACCGACCGATTCGGATCCCGCGCTTCCTCGCTGAACAACGCGGTTGCCTCAAACCCGATAAAACACGTGGCAGCGAACAACAATCCAAGCCCGATCGACCCGGACGTCACCACCGCGGGCGACAACGCACTGAACGAATACCCGGACTGCACCAGCACCGCGACATCGAACACCACCAAAATGCTGACCTCGAGGATCAGCGAAACAGCCAGCACCTTCGCCGAAACGTCCACCCCACGCCGGCTCAACAGGAAAACGGCGGCCACCGACAGTCCCGCCCAAACCTCCCACGGCAAGTCAAGGTGAAAGACCCGGTTGACCACACCCCCCGTCAACGCCCCCGAGGTCCCCACGGCCCCCGCGACGAAGCAGTTGTACCCCGCCAACGCGACAAACGCCCCCGACAACCCAGCCGGCCGCCCGAGCGCGGCGGTCAAGTAGGCGTAGAAGCCACCCGCGTTCGAGACGTACCGGCTCATCCGCGCATACCCCACGCCGAACAGCAACAACACGACCCCGGCGATCAGGAACGACGCGGGCATCCCGCCGCCATTGCCCAGCGCGATCCCGAGCCCCGCGATCACGACCATGCCAGTCAACGGCGCGACGGCGGCGAGCACGAGGAACGCGATCCCGCCCGTACCGAGCGCATTAGCGCGAAGCCGCCCTTCGACAGCCTCCGGCGACGACTGCTGTGGCATCAATGCCCTCCCGATCCGCTCCGGGCGCTCCTGCCCCGAGGCGTCCCAGTGTGCTAGCCGAGGCGGCCTCGCCCCTTGTCGTCGCAGGCAGAGGTCTTGGCAATCCGCGCACCCCCGCCCTCGCCGAGGCAAGTTCCGTGAGGGCCACCTTCACAGCCCCAGATTCCCTCAGGGTTCCCCTCACGTCCCACTGGCACCGGCGAAGTCCGTGAGGGGCCCCTTCACGGACTTAGATTCCCTCAAGGAGTCCTTCACGGACCTTCGCCGCCCGCCCGCCGGGATCGCCCCAATGTGGCATTGGGTGCGTCGCATGCACCCAATGTGGCGTTGGTTGCGTCAGATGCACCCAATGCCACATTGGGGCGCTAGCCCCGCCCCGCCACCAACCGCCGCCGATGCACCCACCCAGCGAGGCACCCACACCACCCCCGCACCCCGATACGAAGCCAAAACGCGGTCTGAGGGTGCTTGTCAAGGCATCTTTCCCGCCTTGACAAGCACCCGCAGACCGTAGTCACAATCGAGCTTCGGGGTGCCCCTCAACCACCCGCCTGCAAGCTCGCCGCCAGGCGACGAGCAAACGCCTCCGGCTGCCCCGCATACCCGCTCCCCTCCCCCAAGAACCCCCCATGATGACTGGGAAACATCACCACCCCAGACCCAAGCTGAGCAGCAACCCCCCGAGCAGTCCGCGCAGTAAACGTATCCCCGGTCTCCTCCCCCACCCCCACCACAACCCGCGTCCGAGCCGCGTTCAACGCCGCCACATCCGGCACATAATCAATCACCGGCCGCGACCGCTCAGACAACAACGGATCATCCCGCCGCCCGTCATCCTCCGCGGGCAGCCCGAACTGCCCCGGCTCCGCGACCGGCAACCCGAAGAACTCCTCCGTAAACTCCCCAACCCAGCTAGTCATCGCGATAAACGCAGCCATCCCATACCCCCACCCCCGGGACAGATACACCTCCGTCATCGCATCACAAGCCCGCGCAGCAGCCGCCGCATCCGGCAACGCCGAAATCACCGGCGGCTCATGCGCCACCAGCGTCACGACATCGTCCGGATAAGCCGCCACCAACGCCAGCGCGGTAACCGCCCCACCGCTACTGGCGAACAAATCAACCGGCCCGGCCCCGAGCGCCTCGATCACCGCATGCACGTCCCCGGCCTGCACCTCGGGCCGATTCTCCGTACTGCCATCAGACCGCGTACTACGCCCGATCCCGCGCGGGTCATAGGTGACCACCGTCTGCTCCGGAAACAACGGCGCCAGCGCACTGAACCCACTGGCATCCATCGGCTGCCCGATCATCAAGAGCGGCCGGACCCCGTCCGAAACCGGCTGGTTCTGCACGTCATAGACGATGTCCGCACCGTCAGTCGCAAGATGGTATGCAGGCATAACGAACCTCCCCTGTCCGATGAAGAAGAGCAGCCTACCCGACCATCGCCCCGCTAGGTCCATTGTGGACCGCAGCACCGCCGCACCCGTTCGGCTATGCTGGCCAGGTGACGAATCCGGCAGGCAGCAAGGGAATGCCGCGCCCCGAGCGGGAGCGGCTGATCCTCGACGCCGCCGTCCAGGAGTTCGGCACGCAGGGCTACGCGCACGCCTCGGTAGCCGCCATCGCCCGCCGGGCGGAAATTTCCAAACCGTTGGTATACGGCTATTTCGAGTCCAAGGACGGCCTCTACCTGGCCTGCCTGCACCGCGGCGCGGCCCCGCTGGTCGACGCCGTCACCGAAGCCCAGTCCGGCACCGGCCTCTCCCGCGCGCTAGGCACGCTGGAGGCCATCTTCCGCACCCTCGAACCCCGCCGCCTGGACTGGGCAGTCCTGTGGGACCCCACCCTCCCGCCAGGCTCCGCGGTCGCCGAAGCAGCCCGCTCCTACCGCCGGAAACTGTCCTCCCTCGGCGCGGAAGGCACGAAGGAAGCCTTGTCCTCAGCCGGTTTCGCCGACCCCGCCGACGCGTCGCTGTTCGCCCGCATCTGGTACGGCGCGGTCGCCGCCACCGTCAACTGGTGGCTGGAGCACCCGGAGGAGCCCGCCGAAATCACCACCCAGCGCTGCGCCCGGATCCTCAACTCGCTGCGCGGCTGACTTCGCAGTCGACCCACTCGAAATACCCAGTCCCCGATACCGGCTGCTGCCAAAAAGTGCCGGAATACGTGTAAGCACCGACATAACCGCGCCCGTGGCCATACCGCAGTGGACTGTCCACAACGGCCTCCAGCGCGACCACCTCATCCGCACCGTCCCGGACCGTCCAGCGAAACCGCTCCGGCACCCGCATCTCGCGCCCCCGCGGATCGACCTCCGGCTCAGCACGGTGCTCAACCTCGACCTGGACCTCCCGGAACGCCACCGCGGAACCGTCGAGCGTGCGCAAATGCGCGAGACGGCACGCAGTCGCCCCGGCCGCGCGAACATCGGTGAGCAACAGCTGAGTCCGGTCGTCCAGATTGATGATCTGGTAGGTAAAGAAGTCGATCGGAAGCTTGAACCGCAGTGGCAACGGCGTACGACGAAGTGCTTGCGGGGACAGCGATCGCGCGTACTCGACCGTGCAGAGGCCGCCGATCTCGGTCTCACCGGTGTCATCGGTGATCATGCCGGTGAAGGTGGCGAGCAGGCTCAAGTGGTCGTACGCCGGATTGCGCACAAACCACGACACCTGCGGGGTCGCGGTGATCTCCAGGTCCGCCGAGAAGCCGTCGTAACGCGCGTGCACCTGGTACGACGGATGCGCCGCTTCGATCGCGAGGTCGGAGTCCCATTCCAGCCGCGAACCGTCCTCGGCGAAGCGGCATTCGGTGCGGGAATCGTAGGCCCGGTAGTGATGGTGCCCCGGCGCTGCCGTGGACGAGAGCACAGTCGTGGTGCGGCGGGCGTCCGAGGTCGCGAGGTAGTCGTTGTCGAAGCAGACCGCGCCGGTGCTGCCGATCAGGGTCATGGTGTTGAGGTAGCGGAACGGCCGGGGCAGCTCCGGCACGAAGATGCCGTAGTGCGTCCACGCCCAGGTCCGCGAGCCCGGATGCGGCCGCAGCAGCTCAGGCCGGCCGAACGGTTTCGCGGATTCCTCGATCCGCTGGTCGAAGCGGGGCAGCACCCGGTTCACCACGAACGGCGCGGCGGCGGTCAGCAGGCTCATCTTTCCTCCTCAGTGCCTATTACCCTAGAGTAAGTTACTCTAGAGTCACTTCGGAAGGGAGCAGTCGGATGACACGGTCCTGGTGGGGTTGGGGCGACACGGAGGAAGCGCTGACCACCGAAGAGTCGGAAGCGCTGGTCGCCCGCACGTCCGCGTTCCTTCCCGCGCACGACTTCACCGACCACGCCCCGCCATCACCGGATGACCTGCCGGTGCCCCGGCCGCACCTCCGCCCGCCCGCCGCGCTGGCCCGGCTGTGCTCGACCGATCCGGTCGACCGGCTGTCGCACGCGCGCGGCAAGGCGTTCCGCGACGTCGTGCGGAACCTGGAAGGGCGGGTCGAAGCGGTGCCGGACGTCGTCGCGCGGCCGGAGACCGAGCAGGACGTCCTCGACCTTCTGGACTGGTGCTCGGTCAGCGGCACGCCGGTAATCCCTTACGGCGGCGGAAGTTCTGTCGTCGGCGGCATCGAGCCCCGGTTCCCCGCCCCCGCGGTGTCGATGGATCTCGAACGCCTCGACCAGGTCGCGGAGATCGAGCGGACGAGCCGCACCGCGCGGATCCAGGCCGGGGTGTACGGCCCCGCGCTGGAGGACCAACTGCGCCCGCACGGGCTGACGCTGCGGCACTATCCCCAGTCGTTCACGCACTCCACGCTGGGCGGCTGGCTCGCGACCCGCGCCGGCGGCCACTTCGCCACGCTGGCCACACACATCGACGACCTCACCGAATCCCTGCGCGTCGTGACTCCGGCGGGCGTCAGCGAATCGCGCCGGCTGCCCGGTTCGGGGGCCGGACCGTCGCCGGATCGGTTGTTCCTCGGCTCGGAAGGCGCACTGGGCGTGATCACCGAAGCCTGGATGCGCCTGCAGGAACGTCCGCGCTGGCAGGCGAAAGCGTCGGTGAGCTTCACCAAGTACGCCGACGCAGTACGAGCGACCCGGGCAGTCGCCCAGTCCGGTCTGTACCCGGCGAACTGTCGGCTCCTCGACGCCGCTGAAGCGTTTCTCAACACCGGCGTCCAGACGGACGGCTTGCTGCTGCTCGCCTTCGAGTCCGCCGACCACCCCGTGGACGCCTGGCTGGACCGTGCACTCGAACTGACCGCGGACCACGGCGGCACGGTCACCGCCCGCAGCGGCGAATCCGGTTCGACGTGGCGATCGTCGTTCCTGCGCATGCCGTACCAGCGCGACGCGCTCGCCCGCCGGTCGATGGTGGTGGAGACCTTCGAGACCGCTTGTACCTGGGACGCGTTCGAGTCCCTCCACGAGGCAGTCACGACGGCCGCGAACGCGGCGATCGCCGAAATCTGCGGCGCGGGCGTGGTGACCTGCCGGTTCACCCACGTCTATCCCGACGGCCCCGCGCCGTACTACGGCATCTATGCCACCGGCCGCTGGGGCAGCACTGTCGCGCAGTGGGACGAGCTGAAAACCGCGGTGTCCGAAGCACTTCTGGCCAACGGCGGCACGATCACCCACCATCACTCGGTCGGCCGCGACCACCGCCCGTGGTACGACCGGCAGCGCCCGGACCCGTTCGCCGCCGCCCTGTCCGCGGCGAAGAACGCGCTAGACCCGGCGGGCGTGCTGAACCCGGGCGTCCTGCTCCGGTAGCCCATCAACGCCGCAGATACCGCAACGCCCGTGCCGCCGCGTGACTGCCGCACATCCCGTGCGCGCCCGGTCCCGGCGGCGTGGCCGCGGAACACACGAAGTGCCCCGGAACGCCGACATCATACGGCTGCAAGGTCGCACGCGGCCCGAACACCAGCTGCCGCACGTCCTTCGCTCCAGTGAGGATGTTCCCGCCGACGAAGTTCGGGTTCCCCGCGGCGAATTCCGCCGACGACGTAGTCACCGAACCGATCACCCGCTCCCGGAACCCGGGCGCGAACCGTTCGATCTGCGCGGTGATCGCATCGGTCGCGTCGCCGGCGTAGCCGTGCGGCACATGCGCGTACGCCCACACCGGATGCACCTCACCGACCGAACGGGACGGATCGGCCAGATACTGCTGTCCCAGCAACACAAACGGCCGCTCCGGCATCCGTCCGTTGTGGACTTCCCACTCGCCGGCAGCGACTTCCGCCGCCGACCCTCCCAAGTGGACGGTTCCGGCCGCCCGCGCTTCCGGCGAGCGCCACGGAATTCCGTCCTGCACCGCGAAGTCCACTTTGAACGCACCAGGACCGTAGCGGAACCGCTCGTACGCGCGCCGGACGCGCGGCGGCAAGCGGTCACCGAGCACCGAAGCCAGTGCACGAGGCCCGACATCCCACACCACCACGTCCGCGCGCGGCAGCTGCGAAACCGACTGCACCACCACCCCGGTCTCGACCTTCCCGCCGAAGTCGGCCACCAACGCGGCCAACGCGTCGCTGATCGCCTGTGAGCCACCTTCGGCGACCGCCCAGCCGTGCCGGTGCCCAGCGGTGAGAATGCCGAGCCCGATCGCCGACGACAACGGCCGGTCCAGCGGACGGAACGCGTGCGCCGCCACCCCGAGCCACAGCGCACGCGCCTGCTCGGTGCGGAAGTACCGGGCCAGCACGGTCGCCGGCGCGAGCGTCGGCAGACCGAACCGGCCCAGCAGCAACGGATGTTTCGGCAGCCGCAGCAGCGGGCCGAGAATGTCCTCGCTCAACGCGTCGTAGTTCTGCGCGGGAGAGGAAAACAGCGCAGCCCAGCGACGCTCGTCCGGGCCGAGTCCGGCGGCGGTGTCGGCGACCGAGGTCCGCAGGACTCCGGCCGTGCCGTCGTCGAGCGGGTGCACGCAGTCGATCTCCGGCAGCCGCCAGCGCAGGCCGTACCGCTCGAGCCCGAGGCTGGTCAGCACCGGCGAGCCGACCGCCATCGGATGCGTCGCGGAACAGTGGTCGTGGCGCAGGCCGGGGACGATCGCCTCGTAGGTGCGGGTGCCGCCGCCGATCTCGTCGGCGGCCTCCAGCACCGTCACGTCGACCCCGGCGCGCGCCAGCACAGCCGCCGCGGCGAGCCCGTTGGGTCCGCTGCCGACCACCACCGCCGTGGTCATGCCGGCACGCTGCTGGTCTTGGCCTGGCTCGCGGTCCAGGTGACGGTGAGCGGAATCGGGCCGTTCGGCAGCCACGGCTGTTCGTGCACCGCGTCGGCCACGGTCCAGTGCCCGCGCTCGACCACCCCCAGCGCCGCGTCAATCACCTGGTAATGCTGCACCTTCGAGTGGATGGCCTGCGACTCGACCCACACCACGATCCACTCGCCGGGCGCGAAGCCGACCCGCTTCTGCACCGCGGTGACGAAGTCGAGGCCGTGCAGGTGCCCGTCGCCGAAATTGAACCCGAGGATCGAGTTGCACCCGAATTCGGCCTCCCGGACGGTCCGCGTCTCAAGATCCGGCAGGGTCTTCGCGAGCACGGAGAACAGCCCGCGGCCCTGGCTGTGCATCGACCGCCACGCGATCGTCTGCTGCATGGTGATTTCCGCGATCTCGGCCGGGTAGCCCATCGCCCGCAACTGGTCGACCTGGTTCTTCGCCGGCCGGTGCGGCAGCGTGTTCAGCTTCGCCTCGGCACCCGGCGCGAACGCCCACAGCGCCGACGCCCAGTTGCCCGCGTACTGCCGCATCGACGGCAGGAACGACACCAGATCCGGCCGCAGGTTGCCGAGCACCGGGAAGAACAGCAGCGCGGCCGCGATCACGACGCCGAGCCAGCCAGGGGTCAGGTCGCCAACGCCGTATCCAGCGCTCGCCGGGAAGCCGAGGAACAGGAAGATCGCGAGGTAGCCGAAGAGAATGTTCCACTCCAGCGGCACGGCAAGCGGAAAGGTGGACGTGATGAACAGGTGGAACACCACCATCAGCACGACCCCGGCGAGCGTGACCCAGTGATTGGCGGAGAACAGCAGCACCAGCGGCGTGATGATTTCCACCGTGGTCCCGCCGACGTGCGCCATGAACGACGCGAGCTTCGACGGCCGGATGTCGTTCGGGAAGTCGCGGTAATGCGCCCGCTTCAACCATTTGAACGGAACGCACGGGCTGTTGGACACCATGGGCGGCACCACGTTCGTGAAGTGCTTGCCGAATTTCGAAACGCCCGCGCCGATCCACACGACGCAGATCAGCAGCTTCGCCGCGATGATCATGTTCACGAACGGCAGGAAGGCGAAGAACACCAGCGCGGGCAGATACTGTTCACCGCGAGCGGCGAGGAAAATCGTCTTGTCCCGCAGGCCATTCAGCACGTACAGCACGATCGGCGCGATCAGCAACGCCGGGCGAACCAGACCCGAGGTGTTGCCGGCCAGCGCGGCCGACAAGGCCGCGTCCGGGACCCCTGGCAGGACGATCGCGGTCAGCAGCGAGGCGAGAAAAGCCAGGTACAGCAGCACATCGAAGCCGCTCCGGCGGTCGCCCTTGGTGAACGGCACGCGCTTCCACGGCCGCAGCCGGATCGTGCCGGGCCGCGCCCAGAACAGGATCCCGCCGGTCATCGGCTTGAACTTGCCCGCGATCGGCCCCCAGGAACCGGCGACACCGACCGCTTCCAGCAATACCGTCCACAGCACGAGCTTTTGGTAAACCACTGGCTCGTGCCACCACGCGGCGACGTCCCAGAACGGACCGACGCCGGACGTCGCGGTGGCAATCGCCACTCCGGCCAGCACGTACAGGAAGAGCAGCTTCACCACGTACGTCGCCGGAATCATCTTGGGCGAGCCGAAGCCGAACTGGACCCAGTGCAGCGCGAGCGCCTTGGTCCGTTCAAACAGTGGCTTCCGCAGGAAAGTTTCCGGATCGACCGGGGGAAAGTCCCCTGTCTTGAACCCCATTGTTCTCCGCCTTTCTCCGGGCAGCATCGACCGGACCCGCGAATACGGGCACGGATTTTTCTTTCAGCAGCGAGGAATCAGCCGGCCGCGGCGAGTTCGCGGCGCAGCGCGGGTTTGTCGATCTTGCCGACCGGGTTCCGCGGCAGCGCGGGCACGATGTCGATCCGCACCGGCACCTTCACCCGCGTCAGCCGGGCCCGGCAGTGGTCAAGCAGTTCGTCCTCGCCCACCACCGCCGAGGGATACAACGTCACGGTCGCGACCGGCAGTTCGCCGAGCACCGGATGGGGCGCCCCGACCACCGCGGCCTCCAGCACCGCCGGATGTGCGTGCAGCGCGTTCTCGATCTCCTTGGGGTAGAGGTTCTCCCCGCCCCGGATGATCATGTCCTTGATGCGGTCGACCAGGACGAGGTAGCCGTCCTCGTCGAACCGCCCGACGTCACCGGTGTGCAGCCAGCCGCCGACGATCGTCGCGGCGGTGTCCTCGGGCCGGTTCAGGTAGCCGCGCATCACGTTCGGCCCGCGCACCACCACCTCGCCGGGACCGTCGGTCAGCCGGCCTTGTGGATCCATCAGCGCGACCTCCTGGCCGGGCAGCGGACGCCCGACGGTACCCGGTTTACGCGGCCCGGCCAGCGGATTCAGCGTCGAAGCGCAGCTTCCTTCGGACAGCCCGTACCCCTCGACCACCACCACCCCGAACCGTTTCTCGACCCGCTCGATCAGCTCGGCGGGCATCGGCGCGGCCCCGCATACCACCAGCCGCAGCGACGAAGTGTCCGGCCGCACCGTCTCCGGAAGCCCGGCCAGCCGCGCGTAAATCGCTGGCACCGCGGAGAAATACGTCGGACGGACACGTTCGACCACTCCGAAGAAATCGTCGGCGCGGAATCTCGCGGTGATCGTCGAACGGCCACCGGCGAGCAGCGGCGCGAGCACGCCCACCACGATCCCGTTGACATGAAACAGCGGCAGAATCAGCAAACTGTGATCCGCGGGACCGAGTTCGAGCGCATCGGCGATCATTTCCGTCATCGCCCGCACATTCGCGTGATCGAGCACCACGCCTTTCGGCCGCCCCGTGGTGCCGCTGGTGTAGATGAGCAACGCGACCGCGTGGTCGTCGTCGGCTACCGGTCCCTCGTCCGGCGCGGCTGTCGCCAGTTCCGCCAGCCGCAGCGTCACCAGATCCGAATCACCCTGTCCCACCACGACTTTCGCGCCCGCGTCGGCGATCTGGAACGAGGCTTCGCCGTCGGTCAGCTCCGGATTCACCGGCGTGACCGCGGCACCCAGCCGCCAGGCCGCGAACAACACCACCGCGAACTCGACCCGGTTCGGCAGCAGCACCGCGACGACGTCGCCCGAGCCGACTCCCCTGGCCCGTAACGCGGCTGCCGCGCCGCGCACCCGAACCGCGAAACCAGCGTTGCCGAGTTCGCCGTGTTCGTCGCTGAGACAAGGCAGGTTCGGGTTCCGCCGGGCCCGTTCTTCAGGCAGCGCCGCGAGGTGCATCGTCGAAGTCCTTTCCCAGGGCCGCTTAGTGGGAAATGACGGTAAGGACGGGCCGTGACCTGGGCCATAGGCCGTAGCACCGAAGGTGGCGCGGGTCGTTGTGCCGGGGTCACAACCGCCTGCACCGAGGGGGTGAACGGCGCCGCTCGCCTGTCGCCGGGACGCTCCGGTGGCTACCCTGACCGCCATGTCCGACGCCGTCGACGCCGTCGTGGCCGAGATCGCGCACGCCATCGACGCCGATCTCGCCGCGCGCACCACCGAACTCACCGACTGGTTCATCGAGGTGATCCCGGAGTTCCGGCACGACGAGACGGTCCGCAAGCTCATGATCGCCAGCACGTCGGCGAATCTGGTCGCGATCCTCGACATGCTGTCGCATTCCATCCCGCTCGACCGGATCACCGTCCCGCCCGCGGCGGCCGAGTACGCGCGCCGGTTCGCCCAGCACGAGCTGTCCTTGGAGGCGCTGCTGCGCGCGTACCGGCTCGGCGAGCACCGGTTCGAGCAGTGGGCGATCGAGGCGCTGGGGCGGCAGCCGGACATCAGCGCCCAGGTCGCGCTCGGCGTGCTCGCTGAGCTGTCGCGGCGCACCAACCGCTACATCGACCAGGTCATCGAGGGGCTCATCGACATCTTCGAGACCGAACGCCGACGCTGGAGCAGCCGCACCGGCGCGGCCCGGGCGGCGCAGATCCGGCTGGTGCTCGAATCGGACACGCTCACCGAGGACTCCGCGCAGCAACTGCTCAGCTTCCCGATGCGGCAGTGGCACCGCGCGGCGGTCGCCTGGCTGCCCGCCGAGGGCGCGGGCGAACTGCAGGCCGCGGCCCGGCTGCTGCAGGAGGTGTGCGGACGCGGCCCGGCGCTCACCATGCTCGCCGACGACCGAACGCTGTGGAGCTGGACAGTCAGCACGGAACGTGCCGACGTCGAGGTCGACCGGCTCCGCACGGGAGTGGCAGACATCGGCGGCGGCCTGCGGCTGGCGTTAGGCGCGCCGGGCTACGGGCTGGCCGGGTTCCGCGGGTCGCTGCGCGAGGCGGTGCGGGCGCGAGCCGTCGCGGAGACCGACGAGGACCAGAGCCAGAGCGTCGTGCTGTTCGACGATGTCGCGATCGCCGCGCTGCTGACCGAACAGTCCGACGACGTGTACCGCTGGATCGCGCGCGTACTCGGAGACCTCGTCGCCGACGATCCCGGCACCGAGCAACTGCGCGAGACGCTCCGGGTCTTCCTCGACACCGACGGCAGCTACACGCACGCCGCAGCCCGGCTGCACCTGCACAAGAACACCGTCCACTATCGCGTCCGCAAGGCCGAGGAACTGTGCGGGCGGCCGCTTTCGGAGCACCGGCTGGAAGTGGAGGTCGCCCTGCGTGCGGCCACTTTGCTGCGCAAGCGGCTGCCATGGAACGAACCCGGCTGACCCGTCCGTCCATTGTGGATTGGTTTGCCTTCTCGCGCCGCCGTGTTAGCCTGACGCCGTGCTGCGCCTACTGACGTCCGAGCGACTCGTAACCCAGCGCGCCGGCTGAACCAGGCTGCCGGCGCGCAATGCCGGCGTACGCCATCTTCTTCGGGACCTGGCCCCATTTCCCGCCAGACCCTCTTTCCCGGAGAAATGCCATGTCGCTGAGCACCTTTTCGTCCGCCCCGTACACCTCCGCCCCGGCCATGCTGGTCCGCCGCCGCGTCGCGACCTATTTCGTCGGCGGCATCGACCAGATTTCCGGTCTCGTCGCCACGCTGACCGAGCACGGCAAGCTGATCCACGAGCTGTCCGTCGACGTCCGCGAGGGCGTCCGGGAAAGCAGCATGGTCAGCACCGTCCTGATCCGCCCGGACGCGCTCGACCCGCTGCTGGACGCCCTGCGCGACCTGCCGTCGGTCGTCTCCGCGGAGCTGGCCTGACCCCTTGCGGCGGTGACTTAGAATGATCATCCGTACCAGCAGTGTCACCCTCGCGGGTGATCCGGCACGCGGGGGCAGTCATCGGCGGCGACGAGTCGGGTCCGGCGTTGCGGTTCGCCGTGCTCGGACCGGTCCGCGCCTGGTACGGCGACCAGCCGGTCGCGCTCGGCCCGGTCCGCCAGCAGGCCGTGCTGGCCGTCCTCCTGCTCGACCGCGATCGCGCCCGCACCGCGGACGACCTGCTGCGCACGATCTGGGGCGGCGCCCCGCCGTCCAGCAAGACCAACCTGGTCTCGGTCTACCTCTACCGGCTCCGCGCCGCCTTCCGCGCGGCCGGCGTGCCGGGCGAGGTGATCAGCAGCGGATCCGCCGGATACCGCTTCGTCGCTGACGCCTACCTCGACGCCGCCCACCTGGACGAACTGCTCGAAACAGCGTCAGCCCGCCCAGACGACGCGGAAGCCGCCCTCACCAAGGCCACCGCGCTGCTCGGCGGCGAACCGCTGGCCGGGCTGCCCGGCGACCACGCGGCAGCGGAACGCGAACGGCTCGCGAACCGCGGCCTCACCGCCTGGCGGCAGCTGGCCGAACTGTGGATCCACGAGAACCGGCTCACGCCTGCCATCGACGCGCTGACCAAACTCGTCGCCGCCCATCCGCACGACGAGCCACTGGTCGCGCTCCTCATGCGCGCCCGCTACCGCGGCGGCTGGGCGTCCGACGCCCTGCGCGACTACCGCGACCTGCGCCGTCGCCTGATCACCGACCTGGGCGTCGAGCCAAGCCACCCGATCCGCGCGCTGCACGAAGCGATCCTCCGCGACGATGCTTCAGCCGTCGAAACCCCGCGCAGAAACGAGCTGCCACCCGACATCGCGAACCTCGCCGGACGGGACGCGGTTGTCGACGCCATCGCCGCTTCGCTGGCACCACACCCCGGCGACGCACCCCGGCTCGCCGCGGTCGACGGGATCGCCGGAGTCGGCAAATCCGCGGTGGTCATCCACCTCGCACACCGGCTGCACCCCGCGTATCCGGACGGCGCGCTCTTCCTCGACCTCCACGGCTACACCGCCGGACGCACCCCGCTGAGCCCGTCCGACGCACTCGGCCGGCTCCTGCGCACCGTCGGCGTGACAGACCGCGAAGTGCCCGATGACCTGGACGAACGCGCCGCGGTCTGGCGAGCCCGGACCGCCGACGCGCGGCTCCTGCTCGTCCTCGACAACGCCGCGTCCGCCGAGCAAGTCCGGCTGCTCCTGCCCGGCGGCAGCGGCAACGCGGTCCTGGTCAGCAGCCGCGGCCGCCTCGCGGGCCTTGACCCCGACACACAGCTCACCCTCGACGCCCTGCCGGAGACCGTGGCCGTCGAACTGCTGACCGCGTTGATCAACGACACCCGCGCCGCCGCCGAACCCGCCGAGGTCTCCGCCGTCGCCCGGCTGTGCGGCGGCCTCCCGCTAGCGCTGCGGATCGTCGCCGCTCGGATGCGCAGTCGTCCACAATGGACCTTCGCGCATCTCGCTGCCCGCTTGTCCGAGCGTCGCCTGCACGAACTAGCCGACGGTCCACGCAGCATCGAGGCCGCGTTTTCCCTTTCCTTCCAACGCTTACCCTCGGCCGAACAACGCGTATTCCGCCTGCTGGGCGAAATCCCCGGCGTGGCACTGGACAAACACTGCGTGGCCGCGCTAGCCGCCATCTCCGCGACCGAAGCCGAAGAACTGCTGGAGAACATCGTCGACGCGAGCCTGCTCGACCTCGTCGCGCTCGACCGGTACCGCCTGCACGACCTGGCCACCGACTACGCCCGCAGGCTCGCCGCCGAAACCCCGGATCCGCAAGCGCTGGACCGGGTCCTGGCCTACTACGAATCCGCCGCCCGGGACGCGCACGCACAGCTGACCGGCGACGGCGACCTCCCCGGAGCGAACGCGTGGCTGACCGCCAACCGGATCGCGCTGGTGGAACTGGTCGAATACGCCGTCGCGAACCACCGGCTCGGCGCCGCCGCCCGGATCGCCGCGGCCGTCGCCGAACTGTTCACCATGCACGCCTGGTTCAGCGACGCCCGCCGCATCCACGAATGCGTCCTCGCCGCCGATCCGGCCGACGACGCTCCATTGTGGATGAACCTGGCGCACGTCCACGGCATGCGCGGCGCGTACCAGCAGGCGTGGGACTGTTTCATCCGTGCGGAGAAAGGCTTCTCTCGCAGCGGCGATGAAAAGGGCGTAACGCGCGCGCTGGCCGGTCTCGGTGCCGCCGCACGCGCGTTGGGCCGATACCGCGAGGCCGCCGGATACCTGGAACGTGCACTCGCGGAAGCCAACCGACTCGAATACTCGACGCCGATGTTCACCGTGCTGCCGAACCTCGCGATGGTCCACGAGCAGAACGGCCGCTACGACCTGGCGCTGGAGCACGCGCGCACCGCAGTGGAGCTGGCCGCCGAAATCGGCGACAGCCGCCGGCACTGCGCCATGCTGGGTCACCTCGGCGAACTCCTGCGCGATTCCGGCGACCTGGCGGAAGCCGCGCAGGTCCTCACCGACACCGTCGATCTGGCGCAGCGCACCGGAAACGTCCGGGTGCACGCACAGGCGCTCACCGAACTGGGCGCGGTCTCGTTGCGGCAGGGCGACCCGGACACCGCGATCCGCCACCAGCTGGCCGCGCTGGACATGGTCGACGCGGACGCGCTCGAAACGATGATCATGCTCCGCACCCACCTGGGTGAGGCGTACCTCGCCGCCCGCCGCGACACCGATGCCGCTGCCCAGTTCACCACCGTGCTGACGCTGACCAGCCAAGCCCCGAACCCGGTAGCCCGCACCCGCGCACTGGCCGGTCTGTCCCGCTGCTCGTGAGTGTCTATCCCGGTTCTAACCGTGATGAGCACTCACGAGATGGAATCTGGATGAAATCGACGACTGCCAGTGATTTACCCCCATCACCCCCTCTTGACCAGGTGATCACCGCGCCCGGAAACTGCTGGCACGCCCCGGGCAGCCGCGCCCGGGACCACTGGAGGGACCAGCTCTTGCGACTTCTGAAGAAAGCCTGCCTGCTCCTCGCCGGGGCGGTGACCGCGGCGGGCGTGACCGTTCTCGGGGCGAGCACCCCGGCGTCGGCCGCCGACTGCAGCCACGTGTACATCCTCACCGACGGGCACCTCAACGGCACCACCGGCGGCACCTGGGACGCGAACCGCACCGTCGCGCCGCCCGGGGCGCATCTGGAGAAGTTCCTTTACGACGACGGCATCATCCCGGTCGTCGAACCGCACGACCTCGACACCACGCAGAAGTACGCGGGCCCCGCGCTGGAGAAGAAGGTCACCGACTTCCACCAGTCCTGCCCCGGCACGCCGATCACGCTCGTCGGCTACTCGTTCGGCGCGCTGATCTCCGGCAACGTCGTCGCGAGCCTCGCGAGCAAGAACGCCGTACCGCACAACCTGCTCAACGCCGTGCTGATCGCGGACCCGCGGCACGCCGTGCACACGAGCGGCGTCGAAGGCCCGGCCGGCGGCATCATGTCGGTCGCCCCGGACGGTCCCGGCATGCACACCACCGGCCCGCGAAACTTCGGCGACATCAGGGTCGCGAACATCTGCCGGCACGACGACATCATCTGCAACGCGGTCAACCCGGTCTCCAACGCGCAGGGCTTCATCGGCGAAATGCAGCGCTTCAACACCGCACACACCGCCTACGGCGACCCGGACCCCAACCGCAGCCCGTGGCACAACCCCGCCGCCTTCGAGAACTCCGGCGACCTCATGCTCGCCCCGTCGGCCCCGATCACCTGGGGCGGCCCCGCTTTCCCCGCTCCCATGCCGCGGGACGTGCTGAACTCCAACCCCGTCTACCAGGGCGTGATCGACGGGCTCAGCAAGTCCGGGGACACCCTGGACTGGGCGAACGTGCTCAACTCCTTCGGCCTTCCCGGCGACCAGGTGATCCACGAGATGATCGCCGCGCTCGAAGCCGCGGGCAAATACTGGTGACCTGCTCCGCGCGCGGCACCCGCTTCCGCCGGGTGCCGCGCGCGGCACCGCTCGCCCGATCGCGCAGACTGGGTGCCCCACCAGCGAAAGGGCACCCGACATGCGATTGGCCGACAAGGTCACCCTGATCACCGGCGCTTCGAGCGGAATGGGCCGCGCGGCCGCCCACACCTTCGCCCGCGAAGGCGCGACTGTCGTCGTGACCGACGTCGAAGACGCCGACGGCACCGCCGTAGCCGAAGAAATCCGCGCCACCGGCGGCCAAGCCGAATACCGCCGCCTTGACGTCACCGACGAGGCCTCCTGGACTGCCGCGATCGCCGACGTCCTGGAGCGGTACGGAAAACTCGACGTGCTGGTCAACAACGCCGGCATCAGCGGCACCTTCGACCCGGACCTCACCAGCACCGAGTTTTACGACCGGTTGATGCAGGTCAACGCCCGCGGAGTGTTCCTGGGCATCAAACACGGCGCTGCGGCAATGTCCGGCCGAGGCGGCTCGATCGTGAACCTGACGTCGATCTCGGCCTCGATCGGCCAGCCCGGTGTCCACTTAGGATACGGCGCTTCCAAGGCCGCCATTAAGTCGATGACCACCACCGCGTCGGTGCACTACGCGAGGGACGGCATCCGGGTCAACGCGGTCGCCCCCGGCGTGCTGCCGCCGATGCGCACCTCCCGCGGCTCCACCGACCCGGTGTGGCGAGCGAAGCAGATCGAAGGCATCCCGATGGGCCGCGCCGGCGAGGTCCAGGAGGTCGCCGATGTGATCCTGTTCCTGGCTTCCGCGGAATCTTCCTACGTGACCGGAGTAGAAATCCTGGCAGACGGCGGTTTCACGGCGCAGTAGGCCTCGCTCGCGCGGTACGTTCGTGGCGAGACGGAGGCGAGCCCGATGGAACTGAGGCAGGTCGAACACTTCCTCGCCGTAGTGCGGCACCGCAATTTCACCCGCGCCGCCCAGGACGTGCACGTCGTGCAGTCCGCGCTCAGCGCTTCCATCCGGAAACTGGAAGCCGACCTGGGCGCGGAACTGTTCGACCGCACGACCCGCCGAGTCACCCTCACCCCCGCCGGCGAGGCCCTGCTCCCGCTGGCACACCGGATAGCCACGGAAGTAGACGCCGCCCGAGGAGAAGTAGCCGCGGTAACCGGCCTGGCCCGCGGCAGGGTGTCGATCGGCACCATCCAAACCCTGACCGTCATCGACCTGCCCGCGAAACTAGGCGAATTCCGTGCTAGTTACCCAGGAATCCGCCTACGCGTGCGAGAAGGCACGATCCCCGGCCTAACCGCAGCGGTGTCAGACGGAGAACTGGATCTGTCCTATGTGGGCGGTCCACTGCCGGAGGACCTGACCGAATTCGCGAGCTGGCAACAGAATCTGGTCCTGCTCACCCACCCCGGCCACCGCCTGTCCACCCGCCGCCGAGTGCGGCTGGCGGAATTGGACGGCGAACCCTTCGTAGACTTCACCGGCAGCGGCCTGCAAGCACTGGTAGACCGAGCCTTCACCGAGGCCGGTGCCCGCCGGGACCAGGTCTGCGAGGCAACCAACGTCCCCCTGCTAGTAGACCTGGTCGCCGCGGGCTTGGGCGTCACCGTGGTCCCGGAACAGGTCGCCGCACGTTCCGGACTGCCGTTCGCCCAGCTAACCCAGCCACCGCTGGCCCGCACGATCTACCTGACCGGCCGCTCGCCAAACCTCACCAACCCGGCCGCTCGGGCACTGCTGGCACACCTCCTCGCCTGACCCCGCGGACTGGCGCGAGGATCAAGGCGAACCCAACCAGCGCGAGCACCATCGCGACGGTGGTCAGCCCGGTAAGCCCGGCTACGAACGCCAGCGCGAACGCCCGCCAGCCGAATCTCCGCAGCAGCCGGACCAGATCCCGGGTGGGCTGATCGACCTGGTCCGCGGTGGGCCCGGTGGGCGCACCGAGTCCGGTGGGTCCGGTGGGCACACCGGGTCCGGTGGGCACCGTGGGCCCGACGGGTCCAGTGGCCTCGGCGGGTCCGGCAGTCGCGGCGGGTCCAGTGGCCTCGGCAGGTCCGATGGGTCCGGTAGCTCCGGCGTTGGGTGCAGCAGTGCTGAAGGCACCACCATCCTCCACGATCCCACCGACAACACCATCGCCTGGCGCGGACCCGCGCGCGCTCGCCCCCGTCTCAGGGCGACGCCCATCAGACCAGCCCGAAGCGGCTCCACCAAGCCCGAGTTCCGCAGCCCAGGCGGCAAAGTCAGCCGAGCCAGCCCGGCCAGAGGATTCCCCCGCACCTAAGGTCACACCATCATCAGCCCCAGGCGTCGACCGCACCGAGTCGCCAGTCCCGAGCGTCGACCGCACCGGACCCTCAGCCCCGAGCGTCGGCGGAGTCAAGCCATCAGCCCCAGCCGTCGTCCCAGCATCGGCGGACCGGTCCGCCGACCCCGCACGGTCGAGGAAACCGTCGAGGCCAGGTTCGGAGCACCGGCCGTCATCCCTCCGACCGGAACCCTCGCCGGAATCGCCAGGCGCAGACGTCATGGGCTGAGTATTGGCCCGCACCAACCGTCCAGTCCAACGTCTGTTTTCGCTGCGATTCAGCGATGAAATCGATCGCCGGAACGAAGGCCCGCCGGCCAAGCAGCAGCCGTCGACTCGACGGCATCGAGAATCAGCCGAAGACCACCTCCCCGCTCCCGGCCAGCTTCACACCCGCCGCCGACAGTTCCGCGTCCACCCGGGCGCTCTCCTCCGCGGCGGAGAGTTCGTCGTCGTAAGTGGCGTGGGCGTCTTGCACCAGCGTGACCTCATGCCCCCGCGCAAGGGCGGCCAAGGCGGTAGCCCGGACGCAGAAGTCGCTCTGCATCCCGGCCACCACCAACGGCACCGAATCCGGCAGCAAGGAACCCAGCTGGGTATCGGCGAACGCATCGGGTGTCTGTTTGTCGACTACGTGCTCGCCCGGGCGGACCTCGTGCACCAGTTCCCAGCCGGAGGTACCGGGTACGTCGGGATCGTCGCCGGTGCCGTTGTTCCGGATGTGCACTACCTGGGCGCCCGCAGCCCGCGCCCGTTCGAGGACGCGCGAGATCACGGCGGCGACCCGGTCGGCATCGGGCACGGGGTTGGGCGGGAGAAGCATGTTGTTCTGGACATCGATGAGAAGCAGCGCGGGAACCATGCCAAAAGCATCTCAGCCACCACCGACAAAAAACGCGGCTCGGCCAACCCAGGGTTATGAGTCGCGGCGTTCCCGCCCGGCATCCTGGCTGCCGGACGGTCGTGGATGCGGCATCGGACGTTGCCGGGCAACCGGGTAGCGAGCCAGCGGATGCGCCTCGTCGAGCCGATGGCGGGCGCGGCGGGGCACGTCGTCCGACGGGGAGACCCACCGGCGCGCCGCATCATCCGGCGGGGCGGCGGGAGGCGGCGGCACAGCAGGGCGACGCCGGGCGGCACGGCGCAGGAACACCACGGCCAGCACCACGAACACCGCGGCGACGGCCACCAAGAGCCACCAAGCTTGCATTCGTCCTCCCGTCGTGGGTGGGTCGCACGCAAGGGTGCCCGTTCGACCCGGCGGCAGCGCGATGTCCACACCGCCGGGTGTCACCGGAACGGGGGTAGTTTGCTGGATAATCACGGTTGGAGCGGGCGCCGCGCAGGTCCGGCGGAACGACGCGAGCCGGGAAAGACAGCGGGCCCAGAAGCAGCGCGACGAGTCATCGCGCAGCGAGGCGCACCAGTGCCAGCCTCACCGCGCAACGAGACGCACCGGCAGCAAACTCGCCCGCACGGCAAACCTCACCAGCACCGACCTCACCGTCCGGCTAAGCGCACCACCAACAACCTCATCGCGCGACAAAGCCCACCAGCGACAACCTCACCCCACAACCAAACCCGTCAAACCCAGCATCTCAGCAAACCGCCCCCAACCCCACCGCCGAAAGCCTCACTTCACCCCATCCCGCAGCGCCGAAACCCGGTCCACCGCCGCCGCGAACTCCCCACTCGGCAGCGACCCATTCGACAACCCCGCCGCAAGAGCCGACGCCGCATCGTCTCCCTGAGCCACGTCCCGAGCCGAGGCCAAGATCAGATCCATCCCCGCCTCAGCCGCCAGCACCGCGCGGTTCCCCGCCCCGCCATAGGGCTTCAGCGCGCCAGCCTCCAAAGCATCCGTCACCGTCACCCCGGAGAACTTCGTGCCGTTCCGGAGTTCCTGCACCACCGCAGGTGAAAGCCCAGCAGGCCGGGTGGCGTCTAGCGCGGGATACACCGCCCACGAGAGCATCACCAGCTTCACCCCAGCGTCCACGACCGGCTGATACGGAGACTCGTCCGTCGCACGCAGTTCGGGCAGCGGGATGTCCAGGGTGACCGGGCCGATATCCGTGTTGCTTCCGGCCGGGACGGCGCCAAGGCCAGGGAAGTGCTTGGCCGTCGCCGCGACGCCCGTCGCCTGCTGGGCCGTGACGAAATCCCGGCCGAGTGCGCCGGCGACCTGCGGATCGCGGCTGTAGGAACGGCCGTACTTGTCGATGAAATTCCCCGGTTGGCGGTAGACATCCAGCACCGGCGCGAGGTTCACGTTCATCCCGACCCCGGCGAGGTTCTGCCCGGCGCCAGTGCCAGTGGCTTTGGCCGCCGCGGAAGGGTCCGCGGATTCCGCCACCTGTTTCGCCGACAGAACGGGCTCGCCGGGCAACCGGCGGACTTTGCCGCCTTCCTGATCCGTCATCAGCAGCAGCGGGCGATGCACCGGGCTTTGCGCGTTCGCTTCCCGCAATTGCCGTACGACGTCGGCGATCTGCTGCGAGCTGGAAACGTTCTCCCCGAAGAAGATCACGCCCGCCGCTTCCCCGGCGCGGATCCGTTGCAGCAACGAGGCGGGCGGGGTCAGGCCGGGATAGGAGTAGATCACCCGCTGTCCGGCGAGCTGTCGTGGCGTGAGTCCCGCCGGGGTCGCGGCGACCGTGCTCATCGCGAGCACCGCGACTCCGAGCGCCTGCAATGCCTTCCGACGCTTCATGTGACCTCCGTTCGCGCGCGAGTCTTTACGACAACGCTAGCCCCCTGGGGCCATCCGCGCTCGCCCGGCAGAACCGTCCTAAATGGACATCAGACCCAGTACGCCACCCGCGCCCGGTAATTGCGCAAGACCAGCAGCGCCAGCGCCCAGCCGACCACGGTCACCACGCCGACCACGAGCCAATGCGTCCAGCTCTGCTGTTGCCCGACCAGCGGCGCGCGCACGATCTCCACGAAGTGGTACACCGGGTTGAGCTGCAGCAGATTCACCGCGAGGGAGCCGAATCCTTCGTGCGAGTCCTGGTTCATCACCCGCACCTGGTCCATCGACCACATGATCGGCGTCGCGTAGAAGAGCATCGTGATGAAGCTCTGGATCACCGGCGGGATGTCGCGGAACCGCGTGGACACCACCCCGAACAGCAGCACCACCCACGCCCCGTTCAGCAGGACCAGCATCAGCGCGGGCACGGCGAGCAGCATTCCCCAGCCAAGCCCGGGGTGCAGCAACGCGCCCGCCTTGTCCACCAAACGGTACGGCTCCGAGAGCTTGCCGAAGAAGACCGCCAGCACCACCACGTACACGACGAGGTTGTGCGCCAGGTACAACGCCTGCCGCCACACCGTGCGCAGCGCATACACCGACACCGGAGCCGGCAGCTGTTTGATCATCCCTTCGTTCGCGATGAACGTCTCGGAACCCTCAACGATGCAGCCGTTCATGAAGTTCCACAGAATGAGCCCGGTGGTGATGCTCGGCAGCAAAGTCGAGATGGAACTGCCGAACAGGGCGGAGTTCACCACGCCGAGCGCGAGCGCGGTGACCGCCATTCCGACGGTGATCCACAACGGGCCCAGCGACGAACGACGGTAGCGCTGTTTGATGTCCTGCCACGCGAGCAACGCCCACAGTTCCCGGGCACGCAGCCCCGCCTGCAGGTCGGCGAGAGCGCGACGCCAACTTCTCGATGCCGCGTCGATCGCGGGCGGAGCGGTCATGACCACGAACCTAGCCGCGATCGCAGTTCTCGGCCAACACACGACTACGGTGTGCCGGGTGAGCTTTTTCCTGTCCCGCGTCCTTTCGGCGCTCCGCGACGGCGGCGACACCGTGCTGTTCCACCACGACGACACCACGATGACGTACCGAGCGGCAGCAGAGCTGCTGTCGCGACTGTACGGCGGGCTTGCCGAGACACGCGGCATGATCGCGATCGACGCCGCGAACCGGCCGGAAGTGGTGCTCACCCAGCTTGCCGCGCAGCTGCGGGGACTGGAAGTCGTGCTGATCGCCGCGTCCGCGAGCCGTCCGGCGCGAGCGGCGACCTTGGCAGCTACCGGCGCGACCTTGCTCACCGACGCCGATCTCGACACGCTCGCCGCCGCCCGTCCGTCCACTCCAGACTCGTTACCGGACACAGTCACCGCGATCTTCCCCAGCGGCGGCACCACCGGCGATCCGAAACTGATCCGGCACAGCGGCATCTACAACGGCGTGGCGCACATTTTCCAGCCAGACGGCACCAAAACCGCCCTCGTCACCGCACCGCTCACGCACATGACCGGAAACGCCGCCGTCCTTGGCGCACTCTGCTGCGGCAATACCGTGGTGCTGCACCGGGAATTTAACGCCGAAAAGCTCATCGCCGACCTGGAACGGTATCGCATCACAACGCTTTCCCTTACCCCACCCAGGCTCGCCGCGGTGCTCGACCATCCGACACTGTCCACTACGGACGTATCCAGCGTGCAACAGCTCTCCCTCGGTGCCGCGCCGCTGCCGCCTCGCCGGTTGGCGGAGGCGCTCAAGGTGTTCGGCCCGGTCGTCGGTCAGGGCTACGGACTCACCGAAGCACCGATGATCGCCAGCATCTCCGCGGACGAAGTCCTTGCCCGGCCAGAACTTCTTGGGTCCGTCGGCCGCATCGTGCCAGGAATGGAGGCCCGGATCGAGAACGGCGAGGTGCTCGTCCGCGGACTGTCCATGATGGACGGCTACCACGGGCAACCGCCGATCGGCGACGGCTGGCTGCACACCGGCGACCTCGGCTGCTTCGACGAAGACGGCTACCTCTATCTAGAGGACAGGATCGACGACGTGATCGTCACCGGAGAACACGGCACGAAGGTCTCCTCGACCACTGTGGAGCACGCACTTCTCCGCCATCCCAAGGTAAAAGCCGCCGCCGTGGTCCCCGCCGCCGGACCGGACGGAACCCTCCTGCACGCAGTGATCGTTGCCCAAGAAGTCACTGTGGAAGAGCTGCGCCGCCAGGTCCGGGAAGAACTCGGCGGCAAGCACTTCGTACCGTCCACTGTGGAGTTCCGCGCAGCACTGCCGCTCACCCCAGTGGGCAAAGTGGACAAACAGCAACTCAGGCGCTGACTGACCGGCCCAGCAACCGTTCCCGGTGGTGCTCCTCGTGCAGATCCCGCCGTCGAGCGTGCAGGAGTTGCGCCAGCGTCACCTTGCCGAGAACCTGCGAAGGATCGTGCCGGTCGACCACCAACGCCTGCGTGGTGTGCCCGAGCGCCAATTCGTTCGCGACATCGCGCAAAGTGTCGTCCGCGTACACAACGACCGCACCGGACATCTGCAGATCTGGTTGGTGCGTCATCACTTCATGCACGAAGAACGTCTCAAGTGGATCAGTGGTGTACTCGCGAGTGAGATGCAACCGTCGCCGCGCGATCTTCTCCGTCAACACAGAACGCTTGAGCAGCAACACCGAAAGCGCGTACGCCGAGAATGACGCGACGACAAGCGGCAGCAGATAACTCCACGCGTGCGTCAGCTCCAAAGTGAACACAATGCCGGTAAACGGCGACCGCATCACCCCGCCGACCACGGCGGCCAGCCCGCACGTCGCCCAGAACCCAGGCGCGACGTGCGGCAGCAGCCCGCCTTCCGCGGCGCCCAGCGCGGCACCGATCATGAACACCGGCGCCAGCACGCCGCCAGAAGTCCCGGATCCCAGCGACAGCGCCCAAATCAGCGTCTTCACCACCAGGATTCCGACGATCAGCGACGCGGTCGCGTGCCCGGTGAGCAGCGCGTCGATCACGTCGTAGCCGACGCCGAGCGCGTGCGGTTCGATCAGTCCGCCGACACCGATCACCAGGCCACCGATCGCGGGCCACCACATCCAATGCACCGGCAGCCGCCCGAACAGGTCCTCGGCGAAGTAGACGAGCGCGGTCGCGCCGATGGCCAGCAACCCGCCGGTGAGGCCGGGAATGAGCGCGAGACCGTCCGCAGCCGGGCCGGGGCTGGCACCCAGCAGCGGAACCCCGAAAACCGGTCCAGTGCCGAGCAGAAAGCCGCGGCACACCGTCGCCACCGACACCGCCGCAGCCACCGGCACGAGGCTGCGCGGCCGCCATTCGAACAGCAGCAGTTCGACCGCCAGCAAGACGGACGCGAGCGGCGCGTTGAAGGTCGCCGCCATCCCGCCCGCGGCCCCGGCGACGAGCAGCGTCTTACGTTCGTCGGCGGACAGTTTCAGCAGCTGCGCGAGGATCGAACCGACCGCGCCGCCGGTCATGATGATCGGCCCCTCGGCACCGAACGGGCCGCCGGTGCCGATGCTGACCGCCGCCGACACCGGCTTCAGCACCGCGACGCGCGGAGCCACCCGGCTGCCGCCGGTGAGGATCGCCTCGATCGCCTCCGGCATGCCGTGCCCGCGGATTTTCTCCGAGCCGTAGCGAGCCATCAGGCCGATCACGAGCCCGCCGACGACCGGCGCGAGCAGCACCAGCCACCACGGATGCTGCTGCGCGCCCGGCGCGACGAGATCCGTGGCGACGCGTTGGTAGAAGACCAGGTTGGTGATCAAGCCGATGAGCTTGAGCAGCGCGAACGCCGCCACCGCCGCCGCGCCGCCCACCGGCAGCGCGATCAAGGTGATCAACAGCATCCGCGGATTGACCGCGAAGTCGCCGAGGTGCGCGGCCCGCGCCGGGATCTTCACAGCCGACCAGGCCCGGCCGTGGGCACTCCCGGTGCCGCTTCCGCCGCCGCGACCAGGTCGCGGACCGCCATGGCGACCGCCTGGCTCCGCTCGGCCGGCAGCTCCGCCAGCAGCTCGGAGAGCGCGTGGTGCCGTCGCTCCACCACACCCGCGACGACCTCGCGCCCGGCAGCCGTGACCTCGATCGTCACCACCGTGCGGCGGTGCTCGTCCTCGCCGCGCACGACGTACCCGTGCGCCTCAAGCTTGTCCGCCAGCCGCGTGACGGAGGACGCGTTCACGCCCATCGCCTCAGCGAGCCGCGAACACGGCACGCGGCCGAGGCTGTCGAGCACCACGAGCAAGCGCACCTGCGGAAAGGTGACGCCGCGCGGGGCGGCGTGCGCGCTGTCCCAGGCCACGGCCACGAGCACGCGAGTCAGCCGCTCGAGACCGGCCACGTCGTCCGGCAAACCTTGCATAGTGCAAAAGTTGCTATAGACAACGCTCCGGGTCAAGGGTGGGCTCGATCACGGGCTCTTTCCCCGGCCGCCGGTTTTTGTCGGTGATCTTCATTAGGGTGGGGTTCAGCGACGCGGAGGTGAGCCGGTGGAGGACCACCCACTCCGGGGCAACCCCGGGGAGCAGCACGACACGTACCCTCAGCGCCCCGCGCAGCGGCGGCACGCTCCGCGTACAAGACAGCGCGGATGAACGGAGAACGAGTCGCCTCCGCGTCGCTGCCCGGCCCGATGCCGGTGTGGCGCTGGCCGGTCGCGCGGTGGACGACGTTCGACGAATGCGCCGCCGCCCTCGACCTCACCCCCGGCGAACTGGCCTGGTTCGCCGACGAACGCGGCTGGCACCGCCGGTCCCGTCCGCTGCTCCGGCACTACCGCTACCGCTGGATCCCCACGTCCACCGGCGGCGTCCGGCTGATCGAACAGCCGAAGCCGCGCCTGGCCGAGGTGCAGCGCCGCATCCGCAGGCACGTGCTCGACGCGTTGCCGGTCCACGAGGCCGCGCACGGTTTCCGCCGCGGCCGCTCGATCCACACCTGCGCCCTCCCGCACGCCGGGCAAGACCTGGTGGTGCGGCTGGACCTGGCCGGCTTCTTCCCGACCGTCTCCGCGTCCCGCATCCGATCACTGCTGGATCTGGCTGGCTATCCGCAGGCGGTCGCCGCCGCCATCGCCGGCCTGCTCACCACCCGCACCCCGGTCGACGTCCTGCGCGCCGCGCCCGCCCGGTCGACCCTGCTGAACCATCTCGCCGGGACGCATCTCCCGCAAGGCGCGCCGTCGTCGCCCTCAGTGGCGAACGCGGTCACCCACCATCTCGATCGTCGGCTCTCCGGCCTCGCCGCCGTACTGGGCGCGAACTACACCCGCTACGCCGACGACCTCGCTTTCTCCGGCGACGCGACCCTTCCGCTGCACCGGCTGCTGCCCGGCGTCCGACGGATCGTGACCGACGAGGGCTTCCGCCTGCGCGACGACAAGACGTCGGTGAAACCGGCTTACCGGCAGCAACGCGTCGCGGGCCTGGTGGTGAACGCCGCACCAGCCGTCGCCCGCGCCGAGTACGACGAGCTGCGGGCCGTGCTGCACAACTGCGCCCGCACCGGCCCCTCGCTCCAGAACCACGCCGGGCACCCGGACTTCCGCGCGCACCTGCTGGGCCGGATAGCGTGGATCAGCGCCACCAACGCGACGCGCGGGGCGAAATTGCGCGCGCAGTTCGCCCGGATCGAGTGGCCGCGTTCAGACGGATAACAGGCACAGATTCCGCTCCATCTCCGCCCACCATCCAGCCGCCGGAACATCGCGCGGCTGAATCAACGAGGCTTTGACCAGAATATCGGGCCGGTTTTCTCGCCACGCGTAGGAAAAAAGCTCGTCATAATGCGCCCGCGGAAGCCACCCCTGTTCCCGGCCCGCTTCCAAACGCATCAGCTGCCGAGCGAGATCCACGCTGCTTCGGTCACAACTGCGAAACGCACTCGCAAATCTTTGCACGGCGACGGTGTCACCCCGCCGAACCGCCTGGCAGGCAAGGAAAAGCGCGGTCACGGCAAGGACGTCCGACCGGTGCACCCCACCCTCCGCCGCCAGATGTTCCGCGAGCTGAAAACTGCGCTTCCGCCGCCCCCGGCGCACCATTTCCGCCAGCGCGCGCTGCTGCCGAGTGAGATATTCGTCTTCCCGCAGGTACTGCACAGCGTTTCCTCCCCTGCGCCCGGTCCCGACCCAGGCCGCTTCCCGGTACAGGATGCTCCACCAGGGTGACAGATACATCGGCGACACTCAGCCGTTCGGAGCAAAATATCACCCAGGGGCATCGACAGTACCCGACCGCGCAAACCCGGGAATTCTTGTCCTGGCGAAGGAATCGGGGCTGGGACGGGGTTCTTGGCATGGGTCGGGATCCGCATCCGACCGGCCGCCCGGGTGATGTTGCGGAGGTGGATGGGGTGGGTGGCTGCGGAATCCGCATCCCGGGCGACTGACCTCTGTGGACACCTCACGGTCGCCAGGGGTGGTGGTTGCGAATCCCTTTCATACCAAGGGGTTCTTGCGCCTAAACGGAGCAGCCCTCCGGGCGGTCGGGGCTTCGATTTTGCCGATCTGCGTGGTTTCCCGATGTGGATTCTGGCGACGATTTCACCCGTTTGGCCTAATCAGGCGCGGTGGATTGAGGCGGGCAGGCTGCTCTCGGGTGACCGGCTCAACGGCCGAGAGGACACGAGCACGCGAAGCAGGATGGGCACCGCGGCGACGGGTCAGTCATCGACCAGCTTGGGCATGCCGATCGGCAGACCGGCTGCCCCACGCCGAAACGTCCGGCTGACCCCGCAGTCCAGGATTTCCCGCCCCGCCGAAAGCCCAGCGCCCCACCCCGAATCACGCAACCGATCTGCTAAGCCGTGACGCCCGGTTGCGCGGCCAGGCTGTCCCCACGTGCCCAGCCACATCCCGGCTCCCCACGCCGAATCGCTCGGCCACCCAGCCGAATCCCGGCTCCCCGCGCCAAGCCGCGCAGCCGCCAAGTCAGATCAAGCTTTCCCAGCTCACCGCAACCAAAACCGCCCACCCCAATCAACCCAGCCATCCGACAGCCAGGCCTCACACCGCCATCAGCCACAGCCGACTCGGCCCGTCCCTTAGCCAGGTCCTAACCCGCCGTCAGCCTCAACTGGCCAGCCGTCCCCACGGCCAAACCCCAACCCCGCCATCAGCCACAGCCGACTCTGCCCTCCCCAGAGCCAGGCCCAACCGGCCATCAGCCACAGCCAACCCAGCCGTCCCCACAGCCAGGCCACAACCCGCCATCAGCCGCGACCGGCCCGACCCTCCCCAGGGCCGGACCGGCGCGGTCTGGCGTAACCCCTCCCGCCTCCGGTCCGCACACCGGCGGCGGGCATTCAACCGGGACTCCCCGGCTGGAAACCGAAATACCTCAGGCGACCTCGGTCCGGCTGCCGCCGGGAGCGTGCAGTCCCAGCATGTCCAGCAGCAGGGCGCATTCCTCGGCGTCCTTGGCCCGCGACGCGACGGCCAGCGCTGCCTTGCGGCGGCGTTCCTCCTGCCGGGCCGCGTCCGTGTCGTCCACGAGGTCTGGCGCCGGGTGCAATCCGGTGGTCAGGTCTCGCATGGTGGCTCCTCCCCGATCGGCGTGAGCGCGGGCCTTCCCGCGCTCGCTGCACACCCCTTCAACGGCCGAACCGCGCCGGATGTTCCGATGACTCCGATCACGTCGGCAGGCCATGCGCGGACGGCAGCCGCGAAGAGCGGCCGGGAAACGGGGCCGGCGCAGGGCAAGAGCGACCATCGTCCTAAGTGGACTTAACGCGAAAGCGCCCATTCGGGTGGCGTGGGTGGACTCACCCGGCTGGGCGAGTCACCATCCACGCTGTGCATCCCCACCGGCGCCCTGTGCGCACTGCTCTCATCGGGATGACTGTGCTCGTCCTCGGCGTCCTCACTGCGTTGCAGGCACCCAATCTGCCGATCATCGGCGACGGCACCGCGTACGCCGCCGAGTTCAGCGAGGCCGCGGGGCTTGAGACGGGCAATGACGTCCGGGTCGCAGGGGTGAAAATCGGCCGGGTGTCGGAGGTTTCGCTCGACGGCGCGTCCGTCCGGGTGTCCTTCCGGGTGTCGGGGGCGTGGCTCGGGGACCGGACGTCGGCCGCGATCCGGATCAAAACGGTGCTCGGCCAGAAGTATCTCGCGCTCGACCCGGTCGGGGCCGGCTCGCTCGATCCGGACACGCCGATTCCGCGCAGCCGGACCACCGTTCCCTACGACGTGCTGCCCGCGTTCCGGCAGCTGGCCACGACCGTCGACGCCATCGACACCACCCAGTTGGCGCACAGCTTCCGCGCCATTTCCGACACCTTCGCGCACACCCCGGCCAACGTCCGCGCCACGCTGACCGGACTGTCGCGGCTGTCCGATTCACTCTCCGCCCGTGACGCGAAACTGGCTCACCTTTTAGCGGGCACCCGAACGGTTTCCGCCACTCTCGCCGACCGCGACACGCAGCTGACCCGGCTTCTCGCCGACGGCAACCAGCTGCTGGCCGAAGTACAGAAACGAGAGTCCGCCATCCACTCGCTGCTGGACGGGGCCCGTCAGCTGGGCACGGAAGTCTCCGGGCTCGTCGCCGACAACGATCGCGAACTCGGCCCGGTGCTCACCCAGCTCGACCGGCTCACCGCGTTGCTCGAACGAAACCGCGCCTCCCTCGGCGAGGGGATCCGGAAACTGGCCCCGCTCGTCCGTCTCGCCGCGAATCTCACCGGCAACGGCCGCTGGATCGACGGTTACCTGTGCGGCCTGATCTTCCCCGCGATCGGACCGCTCAACGAGCACGGCTGTTTCACGCCATGAGCCCCGGACCGCCGGTGATCCGCACGGTGACCTGGTTGTCGTTGTAGGTGTAGGCCTCGTAGGTGAACTCGACGCCGGTCTTCTCGACGTGCTCGGTCCACGCCCGGTACTCGTGCCGTTTCCAGCCGGGGAAGTTGAAAAACTCGTCGAAGTGCACGATGCTGCCGACCCGCAGCCGCGGGCCGACGTTGTCCAGCACTGTCTTCGCCGAGCTGTAGAGATCGCCGTCGACGTGCAGGAAATCGACCGGGCCGGGGTGCTTCTCCAGGAACCCTGGCAGGCTGTCCGAGAACAGGCCGACGACCAGTTCGGCACCCGGCACGTCCGGCAGATCGTCGCGGGCGAAGGCACCGGCGGGCATGCCATTGAGCCACGCCTCGGGCAGGCCGTCGAACGAATCGAAGCCGTACACCTCGGTCGCCTCGCGCGCGGCGGTGATGGTGCGCAGCGTGTTGCCCGACGCGACGCCGAACTCCAGCGCCATCCCGCCGGTGGGCGCGAGGGAAAGCGCGTACTTCAGCGTTTCCTTCGGGCTGCCGAAATGCCGCGCCCCGACCAGGCTTTCGCGCGCGAAGACGTTGCTCTCCAGCGCCGCGTCCTGATCGCCGGCGTACACGATGTCGCGGCGGCTGCGGATCTCGAACTCGACCACCCGGTCCAGCAGCCGATCCCCCTGCCGGACGATCTCCGCCCGCAGATCCTCCCGCGTCCGCTCCAGTTCCGCGCGCAGTTCTTCGAGCTGCGCGGTCTGCGGGTCGTGCAACCGGGCCGCGGCCCGGCGCAGCACCAGGCCGGCCTTCCGGCGCAGCGCAGGGCCCAAAGTCCTTGTCGTCAGCCGATCTTGGCTTTCCTGGTTCATCCCGGGACGATAGCCGACCACCGGACGCCGCCCCGAACTGCCCGGTTTACCCGGGAGTAGCCGAGCGCCGGACCACCGCGGATCCCTGTGCGGCCGCGCATAATTTCGAGTTTCCCTCTCCGTCCACTGTGTACAGATCGCAGCGGCACGTGGCCCGCGAACGGCTCGCTTGGACGACCGTCGCTTCGGCACGCAGCAGCACCCCGTCGGCGGGCACGAGGTAGTCGATGGAGAAACCGCTCGTGAGCAACTGCGGGCCGAGCACGGTTCCGGCGGCGAAGGTGAGCGCGTTGTCCGCGGCGTAGGCGAGAACGCCGCCGTGGAGGTAGCCGTTCTGTTGGCGGAGGTCGTCGCGGATGTCCAGCTCCAGCACCGCGCGGCCGTCGCCGAACTCCTCGACCCGCGCGCCGAGCAGGACGCTGAACGGTTGCGCGGCGAGCCCGGCGCGCGCGAAGTCTAAGTGCACTTTCGGTCCTCACTTCAGCAGTGAAGTACTTCAGTAGTGAAGTGAGGATGGCGGTGCGAGAAGAACACTGTCAAGATCCCCGCATGGTCGCCGACGAACGTCTTTTCTTCCTGCTGCAGAGCGCGGCGCACCGGCTACGCGTCGAGGGCGACCGGCGATGCCTCGCCGCGGGCGGCGTGACGACCGCGCAACTCGGCGCGCTGCTCGCGGTGCACGATCAGCCAGGACTCACCCAGCGCGAACTGGCCACGGCGCTGGGCCAGCGAGAATCCGCGATCACCGCGATGACGGCCCGGCTCGTCGAGGCCGGGCTGATCGTCCGGGAGCAGCATCCCGAACAGCACCGGGCGCTGGTGCTGGACCTGACTCCCGAGGGGAAGTCGACGCTCGTCCGGCTGCGGCCGGTGATCGCGTCGTTCAACGGCGAACTGCACGCGCTGCTTGGGGACGCGTTCGGCCCGACCAGCGAGGCGCTGCGGTATCTGGCGGGGTGGCCGGGCTGACCCTGGGACGGGGACCCCAGAACCGCGGCTCTTCCGGGTGCCGCCGGAACGGGACCGACTAGCCTGAACCGAGATGTCACCCACCACACCCGCCCCCGCCGCCTCCCGGCAACGTGCGGGCCGCACCATGTCCGGCGTGGCGATCATGACAGCCCGGCTCTGGTGGGCCTGGCAGACGGTCCGATCCGCGGGTGTTGCCTATCTCTCGGCTCAGCGTTCGGAGCCGTCCCCGCCCTGTTCCGCGAGGAACCGCTCGAACTGCGAGCCCAGTTCGTCCGCCGTCGGCATGTGTTCCTGCGATTCGGCGAGCAGGCTGTGCCCGGACGCTTCGGTGAACGTGTCGTACTGACGTTCCAGCGCGCGCACCACGTCGGCGGATTCGTCGGATTCCGCGACCTGGCGGTCGATTTCGGCCTTGGCCACCTCGGCCGCGGTCCGCAGTTCGCCGTCCGGAAGGCGCAGGCCGGTGGCCTTCCCGATCGAGTCGAGGATCGTCAGCGCGGCGGCCGGATAGGTCGACTGCGCGAGGTAATGCGGCACGTGCGCGGCGAAGCCCATCGCGTCGTGGCCCCATTCGCCGAACCGGTACTCCAGCATCGCGGCGGCGCTGCCCGGCACCTGCATCCGGTTGGGCAGCGGCTGGTGCTCGCCGATCAGGTGCTCGCGGGTCGCGTGCGCGGTGACACCGAGCGGGCGCGTGTGCGGGGCGCCCATCGGAATCCCGTGGTAGCCCACGGTGAGCCGCACTCCCCAGCGTTCCACGAGCTGGCGCACGGCGGCGGCGAACAGCTCCCATTCGCGGTCCGGCTCGGGGCCGGACAGCAGCAGGAACGGGATGCCGTCGTCGTCGTGCAGCAGGCGCACGACCAGCTCGGGGGCCTCGTATTCCTCCCAGTGGTCGACCGCGTAGATCATCGACGGGCGGCGCGACCGGTAGTCGATGAGCCGGTCGACGTCGAACCGCGCGATGACGCGGTTCTCGACCTCGCCGGCGAGGTGGTCGGTGACCAGCTGCCCGGCCGAGCCCGCGTCCATGAAACCTTCGAAGAAGTGCAGGAGCACAGCTCCGTCCAGGTCGGGGACGTCCGAGTCCACCTCGTACAGTTCCTCGGGATCGAGTCCCACCGGATCCTCCTGCTGCTCGCTTGCACGGACGTACGCGGTACAACGCGGCCCGGCTGCGAATCCATCCCGCGCGCGGCGGAAATAGTAACGCCCCGCATCCGCCGGCCACCCCGGATCGGGGCATCGTGACACTTGTCGTGGGCAGTTACCCGGCCGTTCGGGCACTCTGAGCGGGTGAACACCGAAGAATCCACCACGCTTGAACTGCGGTTGCGCCCGCCCGAACACCGGGTGAGCCGGCGGGCGATCGGCCATTGGGCGGCGTCGGCGGGGGCAGGCTGGCTGCTCGTGCTCGCGGTGCAGGCGGTGGTGGTCGCGACCGCGGACGACCCGCCGTCGTGGCTCACGGTGACGCTGGTGCTCTCCTGCGTGCTGACTCCGCTGCATCTGCTCGTCATGCCGCAGTGGCGCTACCGCGTGCACCGCTGGGAAGTGACCGGCGAGGCCGTCTACACCCAGTCCGGCTGGCTGAAGCAGGAGTGGCGGATCGCGCCGATCTCGCGGATCCAGACGGTGGACGTCGAACGCGGTCCGCTGGAGCAGCTGTTCGGGCTGGCGCGGCTCACCGTCACCACCGCGTCCGCCGCCGGGCCGCTGCGCATCTCCGGTCTCGACCGGGAGGTCGCGGTCGCGCTGGCCGACGAGCTGACCCGCACCACCCAAGCCGTGCGCGGGGACGCGACGTGAACGCCGCCGCGCCGTCCGTTCCGGTCGCCGCCGAAGGCGCCGGCGACGCGCCCTGGCACCGGCTCGACCGCCGCATGCTGCTGATCCGCCCGGTCCTCGACCTGGTGAAGTCGCTGCCGGTGCTGGTGGGCGCGCTGGTGCTCGGCCACGGCAATTACTGGCAGTGGATCGGTCTCGCCGCCACCGCGGTGACGATCGGGGTCGGCATTTCGCACTGTCTCACCTCGCGCTATCGCGTCACCGCGACCCAGATCGAATGGCACACCGGGTTGCTGCTGCGCAAACAACGCGCCATCCCGCGCGATCGAATCCGTACCGTTGACGTGCTTTCGGAACCGAAACATCGGCTTTTCTCGTTGTCCGCAGTACGAATCGGTACCGGACGGCACGATCACGGAAAAGGCCCCGGCAAGGACCAGCTCGTGCTCGACGCGGTCACCCGCGCCGAAGCCCAGCGGCTGCGGACCCTGTTCCTGCACCGGAAACCGGTGGAAACGGAAGCGCCGCCGGAGTCGCTCGTCGCCGAGGTCGACAAGCGATGGGTGCGGTACGCGCCGTTCACGCTGTCCGGGATCGCCGTGGTCGCCGCGATCCTCGGCACGGTCTACCACTTCGCCCACGAACTGCACTTCGATCCGACGAGCTTCGGGCCGGTGCGCGACCTCACGGCCCGCGCGCTCGAACAGCCGGTGTGGCTCACTGTCGTGCTGGCGGCGGCCGGGCTGCTCGTGCTGGTGTCGGTGCTGTCGATCGGCGGGTACGTGCTGTCGTTCTGGAACTTCCGGCTCACCCGCGAACCGGGCGGCACGCTGCACATCCGGCGCGGGCTGATCACGACGCGGTCGGTGTCGATCGAGGAAGACCGGTTGCGCGGCGTCGAGATCAAGGAACCGTTGCCGCTGCGGATGGTCGGCGGCGCGAAATGCGTCGCGGTCGCGGCCGGACTGCGCGAGGGCAAGGGCGCGGACCGCGGCGGCGGCCTGCTGCTGCCGCCCGCCCCGGCCGCGAAAGCCAGGGAGATCGCGAGCGAGGTGCTCGGCGAGGACGTCGCGAATGTCCCCCTCGTGCGGCATTCCCGGCGCGCGCTGACCCGCCGGATCACCCGGGCCGTCTTCGCCGTGCTGGCGCTGTCGGCCGCGTTGTTCGCGCTGGCCTGGCTCGAGGTGCTGCCGGAATGGCCGTGGCAGGCCGCGCTCGTGCTGCTGCCGTTCGCGGTACTGGTCGGTGTCGACCGGTACCGCACGCTCGGCCACGCGATCACCGGCCGGTACCTCGTGACCCGTTCCGGGTCGCTGGCCAGGGCGACGGTCGCGGTCCAGCGGGACCGGCTCACCGGGATCGTCGTGCGCCAGTCGCTGTTTCAGCGACGGGCCGGGCTGGTGACCGTCATCGCGCCGGTCGCCGCCGGAAGCGGCCACTATCGCGTGCTGGACGTCGAGGAAGGCGCCGGGCTCGCGCTCGCCGACACGGCCGTGCCCGGATTGCTGACGCCGTTTCTCGCCGTGCCGGGCAAAGCGTGAGTTGTGGTAATTTACCGACGCGTTCGTGACTGAATTCGGTGCTCTCGCGAAGAGGTTTCAGGATGTCGGAACCCGGGCTCCGTCGCACGGCCGGGGCCAACAGTTCCCGGAAAGTGCTCCAATTGCTGTTGTCGTTCACCGAACAGCGCTGGGAAGCCAGCGTGGCGGAACTGGCCGGGGTGATCGGGAGCCCGGTCGCCACCACCTACCGCTACGTGCAGCTGCTGAAAGAACTGCAGCTGCTCGAGGAATCGCGGTCCGGGCGCTACCACGTCACCAGCCGCGTCATGCCGCTCGCGCGCGCCGCCCGGCTCGCGAACGACCTGGCCCGGCTCGCGCGGCCGACGATGGAGGAGGCCGCGCGCGAACTCGGCGAGACGATCCTGCTGTTCCAGCACTTCGGCGACTTCGCGGTGTGCAGCGACCGGGTGGAATGCGACCGCGCGATGCGGTTCACGTTCCAGCCGGGGCATTCCATCCCGCTCGGCGTCGGCGCGACCGGGAAGATGCTGCTCGCCCTGCTGCCCGACGGCGAACGCGAACGCCAGGTCGCGCGGATCGCCAGCGAACGCGGCGCCGAGGTGCGCGACGACCTCAAGCACGCGCTGGCCAACCGCTACGCGCAAAGCTGGGGCGAGATCGAGGACGGCGTGTGGGCGTGCTCGGTACCGGTCGACGCGGACCGGCTCCGGCCGAGCGTGCTGAGCCTCGTCGGACCGGCCACGCGCGTCGGCGACGTGGAGCGCGAACGGGCCATCACGGCGTTGCGCGAGTACGCCGCGCAGATCGGAAAAGCGATTTCCGAGTACTCCGTGTAGCCGTAAAATCGGGCCAGTGATCCGTCTCGCGGCCCCCGCCGACCTCGCTGTGCTGCCCGACCTCGAACGCGCCGCCGGCGAACCGTTCCGGACCTTCGGCATGGCCGAGATCGCCGACGACGCACCGCCTACGGTCGAGGAGCTAGCGGTGTTCCAGTCCGCGGGCCGCTGCTGGGTCTGGGACGACGACGGGACTGTCGCCGCGTACGTGCTCGCCGAGGAAGTCGACGGTTTCGGGCATGTGGAACAGGTTTCGCTGCTGCCGAGCCACGCACGCCGCGGATTAGGGCGGGCGCTGATCGAGACGGTCGGCGAATGGGCGGCCGAGCGGCGGCTGTCCGGGCTGACGCTGACGACGTTCGCCGAGGTGCCGTGGAACGCGCCCTACTACGAGCGGCTCGGGTTCCGGGTGCTGGCCGAGGAGGAGCAGGGTCCGAGGCTGCGGGAAATCCGGCGGGCGGAGATCGCGCGGGGGCTGGACCGGTGGCCTCGGGTGGCGATGGTCCGGGCTTAGTGAGGCCGCCTTGGCTTGCCGTTGACGCGTAAGCGATTTCACGGTCGTTCAATCTGCGTCGCCAGGACCGCGCGTGCCCGTGTCAGCGCGAAGCCCAGCAGGTTCAACCCGCGCCACCGCTCCGGATTCTCCGCGTCCGGGTCATCTGCGGCCAGCCCGATGCCCCACACTCGATCAAGCGGGCTCGCCTCCACCAGCACCCGTTTCCCCGTGCTCAGCAGAAAACGCAGCAAATCCGGGTGCTGCCCGAACTTGGCGAGGCTCCCGGCGAGCACGATCTCGCTGCGGCAGGCCTCCCACCGATCCTGGTCGAAGCCCGCGACACCGCGTCCCAGCTCTTTGGCCTGTCGCGGATGCTTGACTTGCAGGATCCTCTCGGCATTCGCTTCGTCGCCGAACAGCAAAGCCTTCCGCCACATCATGTAGTGCTCGGCCGTGGCGAACGTCCGGCCGTCCACGGCGAAGGACGCCGGCCACCACTGGCTCAGGCAGCCCCGCCCGGCGCTTCCGTCGCGCTCCGGCCGATGTCCCCAGAAGAACAGGAACTTGACTCGCTGCCCGTGGCGCATCCGGCTGGCCAACTCGGCAACATCCCGCGGATTCTCCTCCATGAGGCGCAGTCTTCCAGCGCCGAGCCCCGTCCATGAACTGATTTCGGCCGCCGCCCCGCGGGCCCGACCGGCTGGCACGCGCTCGGGTCGCTCGGGAGGGGGACCTGAATTGCCCCGCGAATCGAACACGTGTTCTACTGGGTGGGCCGGCCCCGGAGGGGGAAGCTCCGCGGGCCGGCACCCAGGCAAAACATGTCCGTCGATCGATCCCCAGGAGGCAGTGTGGCGGTCAAGATCACCCACCTCGCCAGTGGTCAGCAGGTCCGCTTCGCGAACGCGGACGGTGCCCGCCGCTATGCCGAAATCATGGGCGGCGGAGTGGACAAGTGGCGGTTCACGATCGTGCCCGGGGACAGCGGGGCTCCCGGGATGCCGGCGGCGGTGGTCAACGTGCCGGTGTGGCGGACCGCCGCGCGATAGCGGCCGGGCGGGCCGCGGGCGGGGGTGGTCGCCGGTGCGGGCCGTTGTTCGGTGAAGGCCGGTGCGGGCGGTTGTCTGGTGCGGGCCGTCTGGCGAGCGCCGGTGCGGGCCGTTGTCCGGTAACCGTCGGCGAGTGCGGCCGCCTCGCGATAGCCGATGCGGCTCCCCGCCTGCGGACCGCCGTCCGAGAGCCGCCGGTGCGGGCTGCCGCTCGGTGACCGCGAGCAACGGTGGCCGCCGGGTGCCGATCGGTGTGCGTCGCCGCCTGCGGACCGCCCGCCAATAGCCGCGAGCGTGAGCCGCTGCCCAGCCCCAGCCAGCGTGAACCCATGCCGATCACCGGAACAACGTCACCTGCTGTTTGTTGCTTACCGCCCACGCCGTGTGCTCCACTGTCGATCACCCACTGCTGTAAGTCCCGCGACAGGCGGGGCCGCCGCTTGTCAGCAGCGACCACCTGGGCACGGTTCTGCATCCGTGCCAGACGGACAGAAGGAGCGGCTCCTTGCTTGCGCACCAGCGTGGAACACATCGTCGTGGAAAAATCCGGGTCACCGTCGCGTTGTCGGTGCTCGCGCTCGCGGTCGGGGCCGGTGCGGCCCACGCGGCGACGAAAAGCCCGAAGGCCACCGCGTGGCCCGGTGGGTCGAAGGTGGCCATCGCCGACGACGCCGGGGTTTTCGGCACCAATCTCAGCGGCGTCTCGTACGAATCGCCTACCGTGCTGTGGGCGGTGAAGAACGGCCCGAGCACCCTGTACCGGCTGGTGCCGGACGGGAACAAGTGGAAGCCCGCCAGCGGCTGGGGCGAGGGCAAGGCCATGCACTACTCCGACGGCAGCGGCGATCCGGACGCCGAAGGGGTCGTCTTCACCCCGGACGGCGTCTTCACCGCCACTGAGCGCGACAACGACGACGGCGACACCAGCAAGCCCGCCATCCTCCGGTACGACGCCTCCGGCTCGGGCGGGTCGCTGAACGCGACCGGCGAGTGGGATCTCACCTCGGATCTGCCGTCCGTCGAGCCGAACAAGGGGCTCGAGGCGATCTCCTGGGTGCCGGATTCGGCGCTCACCGCGCACAAATTCCGGGACCAGCACACGAAAGCCGCTTACAACCCGGCGAGCTATCCGAACCACGGGACCGGCCTGTACTTCGTCGGGCTCGAGGACAACGGGAAGGTCTACGCGTACGCGCTCGACCAGTCCAGCGGCAAGTACACCCGCGTCGCCGCGTTCGACAGCGGGTTTCCGGCGGTGATGGACCTCGAGTACGAACCGTCGACCGGGCACCTGTGGGCCGAATGCGACAACAATTGCAAGGGCCGCACCAGCACGCTCGACGTCAACGCCGACGGCGCGTTCGCGGTCACCGCGCAGTACGACCGGCCGTCCGGGATGTCGAACTACAACAACGAGGGTTTCGCGATCTCCCCGGCCTGCGCGAACGGGAGCAAGCAGGTCGTGTGGTCCGACGACGACAACGACAACAACCACGCGCTGCGCACCGGGACGCTCGCCTGTAAGTAGTCCTTCGCAGACAGACTGCGGCGGCACCGATGACCCGGTGCCGCCGCAGTGTCGTCAAGAGAGTGCCGTCAAGAGTCAGTTCTTCAGCAACCGGTCCAGCGCCTTCGGAACGGCCGACGCCAGCAGGTCCAGTTCCGTCTCGTCCGCCACCAGCGGCGGCGACACCGCCATCCCCTTGCCGAGCGAGCGCACGATCACGCCCTCCTCCAGCAGGAACTTGTGCAGCCGGCCGGGTGCGCCCGGGTCCGCGGCCAGCAGGTCGGGAGCCAGTTCCACCGCGGCCAGGAATCCCAGCCCGGCCCGGACTTCCGCGACCGCCGGATGTCCGACCGCGCCGGAAAGGGCGTCCGCGAGCGGCTTTTCCAGTGCCTTGCCGCGCGGGATGATGTCGTCGCGCTCGTAGATGTCCAGCGTCGCGTTCGCCGCGGCGCAGGCGACCGGGTGCCCGGCGTACGTCGCGCCGTGGCGCAGGATCGGCGCGCCCGGGCTGCCGGTGAAGAACGGCTCCGCCACGTGCGGCGCGACCAGCAGCACGCCCAGCGGGATCGTCCCGCTCGTCACGCCCTTCGCCGTGGTCACCAGGTCCGGCTGCACCGGCCAGCGGTCGATGCCGTACCAGGTGCCGAGCCTGCCCCACGCGCAGATCACGCAGTCCGCGACGAACAGCACCTCGTGGCGGCGGCAGATCGCCGCCACCTCCTCGATGTAGCCGTCCGGCGGAAGCAGCACGCCGCCCGCGCCGATCACCGGTTCGCAGAAGAACGCGGCCACCCGCTCCGGCCCCACGCGGAGGATTTCCTCCTCCAGCGCCGCCGCGTTGTCGTACGGCACCTGCGAGAAATCAGCGGCGGGCGGACCCCAGCCCTCCGCGTTCACCGGGATGCCTGCCGCGGCGGTGCCGAATCCGTGCGTGCCGTGGTAGCCCTGGGTCCGGCTGATGACGTGGGTCTTGTCCGGGCGTCCAGTGTGGACGAAGTAGGACCGCGCGATCTTCACCGCGGTGTCCACCATGTCCCCGCCGCCCGAACCGAGGAACACCTTCGACCCCGGCACCGGAGCCAGTTCGGACAGCCGCGACGCCAGCTTCAGCGCCGGCTCGTTCGCGACGCCGCCGAACAGGTTGTACGCGTCGAGCTTCTCCAGCTGCTCGGTGACCGCGCGGGTGATCTCGGGACGGCCGTGGCCGAGGTTCGAGTACCACAGCGAAGCGGAGGCGTCGAAGTAGCGACGGCCCGCGTCGTCCCACACGTAGGACCCCTCGCCGCGGGTCACCACGAACCGGTTCCCGTCGACCGCGCCCATGTCCGCGAACGGGTGCCACAGCGGGTTCGGCTGCTGGTCCGGCATTGCTCCTCCTCGGGGTCGGCTCAACCGGCCGGCGCCGCGGGGAGCGGCGACCGGCCGCCGCCGCCCTTTCTACCCGCCCGGCCGGGGATCGGCGAACCGCGACCCCTCGACGCGCGCCATCGCGGAACTCCGCAGCCCGGCGTCCCGATGGCTCCGATGGCGCTGTCCCCGGCCGGGCAGACTGGGCGCGGACCGCCGCGCCGGACGGAAGCACGCCAACTCGCCCTTGTACAGCTCGGCGGAGCGGACCAGATCGGCGTAAGCCTCGACGTGGATCCGGTTGATGGCGTCGTGCGCGTCGCGGGCGGCCGCGTCGAGCCACGCGCAGTAGTCGTTCCGGGTCTGGGTCCGCATCGCGCGCCCCCGCTCAGACGTTTTCGGTGGTGGCGACCTGGGCGCCGTCGGGAGCCGAACTGAGCGACGCGCCCCGCCGGTCCTTGACGAAGAAGCTCGTGATCAGACCGATCACGGTCACCACGGCGAGGTAGCCGCCGACCGCGTAGACCGTTCCGGTGCGGGTCTGCAATGCCTCGGCGATGGTCGGCGCGAACGCCCCGCCGAGCACCGCGCCGATCGCGTACGAGATCGCCGCGCCGCTGTAGCGGACCGACGTCGGGTACATCTCCGAGTACAGCGCCGACTGCGGGCCGTAGGTGAGCCCGAGCCCGACCGAGAAAAACACCAGCGCGAGCACCAGCAGCCCGACGCTTCCCGTGTTGACCAGCGCGAAGAACGGGAACATCCAGACCAGCTGCAGCACGAAGCCGATCTGGTAGGTGCGCACGCGGCCGATCCGGTCGGCCAGCCAGCCGCCGGCGAGCGTGCTGATCAGCCAGGCGACCGCGGAGATCATCACCGCGATCAGGACGATCGACCGGTCGAGGTGCAGCGATTTGGTCGCGTACGACTGCACGTATCCGCCGGTGGTCATGTACCCGACGGCGTTGTTGGCCGCGAACAGCAGCGCGCCCGCGATCACCAGCTTCCAGTGGTGCCGGAACAACTGCACCAGCGGCATGCTCGACCGCGCCTTCTTCTCGCGGACCTCCTCGAACACCGGGCTCTCCGCGACCCGCGACCGGATCATCAGGCCGGCGACGATCAGCACGACACTCAGCAGGAACGGGATCCGCCAGCCCCACGCGAGGAACTGCTCCGGCGTCGTCAGCGCGGTGACCAGCGCGAGGACGCCGTTGGCCAGCAGCAGCCCGATCGGCACGCCGATCTGCGGAAACGCGCCGTACAGGCCACGCCGGTCAGCGGGGGCGTGCTCGACCGCGAGCAGCGCCGCGCCGCCCCATTCGCCGCCCGCCGACAGCCCCTGCACGATGCGCAGCAGCACCAGGAGGATCGGCGCCCACACGCCGATCGACGCGGTGTTCGGCACCAGGCCGATCAGCACCGTCGAGATGCCCATCAGCAGCAGGGTGAGGATCAGCATCGCGCGCCTGCCGAGCCGGTCGCCGAGATGCCCGGCGATCACCGCGCCGATCGGGCGGAAGAAGAAGCTGATGCCGACCGTCGCGAACGACAGGATCAGCGCGTCCTTGCCGAGCACCGCGAAGTACTGCGTCGCGAAGACCAGTCCGGCACAGATCGCGTAGATGAAGAAGTCGAACCATTCGATCGTCGTGCCGACCATGGCCGCCAATACGACCCGGCGGTGCTCTGGACTGATCCCGGTCGTGCGCGGCATCGCGCCTCCCCTGCTGCGGACGGTGCTCTAGGACATAACAGCCGTGGCAGATCGTATATAATCAGTCGTCGCCCCGACAAGCCTCAATGCGGTAACTGACCAGGCCCGTTGCCCTTTAGTACGCCCCATCCGCAGCGTGAGCGCCTCTTTCACGCGGCGCAACACGGCTGTCGACTGTATATTATTTAGCACGGCGAACGGACCGGTTACCGTGGCCTGGACAACCCCGCCCCGGCGGGGCTGCGAAGGGGAGGCGACAGGGATGTCCACAGCGGATGAACGGAATGGCGGGCTCAGCAAGAGCCAGCACACCTATCAAGTGCTGAAATCCCGGATCACCGCGGGCGCGTACCCGGCGGGACACCGGCTGGTCCTCGGCTCGCTGGCCAAGGAATTCGACGTGAGCACGGTCCCGGTGCGGGAGGCGGTGCGGCTGCTGCAGGCCGAGGGGCTGGTCCACTTCGAACGCAACGTCGGCGCGACCGTCGCGGCGATCGACCCGGTCGGCTACGAGCACACGATGCAGATGCTCGCGATCGTCGAAAGCGCGGCCACCGCCCTCGCCTCGCCGCATCTGACCGAGGACGACCTCGCCGAGGCGACGGAACTCAACGACCGGATGCGCATCGGCCTCGACCAGCTCGAACCGGTCGAATTCACCCGGCTCAACCACGAGTTCCACGAGGTGCTCTACTCCCGCTGCCCGAATCCCAGCCTGGTCGACCTGGTCAAGAAGGGCTGGGCGCAGCTGGCCACGATCCGCGATTCGACGTTCTCCTTCGTGCCCGCCCGCGCGCTCGCCTCGGTCGCCGAACACGACCAGCTGCTCGACCTGATCCGCGCCCGCTCCGGTCCCGAATGGATCGAGCACTGCGCGCGGGCACACCGGTCGGCGACGCTGGACGCGTTCCTCAGCTGGGAAGCGGACGCGCACCCCAGCTGAGGCACCTTCACGCGGCCAGGTGCGCGACGATCGTCGAGAAATCCCGCTGCGGAATCTGAAACAACCCGCGGCGAAACGGCAAACCCCAATGAGTGGGGTCGGCGATAAAGGACAACTGCTCGACAAGCGGTTTCGCGTCCACTCGTTCGCAGGCATGAAAGGTGACCGCGAGCCGCCATGGCTGGAAGTTCTCGCTGACGTAAGCCTGATAAGGCTGGTCGCCGGTAATGGTGGCCCACGCGGTGAACTGCCGGACCGGTTTTCCTCCCTGCAAGCTCGTGCGCGGCGAGTAAAAGATCATCTCGTCGCCGGGACGGGGCTGGCGAAGCCGTTTGCCAGCCCCGTGATCCGCCTGCGTGAAGCCGCCCTCGATGGCCGCTTCGACGTGGTCCAGGGTGACGGTGTTGATCCAGAACCGCTGGTCGGGGCTGTTCACTGTGCCGTCAAACCCTCGACAAGGCCGGTCGTCGGCCTGCCCAGGAGCCGGGAGAGATCGTTGCCGACCCGGGCGAAAACCCCGGCGGCAATGGTTTCGTCGAGACTGACCAGGAAGCTGGCCAGCCCGTCGTCCATTCCCGACTTGAGGAGCAGTGCCCGCAATTCTTCGGGAGCGACCGGCCGATACTCGACTTCTCGTTCCAGCACGACTGACATCGCTTTGGCAATGTCGGCGTAGGTGAAGTCCGTGTCCCCGGAAAGGCTGTAAGTGACGTTGTCGTGCCCAGCTGTGGTGACCACGACCGCCAAGGCCTCCGCCAGGTCCTTCCGGCTGGCTGCCGCGACGACCGCGTCACCAGTCGCGGCAGCGAGAACGCCGGTGAAGCGAGGGCCAGCCAGCGACTGCTGGAAGTTCTCGATGTACCAGGTGTTCCGCAGGATCGTGTACGGCACACCGGAAGCGACGAGAGCTTCCTCAGTCGCCCGGTGGTCCGCATTGATCTCGAACCGGTCGTCGTCGGCTCGGACGCCGCTCGTGTAGTAGACGTGCTGGACGTTCGCGTTCTTCGCGGCCTCGATGACCGACTCGTGCTGCGCCAGCCGGTTCGGGTCCCGGCCTGAGATCAACACGACTTCGCGGTGCCTGGCCACGAGTTCCGCGACGTCGGCGGAATCCGACAGATCGACGGCCGCGGTGGCGAACCCGGCGGAAGCAAGCTCCCCGAGACGCGCGTGGTTCCGGCCGGCCGCGGTGATCGTTGCGGGGTCAATTCCCCTGGCCACCAGCGCGTTCAGGGCGTGGCGGCCGAGTGCTCCGGTAGCCCCGAAAACCAGGGCGCTCGCCTCAGCCACGGTCGTGGAGGGTGACGTGGTAGCCGTCGGGGTCGGCGAAGGTGAACGTCCGGCCGAAGGGACCGTCGATCGGCGCGGAGACGATGCGGTGGCCGTCGGCGGCGAGAGCGTCGTGAATGGACTGGACGTCGGTCGCGTGGAGCCAGATCGCGACGCCGATGCCGGGCTGGGCGGCGGACGCGAGATCGGTGCCGGAAATGACCTCGCGGAGCGCGAACGCGATCGGCTTCGTCTCGAAGACGACGGCGTGCGGCGGCCCGGCCGGCGAGCGGACGAGGCCGAGGTACTGCTCGTAGAACGCCTGCGAAGCGCTCAGGTCGCGCGCTTGCAGCGAGAGGAAGTCGGGGCCGGTGGCGGGCATGAAGCTGTTCCTTTCTTCGTGTCAGTCTTCTGACATAGCCCAATGTATGTCAGAATCCTGACATGAGTCAAGGCGGGGTGGATCTGAACACGTCACTGGGCTATCTGCTGAAGGAAGCCTCCAGCGTCCTGCGCACGGCGATGGAGGAGGTGCTGCGGCCGCTCGGGATGAACGTGACGCACTACTCCTGCCTCGAACTGCTGGCCCAGCGCCCTGGCCTGTCGAACTCCGAACTCGCGCGGGGCGCGTTCGTGACCCGGCAGACGATGAACGTGCTGCTCCAGGCCCTGGAGCGGGACGGCTACGTGACCAGGCCGACGGAAGCGCCGGTCGGGAAGGCCCTTCCCGCGCGGCTCACCCCGCGCGGGCGGCGGAGCCTGGAGAAGGCGACCGCGGCGGTCCGGTCCGTCGAGGTCAGGATGCTGTCCGGGATGACCGAGGCCGAGCAGGCGGCTGCCTTCCGGAGCCTGCGGAGCATGATCGATTCCCTGCGCGAAGACCCCGAAGAACCCGCCTAGCTCAGCTGCGCGGTTTCCGGTACCACCGCGGCGAAGTGTTCAGCGGCGGCTTCAGCTTCGCGCGCACGACCAGGACGTTCGGCTCGTCCGATTCCACGAACTCGCTCAGCAGGCGGCGAAACGCGCGGCCGAAACCGGACACGCGGTCCGCGTGCACGCCGAACGAGCGGGCCAGTCCGACGAAATCCGGGCTGTCCCAGTCGACCCCGCGGTGCGGCAGGCCTTCCTGGTCCTGATCGAAACGCAGCATGCCGTAGCCGCCGTCGTCCACCACCACGACGGTGACCGGCAGCTGTTCCTCGGCGAGCGTCGCCAGATCTCCTACCGCGTAAAGGAAACCGCCGTCACCGGTGACGCACAGGACGCGTCCGCCGCCGACTGCCTCAGCTGCCGCACCCGCGCCGAGCGACGCCGGGAAGCCGTAGCCGAGCGTGCCCCAGCCCATCGGGTAAGCCAGCCGGCGCGGGGCGCGGACCCGGTGGAAGCCGCCGATCCAGTATCCGGCGACGCACATGTCCGTGACGATCGTGCCGTCCGCGGGGAGCACTTCCTCCAAAGTGGACAGAAAGTCGGCGGCCTGCGGTTCCTCGTCGCGGATGCGCCTGCGCACCCGGCGGCCGATGCCAGCCAGCCGCGCGGTCAGCTCCTCCAGCCCCGGCCGCGGTTCCGGGTGCAGGGACTCGACGACGCGGCGGGCGTCGCCGACCAGGGTGACGTCCGGCCGGTAGTTCTTCGCCGCGTCGCCGGCGTCGACGTTGATCGCGATCAGCTTCGGCGGCGCGGGCATGTTCCAGTTCTGCGTCATCAGGCCGTCGAAGTCGGTGCCGATCGCGAGCACCACGTCGGCCTCGTCCCACAGCTGCCCGACCTCCGGCGCGTGCACCGGATTCGGGGCCAGGCAAGGATGATCGAGCGGAAGCAGGCCGCGCGCGCCGAACGTGGTGAGCACCGGCGCGGCCAATCGCTCGGCGAGATGCCCGATCGCTTCGCCCGCTTCGGCACGCAGCGCACCGCCGCCCGCCCAGATCAGCGGACGGCGCGCGGACGCCAGCAGGTCCGCCGCACGCGGCAGGTCCGGCAGGTCGAGGACGCGCTCGGCGGGCGGCGCGGGCGGTTCGCGCGGCGGGGTGGTCTCGCGGAGGAAATCGGTCGGAATGCCCAAATACACCGGACCGCTTTGCGGCATCAGCGCGAGCCGGGCGGCACGGTGCAGCGTCGTGCCGATCTGGTCCGCGCGGTGCACGGTGAATCCGGCCTTGGTCACCGGCGCGAACATCGCCTGCTGGTCGGAAGTTTCGTGCAGCACCCCGCGCACCACACCCGGACGGCGCAGCGTCGACGGAATGTCCGTGGCGATCACGAGCACCGGGGCCGCGGACGCCATCGCTTCGCCGACCGCGCCGAGCGTGTTCGCCGCGCCGGGACCGGTGGTCACGAGAGCGACGCCGAGTTTTCCCGTCCTGCGGGCATAACCGTCGGCCGCGTAGCCCGCGGTCTGTTCGTGCCGGACGTTGACGAGCCGGATCCCGGTGTCCGCCAACGCCTCCCACAGCGGCAGGTTGTGTACTCCCGGCAGGCCGAACACCACCTCGGTCCCGAGAGCCGTGAGCGCGTCCCCCAGCTGCTGAGCTCCAGTCCGTCCTGCCACGCCAGCGATGGTATCCGCCTCCGGTAAGCAGCCGCCGACACGGCACCGGACAGGGTTTGTCATCGCTTGTCCCCCACCTGGCCGCGCGAGGGGCGAGCCGCCGCCTTTTTCGTGCGTACACTCCGGGGGCCGGGCACGCCGAGGTTCCCGGCGCCGCGGAAAGGGGTGGCCGAATGCCGTTGATGCCGGTGACCGACTCGATGTTCCTGATGGTCGAGACCCGCGAGCACCCGATGCACGTCGGCGGGCTCCAGCTGTTCCGCAAACCCGACGGCGCGGGCGAGGACTATCTGCGCGATCTCCGCCGAAGCCTGCTGGAATCGGACAACATGCGCGGCGTGTTCCGGATGCGGCCGAGCCGTCCGGTGAACACGGTCGGGCACGTGCGCTGGTCGCGGGACACCGATCTGGAGCTCGACTACCACTTCCGGCATTCCGCGCTGCCGCAGCCGGGCCGGATCCGCGAACTGCTCGAACTCACCTCGCGCTGGCACAGCACGCTGCTCGACCGGCACCGGCCGCTGTGGGAAACGCACCTCATCGAGGGACTGCGCGACGGCCGGTTCGCGGTGTACTCGAAAATTCATCACGCGCTGATGGACGGCGTCTCCGCGCTGCGGCACCTGCAGGGCACGCTGTCGGACGACCCCGCCGACCTGGACTGCCCGCCGCCGTGGGGATCACGGGAGAAGCCCGCCGCGAACCGGAACGGCCACTCGTCCGCGTCGCCGTTCGCCCTGGTGGGCAAGACGTTCGAGCAGGTCGCGGGCATCGCGCCGGCCGCGGCGAAGGTGGCGCGCGAGGCGTTCCGCGAGCACCGGCTCACGCTGCCGATGCAGGCGCCGAAGACGATGCTGAACGTGCCGATCGGCGGCGCGCGCCGGTTCGCCGCGCAGTCCTGGCCGCTCGAGCGGGTGCGCGAGGTCGCGACCGCCGCGGGCGTGTCCCGCAACGACGTCGTGCTCGCGATGTGTTCCGGCGCGCTGCGCGACTACCTCATCGAGCAGAGCGCGCTGCCGGACGCGCCGCTGGTCGCGATGGTCCCGGTGTCGCTGCGCCGCCGCGACTCCGGCGACGCGACCGGCAACAACATCGGCGCGCTGCTCTGCAACCTGGCCACCGACGAGACCGACCCGGCGCGGCGGCTGGCCGCGATCTCCGAGTCGATGTCGAACGGCAAGAAGCTGTTCTCGCAGCTGTCGCCGCTGCAGACGCTGCTGCTGTCCGGGATCAACGTGGCCCAGCTCGGCGCGTCGCCGATCCCCGGTGTCGTCGGCAACACGCGGCCGCCATTCAACCTGGTGATCTCGAACGTCCCCGGCCCGCGCAAGCAGATGTACTGGAACGGCGCGGCGCTCGACGGCATCTACCCGGCGTCCGTGCTGCTCGACGGGCAGGCCTTGAACATCACGCTGACCAGCAACGGGGACAATCTCGACTTCGGCATCACCGGCTGCCGGCGCAGCGTCCCGCACCTGCAGCGGATCCTGACGCACCTGGACACGGCGCTCGCCGAGCTGGAATTCGCGACCCGGTCGTAGCCGGTCAGTCAGCCGGTCAGTCGATGCCTTCCGGGCTGGCCCCGCCGACCGGCACGGCATCGGCGCTGATCCGGTCGATCTCGGCGAGGTCGGCCGGGGTGAGCGGGAAGCCGGCCGCGCTCTTCTCGATGCTGGCGGGGCGGCGGGCGCCGACGATGGCGACGTCGGCCTTCGCCAGCGTCCACGCGATGGCCAGCTGGCTCACCGTCCCGCCACGCTCCTCGGCGAACGCGGTAAGCCGGTCGACGATCTTCAGGTTGTGCCGCAACGGGTCGCCGCGGAAAGCGGACGAACGCGACCGCCAGTCCGACGGGTCGAACACCGTGTCGGCGATCAGCGAGCCGGTGAGCAGACCGCTGCCGAGCGCGCTGTAGGCGAGCACACCGACGTTGTGCGCGCGGGCGTACGGGAGCGGATCGGCTTCGGCACCGCGCCGGAACAGGTGGTAGGGCACCTGCACGGTTTCCACCGTCTCGTTCAACGCGCTGAGCTGCGTGGCGTCGTAATTCGACACTCCGGCGTGGCGGATCTTGCCCGCGTCCACGAACTCTTGCAGCGTCCCGGCGACCTCCGCGGCTGGCGTGCGCGGGTCTGGCCAATGGATCTGGTAGAGGTCGAGGTGATCGACGCCGAGCGCGCGCAGGCTCTCGTCCACCCCTTGGGTAAGCCACGCTCGACGCGAATCGCGGATCCGGTCGGAACCGGGGTGCGTCCCGCCTTTGGTGGCGATGACGACGCCGTCGCGGCGATGGTCCAGCTCACTGCGCAGCGCTTTGCCCAGGAGCGCTTCGGCGGTGCCGTAAGCCCGTGCGGTGTCGAAGAGGGTGATGCCGAGTTCGTGCGCGCGCCGGATCGCGGCGACCGCGGTGTCCTCGTCGAAGCCGCCCCACTGCCCGCCGAATCCGCCGGTGCCGAAGGCGATCCGGGACACTTCGAGGCCGCTGCGGCCAAGAATCGTCGTCCGCATGAGCCGAGCACAGCACTCCTCGCTTGCCCTCGGCGAGCGGTCCCAGCTGCTGATTATTCGGTTGACAGTCCGAGGATGCTCGCGAAGTGAGCCTTCTGGAGCCGTTGCGGCACCGCAGTTTTCGCGCCCTCGCCGCCGGGAGGACGCTCGGCGTCTTCGGCAATTCGGTCGCTCCGGTCGCGCTCGCGTTCGCGGTGCTCGACCGCACCGGCTCGGCGGTCGACCTCGGGCTGGTGGTCGGGGCTCGGTCGCTGGCGAACGTGCTGCTGCTGCTTTTCGGCGGGGTGCTCGCGGACCGGCTGCCGCGCGCGGTGATCCTGCAGGGCACCGAGATCGCGGCCGGGCTCAGCCAGGCGTTGATCGCCGCGAGTGTCCTTTGTGGATTCGGCTCGGTGCCGTTCCTGGTCTCGCTGAGCGTGGTCAACGGGGCGGTCGCGGCGATGTCGCTGCCCGCCGCGGGGGCGATCACTCCGCAGACCGTGCCGAGGGAGCTGCTGACCCCGGCGAACGCGCTGCTGCGGCTGCTGATCAACAGCGGTCGCATCGCCGGGGCCGGGGCCGCCGGGGTCGCGGTGGCGGCGGCCGGATCCGGCTGGGCGCTGGCGGTGAACGCGCTGGTGTTCTTCGCCGCCGCGCTCGCCTATCACGCCGTCCGGCTGCCGCGGACCGAGCGAACTTCCGGCGCACGGCCGATCGCCGACCTGATCGCCGGATGGCACGAGTTCCGTTCGCGCACCTGGGTGTGGGCCGTGGTGGCGCAGTTCGCCTTCGTCAACGGCGCAGGCATCGGCATGCTTCTGGTCATCGGGCCGGTCGTCGCGGACGAGACGTTCGGACGCTCTGGATGGGGACTGGCGCTGGCGATGCAGACGGCGGGCGCGCTGCTCGGCGGGATCGTCGCCGCGCATTGGCAGCCTCGGCGCGCGTTGTTCGCCGGGGTGCTGCTGGTGATGGTGGAAGCGTTGCCGGTGCTGACGCTCGGCTGGTGGCCGTCGCTCGTCCCGCTGCTGATCGCGATGCTGCTGGCCGGGCTGGCGATGGAGCAGTTCAGCGTCGCCTGGGACGTTTCGCTGCAGGAACACATCCCGCCCGACCGGCTCGCCCGCGTGTACTCCTACGACATGCTGGGTTCACTCGCCGCGATGCCGCTCGGGCAGATCGCGGCGGGTCCCCTCGTGCGGCACTTGGGCCGCGAACCGGTGCTCGTCACGTGCGGGGTGCTGATTCTCGTCTCGACCGGGCTCGCGCTGTGCAGCCGCGAGATCCGGCAGCTCACGAACCGGCAGGCGGCTCCGGTCGCACCGACAGGAAGTTGACCGCGCTCGCGCTGAACACCAGCTCGCCGTCGCCGTTGAACACTTCCATCCGGGTGCGGATGAGTCCGCGGTCCGGCTTCGACTTCGACCGCCGCGCCTCGGTGACGGTCGCCCGCATCCGCAGCCGGTCCCCCGGCCGCACCGGACGCGGCCAGCGCAGTTCGTCGATGCCGGGGCTGCCGAGGCTCGCGACCGACGACAGGTAGTGGTCGGCGAACATCCGCATCATCAGGCTGGACGTGTGCCATCCGCTCGCGATCAGCCCGCCGAACGGGCCCTCCTTCGCCGCCACCGGGTCGGTGTGGAAGCTCTGCGGGTCGTACTTCCCGGCGAACTCGATGATCTCCGCTTCGGTGACGCTCGTGTCGCCGAACTCGTACACCGACCCCTCGGGATAGTCCTCGAACCAGCGGTCGTCGATGGGCGCGGTGAACTCGGTCATGCCGGACAGCCTGCCACAGCGGGACGCGCCGGAAACGTGCCAAGAATCTCGCTGGCTGGAGTGGCGCTGGCGGGAATCTCGCTGGCGGGCGTCACGGCGCGGCCCAGGGCCGGACCTCCTCCAGCAGCTTGGCCACGGCCAGCACCAGGTCGTCCGAATGCCGCGGGCCCACGATCTGCAGCCCCACCGGGAGGCCGGATTCGGTGCGCCCGGCCGGAACGCTGATCGCCGGCTGCTGCGTCATGTTGAACGGGTAGGTGAACGGCGTCCACTCCGGCCATTCGGTCATCCCGCTGCCCGGCGGCACGTCGTGCCCGGCCTCGAACGGCGGGATCGGGACGGTCGGCGTGAGCAGCACGTCGTAGCGGGTGTGGAACTCGCCCATCCGGATGCCGAGCGCGGCGCGTTCCGCGGTCGCGTCGAGGTAATCGCCCGCCGAGTAAGTACGGCCCTTTTCCCACACGCGACGCAGGCCAGGGTCGACCCGCGGCTCGCTGCCCGGCGGGAACGCGTCAAGCGACTTCGCCGCACCCGCGCACCACAGCACGTCGAAGGCGTCCTTCGGGTCGCCGAACCCGGGGTCGGCCTGCTCTACCTGCAGCCCGGCATCGGCGAGCGACTGCACCGCCGACGCGACGATCGCCGCGACTTCCGGGTCCACGTCGACAAAACCCAGCGTCGGCGAGAAGGCCGCGATCAGCCCGCGCACGTCGCGCCGCACGGCCTCGCGGTACGCGCTGATCGGCGGTTCGAGCGCGGTCGGGTCGCGATGGTCCGGCATCGCGAGGGCGTCCAGCAGCAGCGCGGTGTCGTCCACGCTGCGCGCCATCGGACCGGCGTGCGCGAGCGGGCCGAACGGGCTCGCCGGGAACAGCGGGATCCGGCCGTGGGTCGGCTTCATCCCGACGATTCCGCAGAACGACGCGGGAATCCGCACCGAGCCGCCGCCGTCGGTGCCGACGGACAGCTCGCCCATCGCCGCCGCGACCGCCGCCGCGCTGCCACCGCTGGACCCGCCCGCGGTCATCCGCGGGTTCACCGGATTGCGCGTGACGCCCGCGAGCGCGCTGTCGGTGACGCCCTTCCACGCGATCTCCGGCGTGGTCGTCTTGCCCAGCACGACCAGGCCCGCCTCGCGCATCCGCGCCATCACCGGGCTGTCGACCTCCCACGGCTGGTCGGCCGGGATGCTCGTGGAACCGCGCAGCGTCGGCCAGCCCTGGGTGAGGAAGATGTCCTTGATCGACGCGGGAACGCCGTCGAGCCAGCCGATCGGATTCCCGTCGCGCCAGCGGACTTCGGCCGCCTTCGCCTGTTCGAGCGCGCGGTCGGCGTCGACCAGGCAGTAGGCGTTGATCTCGCCGTCCCGGTCCTCGATGTTCTGCAGGGCGCTCTTCGTCGCCTCGACCGGCGACAGCTCGCCGGTGGCGTAGGCGGCGACGAGCTCGCTGGCGGTCAGTTCCCGGTCGCCCATCCGGCGCCTCCCTGCGATTCGGACGGCACATACCCGAGCCGTTTGTCCACGACGTTCCACAGCGGCTCCCCGGCGAGCCAGCGCCGGAAGTTCCCCGCGAACACCTCGACCAGGGTCCGCCGCCAGCCGTGGAAATCGCCCGACATGTGCGGGGACAGCAGCACGTCCGGCATGGTCCACAGTGGACTTTCGGCGGGCAGCGGCTCGGTTTCGAACACGTCGAGCGCGGCCCCGGCGATCTCCCCGGCCCGCAACGCCGCGATCAGATCGGAGGTGACCACCAGTTCGCCGCGGCCGACGTTCACGAACCGCGCGGACGGTTTCATCGCGGCGAACGCGGCGGCGTCGAACATGCCCTTGGTCTGGCCGGTGAGCGGCGCGACCGCGACGACGTAGTCGAAGCCGGGTAGAAGCCGCGTCAGCTCGGCCGACTCGTGCACCACCCCGAAATCCGGATCCCCGACGCGGGCCCGCCGTCCGGCCCCGGACACGCGCATCCCGGCCGCGCGCAGCATCCGCGCGATGGCCCGGCCGATCGGCCCGGTGCCCACCACGAGCACCTCCCGCCCGGCGATCCGCTCGGTCTCGCGGTGCTGCCACGTCCCGGCGCGCTGCAGGTCGAGCGACCGCGCGAAGTCCTTGGCGAACGACAGCACGACGCCGAGCACGTACTCCGCGATGGCGTCGTCGAACACCCCGCGCGAGTTCGTGAGCACGACGTCGCTCTCGCGCAGCCCGGGGAACAGCACCGGATCGACGCCCGCGCTCGCGATGTGCAGCCACCGCAACCGGTCCGCCGCGGGCCAGGCCCCGGGGACGGCCCCGGACAGGAAGTCGTAGACGAACAGCGCGTCGGCGCCGGCGAGCGCGCCGGCGAGTCCGCGCTCGTCGGTGTAACGAACTACCGCCGCGTCTTCGATAGCGGCCATGTCCGGTGGTTGGTCTGCCCCGCAGAGCACTGCCAGAACGGGGGTTTCCGGGGCATTCACGATTGACACGGTAAAAGTGGCTCGTATGATTGTCAACAATCCGAGGACCACCCCCGGAGCACCGGACGGGCATCGGCACAGGCGTATTCCGGAGGCTGAACCTTGGATCTGGACTTCCTCGCGTTCGAGGGCCCGCTCGCCCAGCGCGGCATCGGCGTGATCGCGCCGTTCGACCTCGCGCTCGAGCGCGAACTGTGGCGCTGGGTGCCGATGGAGGTGTCGCTGCATCTCGCCCGCACCCCGTACGAACCCGTCCCGGTGAGCATGGAGATGGCACAGCTGGTGAGCGACAGCAGGCACCTCGCCACGGCCACCCGCGACGTGCTGCACGTCGAGCCCGAGGTGGTCGCGTACCTGTGCACCTCAGGCAGCTTCGTGAACGGCATCGACTACGAACGCTCCCTCACCAAGGCGATCTGCGACGCGGGCGCGCCGGACGCGGTCACCACCTCCGGTGCCCTCGTCGAGGTGCTGCACCAGCTCGACCTGCACCGCGTCTCGGTGCTCACGCCGTACGACGCGGACCTCACCGGCAAACTCCACGACTTCCTCGCCGAGGTCGGCGTGGACACCGTGTCCAGCGACCACCTCGGGCTGGGCGGCGGCATCTGGAAGGTCAGCTACCGCACCATCGCCGAGCGGATCCTGGCCGCGGACCACCGCGACGCCGAGGCGATTTTCGTCAGCTGCACCAACCTCCCCACATTCGACCTGATCGAACCGCTGGAGAAGGCACTCGGCAAACCCGTGCTGACCGCCAACCAGCTGACCATGTGGGCGTGCCTGCGGCGGATGCGGCTGCCGATCGTGGGCCCCGGCCAGTGGCTGCGGGAGGTGTCTTGACCCGTCCCGCTAACATTGTCGACAATTTGCGCATCCCGGAGGTTTCGTGACCACGATCGGCTTCATCTACCCCGACCACGCGGCCGAGGACGACTACCCGCTCGCGGAACAGCTTCTCGGCGGCGCCGACGGCGACATCAGCCTGCCGGTCGCGCACATCTACGGCACCGACCTGCACGCGGTGCCGGAACTGCTCGACCTCGGCAGCGAAACCCGGCTCGCCGAAGGCGCCCGGCTGCTCGCGAAGCACCAGCCGGAGGCCGTCGTGTGGGCTTGCACGTCCGGCAGCTTCGTGTACGGCTGGGACGGCGCGCGGAACCAGGCCGACCAGCTCGCCAAGGCCGCCGGAGTGCCCGCTTCGAGCACGTCGTTCGCCTTCGTGCACGCGGCGAAAGCCCTTGGCGTGCAACGCGTCGCGGTGGCCGCGAGCTACCCCGACGACGTCGCCCGGCTGTTCGTGGACTTCCTCGCCGCCGGCGGCGTCGAGGTGCTCTCGATGTCCAGCGCGGACATCGACACCGCCGCCGAGGTGGGCCAGCTCGCGCCCGAGGCCGTGGTGGACCTCGCGGTGAGCCACGACCACCCGGACGCCGACGCGGTCCTCGTGCCCGACACCGCGATGCGCACGCTCGGCGAGATCACCGCCATCGAGGAGAAACTCGGCAAGCCGGTGCTGACCGCCAACCAGGTGACCGTGTGGGAGGGCCTGCGGCTGACCGGCACGAACAGGCTGGTGCGTTCGCTGGGCGCGTTGTTCCGGACGAAGGGCTGAGCCGTGGTCGCACTGCCTGACATAGAGCCGGTGAGCCGGGAATCGACCGCCGCCGTGATCGCCCGCCAGCTGCGCGACGCGATCATGACCGGCGCGCTGCCGCCGGGCACCCAGCTCGGCGAGACCGACCTGGCCGCCCGCTTCCAGGTGTCGCGCGGCCCGCTGCGCGAGGCGATGCAGCACCTCGTGTCTGAGGGCTTGCTGCGCAGCGAACGCCACCGCGGCCTGTTCGTGATCGACCTCGAACCGGCGGACGTGCTCGACATCTACCTCGCCCGTTCGGCCGTGGAAAGAGCCGCCCTCCTGTGCGCCTTCCGCGGCGACCGCGACGCGGTGGCCGCGACACTGGAACAGAACGTGGCCGACATGGCGGCGGCCGCGGACGATCCGGCCGCGCTGTCCGAGGCGGACCTCCGGTTCCACGAGGCGCTGATCAACGCCTCCGGCAGCAAACGGCTGGTGCGCATGGCCCGGACGCTGCTGATCGAGACGCGGATGTGCCTGACGTTGCTGCAGAGCACGTATCAGGGCGTGGAGGATCGGCTGGAGGAGCACACACGGATCATCGAAGCCCTGCGCTCGGGCGACGAGGAGACCGCGCTGCACTTGCTGGACGCGCACATGGATGACGCGATCAGCCGGTTGCTGCCGGGGCGGAGCCTGAAGGACGGCGTCGTCGCGGCTGAGTGAGGTCGTGAGTGGCCACGCCGGTGCTAACCGGCGAAAGCACTCACGAGCCCTTGCGCTGCGGCGACGGAACGCGCCCGCTGAACAGCTCAGGCCGACAGCGAGATCCAGTACCGCCGCACCGGTCCGTGGTCGGTCTGGCGAAGTTCTTCCAGCACCCCGCCGGCGTGTTCGATCGTCTTGGCGGAGGCCAGGTTCTCCGCCGCGCACACCAGGAGCACGCGAGACAGGCCCCGGCTCCGCGCTTCGTCCAGCATCTGGCGCAGTGCCCAGGAGCCGAGGCCACGGCCACGCGCCGAGGGACGGATGCCGAAGCCGATGTGCCCAGCCCACCGCACATACTCGGCTGGCCCAGAACGCAAGGCGATCCCGCCCAGCACCTGGCCGCCCTCGACCAACCAGCGGTAGACGGCGCACCCCTGCGTCAATTCCGTTACCCAGGCGGCGAATCCCGCTGGCGAGCCGACCTCGGCCGAGGCGGCGGCGGACAGGCCGAAACCGTCCTCGTGGAGGCCTGGACCCCATTCGGCGTGCACTTCCAGCCAGGCGCGGTGCAGGCGGACCGTGGGTGCCAGAAGTTCGGGCATGATCCGATTCTACCGGTCGAAAGCGCGGGAAACTCTTTCGCGGCAAGAAGAACTCAGGCATCGCGCACCCCCAGCACGGGCTGTCCGCCGAGGCCGAGGTTGTAGTGCGGCGACCACGGGAACCGCCCCTCCGGGTCCGCGTAGACGAGCTGTACCGCCTGGATTTCCTCGCCATAGCAGGAAACCGCGACGTCCAGGTGCACGGCGGGGGTGCTGATCCGCACGGCTTCCACTCGCGGCAGCCGGGGCAGCAGCCACTGCTGCCCGGGTATCGGCGGGCCGGTCTGCAGCGCGTGTTCGGCCGCGACGTCGAGCAGATACACCGCTTGGTACGGCGGCAATCCGGTGACGGCCAGCTCGGGCATGCCTTGCGCGGTCAGGCCCGCGGTGTACGCCCAGGACGGCCGGGAACCCGTTCCCAGCACGCCCTGGACGCACCACCCGTACTCCCGGATCTGGTCCAGCGCCTCGGTCAAGTACAGCGGCTCGATCAGGTACTGCGGCCCGGATCTTTCCGGCTCCTCGCACATCTGGCACATGGGTGCCTCCTCCCCTCGGGACCCGTCGGCGGGTCACGAGGAGAGTCAAGCGCGCGGCACCGACAAAAAATCAGCGGAGCGAAGCGGCCACCGCGGCGCCGAGCGCGGTTGTGGTAGCGGTTCCGCCGAGGTCGGGGGTGAGCGTTTCGCCCGCCGTCAGCACCTCGTCGACCGAAGCTCGGATCGCTTGCGCGGCAACGGTTTCCCCGAGGTGGTCGAGCAGCATCGCCCCGGCGAGGATCTGCGCGACCGGGTTCGCGATGCCCTGTCCGGCGATGTCCGGAGCACTCCCGTGGACCGCCTCGAACATCGACGGAAACTCACCTGATGGGTTGATGTTTCCCGACGGGGCCATGCCTAGTCCGCCGGTGATCGCGGCCGCGAGATCGCTCAGGATGTCGCCGAACAGGTTCGACGCCACCACCACGTCGAGCCGGTCCGGAGCCTGCACCATCCGCGCGACCAGAGCGTCCACATGGCACTGTTCCGCGCGGACGTCCGGGTACTTCGCCGCGACCTCGGCGAAAATCTCGTCCCAGTAAGGCATCGAGTGGATCAGCCCGTTGGACTTCGTCGCCGAGGTGACGTGTTGAGAACGCGTGCGCGCGAGTTCGAAGGCGTACCGGATGATCCGTTCCACCCCGACCCGCGTGAACACCGATTCCTGCAGCACGAACTCGTCCGGCCGACCGGCGTTGTGCCGTCCGCCGATCGCCGAGTACTCGCCCTCGGAGTTCTCCCGGACGATCACCATTTCCAGCTCGTCCGCCTTCCGCCCGGCCAGCACCGAGGTGGTGCCCGGAAGCAGCCGGACCGGCCGCAGGTTGACGTATTGCTGGAACGCCCGCCGCAACGGGATCAGCAGGCCCCACAAAGAAACGTGGTCGGCCACGCCGGGGAAGCCGACCGCGCCGAGCAGGATGCCGTCGAAGCCCGACAGCTGCTCGACCCCGTCGTCGGGCATCATCGCGCCGGTCTTCGCGTACCGCTCGCAGCTCCAGTCGAATTCGGTCCACTCCAAGGAGAATCCGTACTTCGCCGCGGCCGCGTCGAGGACCCGGCGCGCTTCGATCGTGACGTCGACCCCGATCCCGTCGCCCGGGATGCTGGCAATCCGGTGTGTCACAGGCTCACCGCGATGTACTTGGTCTCCAGGAACTCGTCGATGCCGACCGTGCCGCCCTCGCGGCCGAGCCCGGACTGCTTGACCCCGCCGAACGGAGCCGCCGGGTTGGACACGATGCCCTGGTTGAGGCCGATCATCCCGGCCTCCAAGCGTTCCGACACCCGCAGCGCGCGCTTCAGGTCGCTGGTGAACAGGTAGGACACCAGGCCGAACTCGGTGTCGTTGGCCTTCGCGACCGCCTCGTCCTCGGTGTCGAACGGCGTGATCGGCGCGACCGGGCCGAAGATTTCCTCGCTGGCCAGCCGGGCGTCCACCGGGACGTCGGTGAGCACCGTCGCCGGGTAGAAGTGCCCAGGGCCGTCGACCCGCGATCCGCCGGTGAGCACCCGCGCGCCCTTGTCGGTGGCGTCCTTGACCAGCTCGGTCACCTTGTTCACCGCGGCCTCGTCGATGAGCGGGCCGACCACGACGCCCTCGTCGGTGCCGCGGCCCATCGGCAGCGCCTGCATCCGCTCGGTGAGCCGGCGGGAGAACTCCTCGGCGACGCCGCGCTGCACGTAGAACCGGTTGGCCGCGGTGCACGCCTCGCCGATGTTGCGCATCTTGGCCTGCATCGCGCCCTCGACCGCGGCGTCCAGATCCGCGTCGTCGAACACGACGAACGGCGCGTTGCCGCCCAGCTCCATCGACGTGCGCAGCACCTTCTCCGCGCACTGCTCCAGCAGCTTGCGGCCGACCCCGGTCGAGCCGGTGAAGGACAGCTTGCGCGCGCGTCCGTCGCGGATCAGCGGCTCCATCACGCCGCCCGCGTCCTTGGTGGTGACGACGTTCAGCACGCCTTCGGGCAACCCGGCGTCGGCGAGGATCTGCGCGAGCGCGAGCATCGACAGCGGCGTCTGCGCGGCGGGCTTGATCACCATCGTGCAGCCCGCGGCGACCGCAGGGCCGATCTTGCGCGTGCCCATCGCCATCGGGAAGTTCCACGGCGTGATCAGCAGCGTCGGGCCCACCGGCTGGCGGGCGATCAGGAACCGGCCCGAGCCGTTCGGGGCCACCGCGTAGCCGCCGTCGATCCGCACCGCCTCCTCGGCGAACCAGCGGAAGAACTCGGCGGCGTAGGTGATTTCCCCGGCGGCCTCGGCCAGCGGCTTGCCCATCTCCAGGGTCATCAGCAGCGCCAGTTCGTCGCGGCGCTCGATGAGCTTGTCGTACGCGCGGCGCAGGATTTCACCGCGTTCCCGAGGCGCCACCGCCGCCCAGCCGGCCTGCGCCGAAACGGCCGCGTCGAGCGCCGCGAAGCCGTCTTCCTGCCCGGCGTCCGCGACCTGGCACAGCACCTTGCCGGTGGAAGGGTCCTGCACGTCGAAGGTCTTCCCGCTGCGCGCGGCGACCCACTTGCCGCCGATGAAGAGTTCCTTGCCGACCGCGCCCACGACGCCGTTCTCGGTGATCCCGCTCATCCAGGTTGCTCCTGTTCCTGTTGTCCCGAACTCATGCTATGGATATTGTCAACAATCGACAACCGTCTCCACCCGCATCCAAGGAGGGCGCCGGATGGCCCAGCTTTCCCCGCTGCTCAAGCAGGCAACGCCCGTCGTCGTCGACCACGGTGAAGGGGTTTACCTCTACGACGTGGACGGGAAACGTCATCTCGACTTCACCGCGGGCATCGGGGTGACCAGCACCGGGCACTGCCACCCGCGCGTGGTCGAGGCCGCGCGCGAGCAGATCGGCAAGCTCGTGCACGGCCAGTACACGACGGTCATGCACAAACCGCTGCTCGAACTGACCCGCAAGCTCGGCGACGTGCTGCCGTCCGGGCTCGATTCGCTCTTCTACGCGAACTCCGGCAGCGAAGCCGTCGAGGCCGCGCTGCGGCTGGCCCGGCAGGCGACGAAGCGGCCGAACGTCATCGTGTTCCAGGGCGGATTCCACGGCCGCACGGTCGCCGCCGCCACCATGACCACCTCCGGCACGCGGTTCAGCGCGGGCATCTCGCCGCTGATGTCCGGCGTGCACGTCGCGCCGTTCCCGTACGCGTACCACTACGGCTGGGACGAGGAGACCGCGACGAAGTTCGCCCTGCGCGAGCTGGACTACCTCTTCCAGACCGTCTCCGCGCCGAACGAGACGGCCGCGTTCTTCATCGAACCGGTGCTCGGCGAGGGCGGCTACGTTCCGGCCAACACCGCGTTCATGGCCGGGCTGCGCGAGCGCGCCGACCGGCACGGCATCCTGCTGGTGCTCGACGAGGTGCAGGCCGGGTTCGGCCGCACCGGCAAGTTCTGGGGCCACGACCACTTCGACGTCCGCCCGGACGTGGTGCTGATCGCGAAGGGCCTCGCCAGCGGCTTCCCGCTGTCCGGCATCGCCGCTTCGGAAGAGCTGATGGCGAAGGCGTACCCAGGTTCGCAAGGCGGCACGTACGGCGGCAACGCGGTGTCGTGCGCGGCAGCGATCGCGACACTCGACGTCATTCAGGACGAAGGCTTGGTCGAGAACGCCGCGGAGCGCGGCCGTCAGCTCCTGGAGGGCGCGCGCGTCATCGCGGACAAGACGCCGGCTATCGGCGACGTACGCGGTCTCGGGCTTCTCGTGGGCACTGAGTTCACTACTGCGGACGGCGAACCGGACACGGCCACCGCGCAGGCCGCGCAGCAGGCGGCCGCCAAGAGCGGACTGTTGTTGCTCACCTGTGGTGCGTACTCGAACGTCGTGCGCATGGTGCCGCCCCTGGTCGTCAATGCGGAACAGGTGGACGACGCATTGCGCATCTGGGGCGAGGTCGTCACTTCGGTCACGGGGAGCTGAGCCATGGCGCGCTACATCACCATCAGCCTCGACAAGCGCGGCGTCACCTGTCGTGCCCGGCTGCTCGACGAAGAAGCACCGCGCACCTGCAAGGCGGTGTGGGACGCGCTTCCGCAGAGCAGTTCGGCGTACCACGCGAAGTACGCGCGCAACGAGGTCTACACGCTCGTGCCGCCCTTCGCGGAACCCAAGCCGGGCCGCGAGAACCCGACCATTACCCCGATTCCGGGCGACGTCGTCTACTTCGGCTTCGAGGCATGGGAAATCGGCAATCCGGCGTACGGCTACGACGAGGGCAGCGAGGCGCACAGCGACCAGGGTGCCACGGATCTCGCCATTTTCTACGGCCGCAACAACCTCCTGATCAACGGCGACGCCGGCTGGGTGCCCGGCAACGTGTTCGCGACGATCGAGGAAGGCCTGTCCGAGATGGCCGCGGCCGCGCAGGATCTGTGGCTGCGCGGCGTGGAAGGCGAGACGCTGTCGTTCGCCCGCGCCGACTGACGCGTCACCCGGCAAGGGCCGGTTCCTCCGCTACGGAGGGGCTGGCCTTTTTCGTAGTCCCGATCGGGCCAGATTGTCTCTCCGGAGTGAGGCCGGGTTAACCCTCCGCGATCATGAACCCGGGCCGGGAATCGCTGCCGGACAAGGGATCCGGGCCCGATGATCACCCGGCGGTGTGAACCTCGGCAACTCACCAATCGTGGCTTCACGTTCACCGGTTCGAGGGGCCACGCCGCCCGGTTGCCGCAACGCACGTCTGCTACCCAGGGTGATCGGACGCAGCCTTCGCTACGAACCGTGGCGAAGAGTCCACAGTGCACCCCCGGCGGCAAACCCGAAAGCCTTACATGTTTAACATGGGAAGATTCCCCGGCCGCCGATCCGTTGCCAGCACTGGGAAAACCGCGTTTTGACACCGTGAGCGCACCGATGGAAATCTGCGTTGGCTCCTCGCGAGAGCACCACAGAAGAACAATCCGAACAAGGAGCCCCTCAATGCAGATGTTCACCCAGCACGTGCACCACGGCCACGACCTGATCTCGGGTCTGCTCGCGCACCTGGCGCACGTGCTCGGCTGGCTCGTCTGACCGGCACCGAGGATTAACCCAGGGGCCGGCCTGTTGGCGCGGGCCGGTCCCTGCTGTGGTTCTCCCCCCCTTCCTGGCCACGCGCGCGGCGTGGCCTTTTTCGTGTCCGCGTCGGCTAACGTGAAAACTATTCATGGCCAGTCGAGCAGCAGAACGGCTAGGCTTCGGCCAGACGTACGCGCGCACGAGGGAGTGGCATGGGCGAGATCGCAACACAGCTGGCAGGTGCCGTCGGAGCGGGGAACCTGCTGACCGGTGACGCGATTTCCGACGACTACGCGCACGACGAGGCGCTCAGCACGCCGGGTCAGAAACCCGCGTACGTCGCGAAGCCGGCCACCGCCGAAGAGGTCTCCGCGCTGGTGAAGATCGCCGCCGCCGAGGGCATCCCGGTGACCGCGCGGGGGTCCGGCAGCGGGCTGTCGGCCGCGGCCCGGCCGGTCGAAGGCGGGCTGCTCGTTTCGTTCGAGCGGATGAACTCGGTGCTCGAGATCGACACCGGCAACCACGTCGCCGTGGTCCAGCCGGGCGTCACGCTGGCCGAACTCGACGCGAAGACCGCCGAGCACGACCTCACCTACCCCGTCTACCCCGGAGAACTGAGCGCGAGCGTCGGCGGCACCGTCGGCACCAACGCCGGCGGCATGCGCGCGATCCGCTACGGCATCACCCGCGGCAACGTCTCGGGTCTGCAGGCGGTGCTCGCGACCGGCGAGATCATCCGTGTCGGCGGCCGGATGTCGAAAATCTCCAGCGGCTACGACCTCACCCAGCTGATCATCGGCTCGGAGGGCACGCTCGCGCTGGTGACCGAGGTGATCGTGAAGCTGCAGCCGCGGCTGCCGCACGGCGCTACGGTGCTCGCCCCGTTCGACGATTTCGAGCAGGTCATGGCGGCGGTGCCGAAGATCGCCGCGAGCGGTCTCGCCCCGCAGATCCTCGAGTACATCGACAACATGACGATGGCCGCGATGGTCTACAACGACAAGCTCGAACTGGGCGTCCCGGCGGAAATCCGCGACCGGACCCAGGCGTATCTGGCCGTGGCGCTGGAAAACCGCGTGGCCGACCGGCTCGGCGAGGACGTCGAGACACTCGGCGAACTGCTGGTCGAACTCGGCGCGACCGACGCGTACGTGCTCGAAGGCAATGCCGCGCGCAAGCTCATCGAAGCCCGAGAGAAGGCCTTCTGGAACGCCAAAGCCGCGGGAGCGGACGACATCATCGACGTGGTGGTGCCGCGGACCGCGATGCCGCAGTTCATGGCAAAAGCCCGCGAGCTGGCGATGGCCACCGGCGGCGGCGCGCTCGGCTGCGGGCACGCCGGTGACGGCAACGTCCACCTGGCGATCTTCTGCAAGGACCCGGACACGCGCTCGCAGCTGCTGACCGACATCTTCGGTTACGCGTACGAGCTGGGCGGCGCGATCTCCGGCGAGCACGGGCTCGGCCGCACCAAGACGAAGTACTACGCCAAGCTCGAAGACCCGGCGAAGCTCGATCTGCTGCGCCGGGTCAAGGAAAGCTTCGACCCGGCCGGGATCCTCAACCCCGGCGTTCTGTTCGCGCAAACCGGAAAGTGAGCACAGTGAGCACGCTCAACGGCGCCCAGTCCCTCATCCGCACGCTCGTCGACAGCGGGGTCGACGTGTGCTTCTCCAACCCCGGCACGTCGGAGATGCACTTCGTCGCCGCGCTCGATTCGGTGCCGGAGATGCGCGGCGTCCTCGCGCTGTTCGAGGGCGTCGTGACCGGTGCCGCGGACGGGTACGCGCGGGTCGCCGGCAAGCCCGCGGCGACGCTGCTGCACCTCGGGCCCGGGCTGGGCAACGGCCTGGCGAACCTGCACAACGCGCGGCGCGCGCACACGCCGGTGGTCAACGTGATCGGCGACCACGCCACCTATCACAAGCAGTACGACGCCCCGCTGGAATCGGACATCGACGCCATCGCGGGCTCGCTTGAAGGCTGGGTGCGCCGGTCGGGACACACCAAGGACGTCGGCGCGGACGCGGCGGCGGCGGTCGCGGCGGCGCAGGACGCGCCGGGCCGGGTCGCGACGCTGATCCTGCCCGCCGACGCGTCGTGGGGCGAGGGCGGCGAAACGTGCGCGCCGATTCCGCCGCGCATGCCGCAGACCGTCGACGCGACGACCGTGCAGAAGATCGCGGACGTGCTGCGCAGCGGTGAACCGGTGGCGTTGCTGGTCGGCGGATCTGCTTGCCACGAAGCCGGTTTGCGCGCGACCAGCCGGATCGCCACGGCGACCGGAGCGAAGGCGCTCGCCGAGACGTTCCCGGCACGGCTGGAGCGCGGCGCCGGACTGCCGAACATCGAACGGCTCGGGTACCTCGCCGAGCAGGCCAAGTACCAGCTGGACGGCATCAAGCACCTGATCGTCGCGGGCACGAAGGCCCCGGTGTCGTTCTTCGCCTATCCGGGCATGCCGAGCGAGCTGACCCCGGAAGGCGCGGACGTCCACGTGCTCGCGACGGTCGGCCAGGACGTCGCCGCCGCGCTGGAAGCAGTCGCCGCGTTGGTAGCCGCGGACACCGAGCCGGTCCTGCAGGAAGCCGGACGGCCGGAGCTGCCGAGCGGTCCGCTCACCGTGCAGAACTGGGTCGACGTGATCGGCGCGCTGCTGCCGGAGAACGCGATCATCGTGGACGAGGCGAACACGTCCGGTCTCCTGCTGCCCGCCGCGACCGCGGGCGCGCCGCGGCACGACGTGCTGACCCTGACCGGCGGCGCGATCGGCTACGGCATGCCGGTGGCCGTCGGCGCGGCGATCGCGGCTCCGAAGCGGCCGGTGATCAACCTCGAATCCGACGGCAGCGCGATGTACACGATCTCCGCGCTGTGGACGCAAGCCCGCGAGAACCTCGACGTGACCACGGTGGTGCTCAACAACAACGCGTACGCGATCCTGCGGATGGAGCTGCAGCGCGTCGGCGCGTCCGGCGACGGGCCGCGCGCGAAGGAGCTGCTGGACATCGGGCGTCCGGACCTGGACTTCGTGAAGATCGCCGAGGGCATGGGCGTTCCGGCGTCCCGGGCGACGACGGCGGAGGAGCTGGCTGAGCAGTTCCGGCGCGCAGTGGCTGAGCCGGGGCCGCACTTGATTGACGCGAGTGTGCCGCCGCTCCTCTAGCTCGTGAGTGGCAATCCCGGTTCTAACCGGGATTGCCACTCACGAGGCTCTAGACCCGGGCGAGTTCCGGGCTGGCGGCACGGACCCGCGGCACCACCGCGGTCAACGCCAGCCCGGCCACCGCCGCGACGGCGGCGACCGCGAACGTGGCACGGAAACCGGCGAGCGACGGCACGGTGAACGAGCCGACGGTGATCGTCAGGTGGGCCAGCATCGTGGCCATGACGGCGCTCGACGTCGAGGTGCCGACGGAGCGCATCAGCGAGTTGAGCCCGTTCGCCGAGGCCGTCTCGGTGACCGGGACCGCGCTCATGATCAGCGCGGGCATCGCGGCGTAAGCGATTCCGACGCCCGCGCCGATGATCACCGACGCGATGATCAGCTCGACCGCGTTGGCCATCAGGAAAATCGCGAAGAGATAGCCGACCGCGATCACGATCGCGCCGGTCATGAGCGTGACGCGGGCGCCGTAGCGGTTGGTGAGGCGTGCGGAGACCGGGGACAGCGCCATCATCACCAGGCCGTTCGGCGCGAGGCACAGACCGGCTTGCACCATGGTGAGGCCGAGTCCGTAGCCGGTCGCCGAAGGTGCCTGCAGCAGCTGCGGGAACGACAGCGACATCGCGTACATCGCGAAGCCGACGAGAATCGACGCCAGGTTCGTGAACAGCACCGGCCGCCGGGCCGAAACGCGCAGGTCGACGAGCGGGTCGCGGCGGCGCAGCTGATACCAGCCCCAGGCGGCGAGAACGACCACCGCCGTCGCGGCGAACCCGAGCGTCGCCGGGCTGCCCCAGCCCCACTCGCCGCCCTTGACGATCGGCAGCAACAGGCTCGTGAGGCCGACGATCAACCCGAGCGTGCCGAGGAAATCGAACGGCGCGGGCGCGCGGACCGGCGATTCCGGGACGAACCGCAGGATCAGCAGCGCACAGCCGAGCCCGAGGCCGGCCGCGCCCCAGAAAAGGACGTGCCAGTCCGCGTGCTCGGCCACGATCGCCGCGACCGGAAGGCCGATCGCGCCGCCGACGCCGAGCGTCGCGCTCATCAGCGAAATCGCGCCGCTGACGCGTTCGGCGGGCAGTTCGTCGCGCATGATGCTGATGCCGAGCGGGATGACACCCATCGCGCAGCCCTGCAGCCCGCGGCCGACGATCATCAGCGCGAGCGAGCTGGTGAGCGCCGAGACCACGGACCCGGCGATCAGCACCGCCAGGCTCACGAGCAGCACGCGGCGCTTGCCGTAAAGATCCCCGAGCCGCCCGGCGACCGGGGTGCAGACCGCCGCCGCGAGCAGCGTGACGGTGACGACCCACGACGCGTCCGTCGGCGTGGTGTTCAGCAGTCTGGGGAACGCCGGGATCAACGGGATGACCAGCGTCTGCATGAACGAAGCCACCAGCCCGCACGAGGCGAGCACCACGATGATCGGCCGCGCGCCTGCCCGTGCCACCACGTCCCCCGTTCCGTATGCCGTACCGGATTCGCACGCTACCGGGCGGGACGGGTGGAACGGGCGGTTCGTGATCGATCCGACTTACCGGACTAGGCCGTTCGGCCCAGCGCTTGGTTGGTTCAGAGCCGGTGCCGGACGCCGCCGTGGTTACCGCGAGTGCGCAGCCCACTCGGTCGGTGACGGAGAGAGCACGAAGTCGAGCCGCCCGCCGTACTGAGTCAGCGAAGCGGGTGCCTTCCAGTCGCGTTGCGGCAGGCCGTTCCGCCAGGCCGACCGCACGTACTTCCCTGACCCAACCCCGGTGATCGTCAGCACCGCGCCGCTGCCGGAGCGCACCACCGCTCGCGGGAACAGCGGGCTCGACAGCACCATCTCGCCCGAGCCCGGCGTGCGCGGGTAGATCCCGAGCGCACCGAAGACATACCAGGCGGACATCGTGCCGAGGTCGTCGTTGCCCGGCAGCCCGGACGGGCCGGTGGTGTAGACCGTGTCCACGATCTGCCGCACGGTCTCCTGCGTCTGCCACGGCCTGCCGAGTTCGTTGTACAGCCACGGCGCGTGGATGTCCGGCTCGTTCGTCGGGTCGTACTTCAGCGGGCCGCCGCCGCGCAGCTGCCAGTTTCCGGCCGCGTCGTGGAAGAACCCGTCCAGCCGTTTCGCGGCGGTTTCCTTGCCGCCCATGACTTCCGCCAGACCGGTGACGTCCTGCGGCACCAGCCACGTGTACGCGGCGGCGCTGCCCTGCGCGAAACCGCGGTCGCTGGCCGGGTCGAACGGCGTCACCCAGGAACCGTCCGCATTGCGCCCCTGCATGTAGCCGGTGGCGGGATTGAAAACGTTGCGCCAGTACCCGCCGCGCGCAGCCAGCTCCGCTGCCTCTTTCTTCCGCCCGAGCTGAGCGGCCCACTGGCCGAGTGCGAAGTCCGCGATCGAGTCTTCCAATGTCTCCGCACCGCCGCCCCAGCAGTGGCAGACGTCGTTGGGCGCATAGTGGGATTGGAGATATTGCGCGAGATTCGGCCGCTGGCCGACGCATTGCCCCGGGCAACCCGCGTCCTGCAAGCCTTCCGGCCGCGGCACGGTCGCCTGTGCGTACAGCGAATCGAAGGCACCGCGGTAGTCGAAGTTGCGCACGCCCATGGCGTAGAAGGTCGCGAGCGTCGCGGCGGCCGGGTCGCCGGTCATCACGTGCGTCGCACCGTTCACGTGCACCCAGCGGTCCCAGGCGCCGTCGTTTTGCTTGGCATAGTTGAACAACGACTGCGCGAAGTCGCCGGCGACCCGTGGCTCCAGCAGAGCCAGCAGCTGAATCTGCGCGCGATACTGGTCCCAGCCGGAGAAGTTGCTGTATTGCGCGTCCTGGCCGCGTTCGACGCGATGCGGTGCGCGGTCCATCCCGAGGTACTGGCCGTCGATGTCGCTGACCAGATTCGGCTGCTGCAGCGAGTGATACAGCGCGGTGTAGAAAACCGTGCGCTGTGCCAGAGTTCCGCCGCCGATCCGGACCCGGTTCAGCTTGGCGTTCCACTCCCGGCGGGTCGCCGCGGCAATCGAGTCCACGGTGGACCACGGTGGTTGCTCCGCGCGCAGATTCCGCTCGGCTCCGGCGAGGGAGACGTACGAGATCGCGATCCGCATCGTGACCTTGCTGCCCGGCGCGAAACCGACCCAGCCGCCGGAGCCGCGGCCGGCGCGGTCCTTGCCGGTCGCGTACCCCTCGCCGCCGGTCTGGTCGAGCCCGCCCGGCCGCAGTGTGCTGTCACGCCAGGTGCCGGTGCTGGTGAACGGCTGGTCGAACCGCGCGGTGAAGTGCAGCCGGTAATAGGTCTTGCGGTTGTTCACCCCGCCGTTGGCGCGACGGCCGCAGAACGCGCCGGTGAGCACCGAGCCGGTGACCTCGCGGCGGGCCGGGTCGATGTGCGTTTCCGCGTCCTCGCTGCCGTTGAGCGAATTCGACGTGCGGAACAACAGGTTCGCCGGTTTGCCCGCCGGGAACTCCACGCGTCCGGCGGCGGAGCGCTCAGCCGCGGCGAAGTCCGTGGTCGCGCCGTTCGCGAGACCGAGCCGGTACCGTCCGGGCGTCGCCTTCTCGTCGGCGTGGCTGAAGTCGCTGGCGTACACCGCGTCCTTGGTGTCCGCGGTCGGCGACGACGTGACGTCCCCGGTGTACGGCAGGATCGGCACATCGCCCGCCGCACCCGGATTGCAGCCCGCGCCGTTGACATGCGTGAGGCTGAACCCGCGCAGCCGCGTGGTGTCGTACTGGTAGCCGTTGGCCGCGCCGGTGCTGGTCTGATCGCCGCGCGTGCTCGTCGGGCTCCACGCCAGCATCCCGAACGGCGCGGTCGCGCCCGGGTAGGTGTTGCCGTCGCCCTTTGAGCCGATCAGCGGATCGGCGACGGCGGCCGGGTCGAGCGGACTGGCCGATGACAACGTTGTCGGCACAGTGGCGGAGGTCAGCAGAACGGTGGCGAGAACCACCGTGACACGACGGCGCATGGCGCGACCTTAGCCGCGATCGGTGACATCCGGGAGAATTCGGGCCGAACGCCCGCGCCGTTCAGCCGTCCGCCGGGCACCACGGGTCCGGGGCGCGGACGACTGCCTTGCCGCAGAAACCCTGCAGTTCCTCCTCGACTTCGCCGTTCTGGACCCGCAGTACCGCGAGTGGTTTGTCCTGCGGGACATGCCTGCTGATGTCGCCGCCGTAGTCGATGGTTCCGCTGACTCCCTCGATGTACTTGTTGGTCTGGTTCGCGTCCGGCCGCGAGGTGTGGATCGCGGCGATCTCGCGCCACACCGCGCCGGGGGTTACCGGGACCTTTGACGACGTCTCCCGCAGGTACGCGGTCGCGGTGATCATCACCAGCGCGGCGTCGTAGGACAGCGCGGCGTGGCCGTCGAACGACCGGCCCTTGTCGGTGCGTTCGAAGTTGAACTTGGCGTTGAGCGTGGTGTAGAAGTCGCGCGCGAGGCCTTTCGTCGCCGTCGCCGGTGCGCTCGCGAGTGCAAGGTAGTAGTACGGAAGTGCGCGATTGCGTTCTCGCGCAACGGAATCCGCGACGTAACGGGAGACGTCGTCGTCTCCGATGATCGTCGCGGTGCTGCCGCATTGGGCGGCTCCGGCCAGGAATGCGCCGAAGTCCGGGACTCCGCGGCCGGCGAAGAACGCGAAGCCGTTGTAGGAGCAGCTGTCCCGTCCGGCGGCGCCTGCGTTGCCCACGGTGCGGTCGCCGTATCGCCCGTGGGCGGTCCGTCCGACGGGGCCTCCGTCCGGGTCGAACGCGCGCGCTTCCACGGTGAAGCCCTTGTCCTGGAAGGATTTCAGGACGTCGTCGCGGAGGTTCGTGCTGTAGAAATCCGTGTCGTCGTCGGAGTAGTAGACGCGCAGCGCGCGCGGTCCGGGCTGCTGGGCGGCGAACGCGGCGGCTACCGCGGCCTCCCGGCGGTTTTGGGGCGCGACCTGGAAGTAGATCGGGTTCTGGTCGGCGAGACGGTCGGCGGTGAGGGTCGCGGCGACCACCGGGATGCCCGCGTCGCCGAGTGCGCGGATCGTGTCGGACGTCGGTTCGCTGCTCATGTCGAGGCCGACCACACCGACGATGCTGGGGTCCTGTTTCGCCATCTCCAGCAGCATCTGCGCGACCTGCGCGCCCTGATGCATTCCCTTGCCGCCGTTGGCGATCAGCATGCGGACGATTGGCTCGGCCGCGGCGGTCGCGTCGAGTTGGCGCGACTGTGCGACGGCGAAGCCCTCCAGCGATTCCCGTTCCGCGGTAAGCCCTTCGGCGGTGCCGTTCGACGACGTCAGCGCCTCCAGGTCGACCAGCGTGATGTACGGCCGTTCCGGATGCTGCTGATGCAGTTCCGCCGCCCGCCGGTTCTGGTCCGCGATCACGGCTTCGACCTGCTGGATCGTCCCCTCCTTGTCGACCGGGGAGAACAGCGTGAAGGTGCCGTCGGAGATCCCGACGCACTGGTCGCCCACCCGGGTCAGCCATTCGCTCGACGTGCCGCAGTGACTGTCCAGAAAGGACTGATAACGCACGATCGCGAACCCGGCGACCAGCGCGAGCACCACCGCGGGCACCCCGGCCCGGATCCAGCGCGTCGTCCACCACGCCGACCGCCCGCGTCCGCCTGCCAGGTCGTAATGCTCACCGAGGGCCAGCATTCGCTTGCGCACCTCGGTTTTCTCGCCCTCGGTCTGCGGGGTGTCGAGCCCGATCGGCAGGTACCACGCGGTCGGGCGGCGCGCGCGCCGGTCCGCGCTGAGCCGGTTCTGCCACACCCGGTACGCACCGGCGGCATCGGCGGCGTGGTACTTCGGCCGGTCCTCGCTCGGCGCGGCGTCCGGCGGAGGCGCCTGGCTCGCGCTCACCACGAGCAGCGGGTCGAAGAGGCCGACCTGGTTGCGGACGTCGTTGATCAGCTCCAGCAGCCGGTAGCCGCCGTTGGCGGGACCGACCTCGTCTAGCAGCAGCACCGGGTAGGTCATCCGGCGCCGCCGCCAGAACTGCCACGGCCGCAGCCGGTACTCGCGGCGCAGGTCCTCCAGGAATGCGTTGACCAGCAGCCGCGCGACGAACTCCGGCGATTCCTTCTGCCATTCGCCGTCGGTGAGCCGCAGCGCGAAGCGGACGAAGCTGCCGGACATCTCCGGCGCGAGATGCGGCTGGCGCAGGAACCACCGGTACCGTCCGGACAGCCCCGGCACGCGCCCGGTGACGGCGAGCCGGAAGGTGCCGAGCGTCAGCAACCGCAGGAGCAGCAACGGAAACCGCCACGCCGGATGCTGCGGCACCAGCTCGCGGCTGACGCTGTCGATGGCCGAGCGGAAACGCACCAGCAGGCCGTTCTCCTGCAACTCGCGCAGCAGGATGTGCTCGGGCTCGGTTTCGTCGTCCGGGAACTTCTTCGCCATGAGCTGGTCGACCAGCGTGAACAGCCGGAACCGCAACCGGCTTTCGCGCGTGCGCGCGCTGCGGACGAGGGTGTTCCGGACGCGCCACAGAATGTCGCGCACGGCCTCGACGCTCGCCCCGGTCGCCTCGCCGGGAGCGTCGGTGTCCGGCCGGTCGGCGAGCGAGAGGTAGACCGAACGCACCGTGCCCGCCGGTTTCGCGTTCTGCAACCGGGAGCCCAGCTCTTCGAGCACGCCCTCGCGCGCGTCGCCGACGAGGCACACCATGGGCAGCCCGCGCCGCCCGGCCCGCTCCCGGTGATAACCGGGCCGCCATTCGCCGTCATCCTGCAAATCCCGCGGGCGATCGCCTGCCCGGGGCCGCTGATAAAGCGCCCCGATGAGCTTGACAAGCCGATCCGCACCAGCGAACGCGAGCTGCTCCCCCGCGACGGCCACCGTCTGATCCATGCCGAAGTATCCCATGTGCCGGATGAGCAAGGCTTCGGGATTTGTGCCGTCACGGCAAGGGTTTCCGGCCTGCATGACGGCCATTCGGGTGGTGGCGGTTCAGCCGTTCGCCGGAGGCGCGATTGCGCTGAGCTACCCCTCCGGGAATTCCGATGATCAAATTACGGAAACAGCGGAAAGAAACCGAAATGAATACGAAAAACGGGGCCACCCCGGGAAAACCCCGGAGCGGCCCCGCCGCGAAAAGAATATTCAGCTTTATTCGTAGATCTCGCCCTTGGCGGCCTTCTCCACCAGCGACTGCGGCGGCTCGAAGTGGCTGCCGTACCGCGCCGCCAGTTCGCGGGCCCGGTCGACGAAGCCCTGCAGGCCGCCCTGGTACTGGTTGATGTACTGGATCACGCCGCCGGTCCAGGCCGGGTAGCCGATGCCGAAGATGGACCCGATGTTGGCGTCCGCGACCGAGGTCAGGACGCCCTCGTCGAAGCACTTCACCGTTTCCAGCGCCTCGGCGAAGAGCATGCGCTCCTTGAGGTCCTCGAACGGCACGTCCGCCGAACCCGAGCCGAACGCCTCGCGCAGGCCCGGCCACAGACCGGTGCGCTTGCCGTTCTCGTCGTACTCGTAGAAGCCCGCCCCGCTGCTGCGGCCCTTGCGGTCGTACTTGTCGAGCATCGTGTCGATGACGGCCTCGGACGCGTGCGCAGTCCAGGTGCCGCCCGCCGCCTCGATCGCGGCGCGGGTTTCCGCGCGGATCTTGCGCGGCAGCGTCAGGGTCAGCTCGTCCATCAGCTGCAGCGGCGGAGCCGGGTACCCGGCCTGCGAACCCGCCTGCTCGATCGACGCCGGCTCGACGCCCTCGCCCAGGGCGGCGACCGCCTCGTTGATGAAGGTGCCGATGACCCGCGAGGTGAAGAAGCCGCGGCTGTCGTTGACGACGATCGGGGTCTTGCGGATCTGCAGCGTGTAGTCGAAGACCTTGGCCAGCGTGGCCGGCGACGTCTTCTCGCCGCAGATGATCTCGACCAGCGGCATCTTGTCCACCGGCGAGAAGAAGTGGATCCCGATGAAGTCCTCGGTCCGCTGCACGCCCTCGGCGAGCGCGGTGATCGGCAGGGTCGAGGTGTTGGAGCCGAGCACCGCGTCCGCGTTGACGATGTTCTCGATCTCGCCGAACACCTTGTGCTTCAGCTCGACGCTCTCGAACACGGCCTCGATCACGAAGTCGACGCCCGCGAAGTCGGCCGGGTCGGCGGTCGGCTTGATCCGCGCCAGCAGCGCGTCCGACTTCTCCTGCGTGGTCTTGCCGCGCGAGAGCGCCTTCTCCTCAAGCTTGACCGCGTAGCCCTTGCCCTTCTCGGCCGCCTCCTGCGAGACGTCCTTGAGCACGACGTCGATGCCCGCCTTGGCGGACACGTAAGCGATCGCGGCGCCCATCATCCCGGCGCCGAGCACGCCGACCTTCTTGGCGGTGTACTTCTCGAACCCGTCCGGACGCGAACCGCCGGAGTTGATCGTCTGCAGGTCGAAGAAGAACGCCTTGGTCATGTTCTTCGAAACCTGCCCGGTGGCCAGGCTGACGAAGTACCGCGTCTCGACCTGGATCGCGGTGTCGAAGTCGACCTGCGAACCCTCGATCGCGGCGGCGAGGATCGCGCGCGGCGCGGGCATCGGCGCGCCCTTGAGCTGCTTGCGCAGGTTCGCCGGGAACGCGGGCAGGTTCGCCGCGAAGCTCGGGTTCGACGGGGTGCCGCCCGGGATCTTGTAGCCCTTGACGTCCCACGGCTGCACGCCGCCCTCGGGGTTGGCCTTGATCCACGCCTTCGCGGCGGGCACCAGCTCCTCGACGGTGTCCACGACCTCGTGCACCAGGCCCAGCTCCAGCGCCTTGCGCGGCTTGAGCCGCTGGCCCTGCAGCAGCACGTTCAGCAGCGCGCTCTGGATGCCGAGCAGCCGCACGGTGCGGACCACGCCGCCACCGCCGGGCAGCAGACCCAGGGTGACCTCGGGCAGGCCGATCTGGCTGCCCTTGACGTCGGCCGCGATGCGGTGGTGCGTCGCGAGCGCGATTTCGAGGCCGCCGCCGAGCGCCGCGCCGTTGATGGCCGCGACGACCGGCTTGCCGAGCTGTTCGAGCCTGCGCATCTGGCTCTTCATCGCGCCGCTGGAGGCGGTGATCTCCGCCGCGTGCTCCGGCTGCGCCTGGATCAGGTCGCGCAGGTCTCCGCCGGCGAAGAAGGTCTTCTTCGCCGAGGTGAGCACGACGCCGGTGATGTCGTCCTTCTCCGCTTCAAGCCGTTCCACGGTCGCGGCGAGCGACTCGCGGAAGGCCGTGTTCATCGTGTTGGCCGACTGGTCCGGGTCGTCCAGGGTCAGCGTGACGATGCCGTCGGAATCCTTGTCCCAACGGATGGTTTTGCTCTCGGTCGTCTTGTTGTCTGACACGGTAGTCCTCACACCCGCTCGATGATGGTCGCCACACCCATGCCGCCGCCGATGCACAGGGTCACCAGCGCCCGGCGCGCCTCGCGGCGTTCCAGCTCGTCGACCACCGTGCCGACCAGCATCGCGCCGGTGGCGCCGAGCGGGTGGCCCATGGCGATCGCGCCGCCGTTGACGTTGATCTTCTCGTCCGGGAGGTTCAGGTCCTTCTGCCACTTGAGCACGACGGACGCGAACGCCTCGTTCAGCTCCCACAGGTCGATGTCGTCCGGGGTCAGGCCCGCGGTCTTCAAGACCTTTTCGGTGGCAGGCGTCGGACCGGTCAGCATGATCGTGGGCTCGGAGCCGATCGAGGCGGTGGCGACGATGCGCGCCCGCGGCGTGAGACCGGCCCGCTTGCCCGCTTCTTCGCTGCCGACCAGGACGATGGCCGACCCGTCGACGATGCCGGACGAGTTGCCGCCGGTGTGCACGTGGTCGATCTTCTCGACCTGGTGGTACTTCTGGAGCGCGACGGCGTCGAAGCCGCCCATCTCGCCGATCGTGGTGAAGGCAGGCTTGAGCTTCGCCAGGCCCTCCACAGTGGACCCCGGACGGCGGTGCTCGTCGTGGTCGAGGATGGTGACGCCGTTCATGTCCTTCACCGGCACCACGGACTTCGCGAAGTAGCCGCCGGACCAGGCCGCCTCAGCCTTCTCCTGCGAGCGGACCGCGAAGGCGTCGACGTCCTCGCGAGAGAAGCCCTCCATCGTCGCGATCAGGTCCGCGCCGATGCCCTGCGGGGCGATGTAGTGGTCGTACGCGGTGGCCGGGTCCATGAACAGCGCGCCGCCGTCGGAGCCCATCGGCACCCGCGACATCGACTCCACGCCGCCCGCGATGACCAGCTGGTCCCAGCCGGAGCGGACCTTCTGCGCCGCGACGTTCGTGGCCTCGAGGCCGGACGCGCAGAACCGGTTGAGCTGCACGCCCGCGACCGTCTGCGGCAGGCCCGCGACGAGCGCCGCGGTGCGCGCGATGTCCGCGCCCTGCTCGCCCACCGGGGACACGACGCCGAGCACGATGTCGTCGATCTCCTGCGGATCGAGGTTCGGGTGGCGGACCTTCAGCTCCTGGATGAGGCCGACCACCAGGTCGACCGGCTTGGTGCCGTGCAGGGCACCGCCCTTGTTCTTGCCCCGGGGCGTGCGCAACGCCTCGTAGATGTAGGCCTCGCTACTCACTGAACACTCCTCCGCGAAGCGGCATGGTTGGACACTGCGGTGTATCTCGCCGCCGACTATACCGGCCAGTAGGTGCTAATGGCCATTAACATAAGCCCGATGAACCCCATGGTGTCAATGGGTTGCCGTAGTTTCGATACGCGCTATGGTCAGTTCACCATGAGTACCACTCCCGCACGCGGCACGCGGCCTCGCGACCGCAAGGCCCAGCTCGCCGCCGTCGCGGCCGAGCTGTTTCGCGCGCGGGGGTTCCACGGGGTCGGCATCAACGACATCGCCGCGGCGGCGGGCGTGACCGGGCCCGCGCTGTACCGGCATTTCGCCGACAAGCAGGCGATCCTCGCCTACGTCGTACTGGCCGGGATCGACGACATGGAGACGGCCACCGCGGCCGCGCTCGCCGATTCCGAGCCGCCGCTTTCCCAGCTGAACTCGCTGCTCACCGGCCTCGCGACGCAGGCGGTCGAGCGCCGGGAGATCGCCGCGCTGTGGCGCTGGGAGGGGCCGCATCTGCCGCGCGAACAGCGCCGGGAGATCCGCCGCCGGTCCGGCGCGGTGCTCGACGCGTGGACGAAAGCCCTGCTCACGCTGCGTCCGGAGCTGTCCGCGGACGAGGCTGAGCTGTTGTGCTGGGCCGCGCTGTCGGTATTCGGGAGCGTCGCGGTGCACCACACGTCGGTGGCGCGCAAACGGTTCGTGCCGCTGCTGGTCGAACTGGCGTTGTCGGTGCTCGACGTCTCGCTGCCGGTTCCGGCCGAGCCCACGGCCCCGGTCGCGAGCAGCCTCGGCACGCCGTCCCGCCGCGAGCAGGTGCTGACGGCCGCGACCAGCCTGTTCGCCGAACGCGGCTTCCACACGGTGAGCATGGAGGACATCGGCGCGGCGGCGGGGATCGCCGGACCCAGCGTGTACCGGCACTTCCCCAGCAAGGCCGCGCTGATGGTCGCGATCGGACACCGCGCCGCCGACCGGCTCGCGCTCGCCGCCGAGCAGGCACTGCAGGCCCCCGACGAACGGTCCGCGCTCGGCCGGCTCGCCGCGTCGTACGTGCACATTCTGCTGCGGACGCCGGAGCTTCTGGTGTCGTTCACGGCGGACCGCGTGACCATGCCGGAGCGGGACAAGGCCGATCTGCGGCGGGTGCAGCGGGACTATGTGGATCAGTGGGTTTCGTTGCTGTGCGCGGTGTTTCCGGAGCTTCCGGCGCGCGAGGCACGGATCCGGGTACATGCCGCGCTGACCATCGCGAACGACCTGAGCCGGACCGGGCGGGTCAAGAGCAGGCCGCAGCTGCAGACGGAGCTGACGGCGGTGCTGCACACGGTTCTCGGGCTCGGCTGAGGATCTTCGCCGCTCGAGGCTGGCGGGCTTGACGGCCGGAGGGCTTTGAAAGTGGTTTTCTGTTTTGAGTTGTGACTTCAGCAGTGAAGTACTTCAGTAGTGAAGTCACAACTCTTGAGAGAGGAGAACCTCGCGAGGTCCGACTCGGCTCGACTCGGTGAGGCCCCGCACTCTCCGCGAAACCACCCCTTCCGGCTCCCGTCCGGGTAAGCAGCTGCCGCCCACGAGACCGTTGCATCTGGTTCGCACGGACGAAGGCCACCGCGTCACGACCATCGAGCTTTTCTTCGACCCGACTCTTCGTCTGCGCCATCACGCAGCCACAGCGCTGGCCAAACGGGTGACCCGGGCCGCACTGGCGGATTCCGCGTCGCCACGTTAACCTACTCGTGAGTAGGTAACGCGAGGGAGATGCTGCATGGCTGCGCCAAGGAAACGAGACGCGATGGGCCTCGGCCTGGCCGCGCTCACCCGGTTGGCCGGGAGCAAGGCGATCGACCGGGTCGGGCTGCGCGGGCCGGTGCAGAACCTGGTCAAGACGGGGACCCGGAGCGGTTTCCGTGCGGCGGGGGCGGCGACCAGGTCGTTCACCTCGGTCCAGCGGCTGGGCAAACCCGCCCGGCTGGCCAAGCCGGACGACCGCGGGCTCTTCGATCTCACGCCGGACGAGGACCAGCAGCTCATCGTCGAGACGGTCGGCGAGTTCGCCGCCGAGCAGCTGCGCCCGGCCGCCGCGGACGCCGACGAGAAGCTCGCCGCGCCGGAGGGGCTGCTGAGCCGCGCGGCCGAACTGGGCATCAGCCTCGTCGGGATCCCGGAGGAGCTGGGCGGCGCGGGCACCGAACGCTCGGTCGTCACGAACGCGCTGGTCGCGGAGGCGCTCGCGCACGGCGACCTCGGGCTGGCGGTGGCCGTGCTGGCCCCGTCGGCGGTGAGCACCGCGCTGGTCGCGTGGGGCGACGAGCAGCAGCAGGCCGATTACGTGCCCGCGTTTACCGGCGAGCAGGTGCCTGCCGCCGCGCTCGCGCTGCTGGAGCGGACGCCGTTGTTCGACCCGTTCAAGCCCGCCACCAAGGCGAAGCGCACTCCGAAGGGCTACCAACTCGACGGCGTGAAGTCGCTCGTCCCGCGCGCGGTGGAGGCGGAGCTGTTCCTCGTCTCGGCCGATCTCGAAGGCCGCGGACCGGCGTTGTTCCTCGTCGAATCGTCCAGCACGGGCGTGACGATCGAGTCCGAACCCGCCATGGGCCTGCGTGGCGCGGCCACCGGGAAGCTGCACCTGGAGAAGGTTTCGCTGCCCGCGGGCGCGCTGCTCGGTGGTGGCAAGGCGGACGTTTTCACTGAGGTGGTACGGCTTTCGCGGCTCGGCTGGGCGGCGCTCGCCGCTGGCGTCGGCAAGGCGGTGCTGGACTACGTCGTGCCTTACGTCAACGAGCGCACCGCGTTCGGCGAGCCGATCAGCCACCGGCAGGCGGTCGCGTTCTCGGTGGCGGACATCGCGATCGAGCTGGAAGGGCTGCGCCTGGTCACGCTGCGCGCGGCCGCCCGTGCCGAGCAGGGCAAGGAATACGCGCGGGAAGCGGCTCTCGCCCGGAAGCTCGCGACGGACAAGGGCATGCAGATCGGCAACGCCGGCGTGCAACTGCTTGGCGGGCACGGGTTCGTGAAGGAGCACCCGGTGGAGCGCTGGTACCGCGACCTGCGGGCGATCGGCGTGATGGAAGGCGCCGTCCTCCTCTGATCCTTTTCCTTGCTCCGAAAGGCAACTCATGATCAACCTGGAAGCCCCCAAAAAGGCCGGCGCGCTGATCAACCAGGCGTACCAGGCCGCGGCCGAGGTGTTCCGGCCGATCTCGCGCAAGTACGACCGCGCCGAGCACACCTATCCGTCCGAATTGGACATGTTCGCCGCGCTGCTGGACGGCCTCAACTCCTCCGGCGAAGGCGGCGCGGGCGCGGCGGGCGTGCGCCGGTCCGGAAAGGACGACGGCGACAAGGGAAACCGCAACGGCGCCAACCTGAACGTGGTGCTCGGCACGATCGAAATGTGCTGGGGCGACGTCGGCCTGCTGCTGTCCATGCCGCGCCAGGGCCTCGGCAACGCGGCGATCGGCTCCGTGGCGACCGACGAGCAGCTTGAGCGTTTCAAGGGCCTGTGGGCCGCGATGGCGATCACCGAACCTGGCTGCGGTTCGGACTCCGCCGCCATCACCACGACGGCCACCGCGGACGGCGACGACTACCTCCTCAACGGCGAGAAGATCTTCGTGACGTCCGGCCAGCGCGCCGACGCCGTCGTCGTGTGGGCGACGCTGGACCGCACGAAGGGCCGCGCGGCGATCAAATCGTTCGTGGTGGAGAAGGGCACGCCTGGTTTCGAGGTCGTGCGCGTGGAGCACAAACTGGGCATCCGCGCGTCCGACACCGCCGTGCTGCGCTTCGAAAACTGCCGCGTCCCCCGGGAAAACCTGCTGGGCACGCCGGAAATCGACACGGCGAAGGGCTTTGCCGGGGTCATGCAGACCTTCGACAACACCCGCCCGCTGGTGGCCGCGATGGCGATCGGCGTCGCCCGCGCGGCGCTGGACGAGACCCGGCGCGTCCTGACCGAGGCCGGTGTCGTCATCGACTACGACCGCCCGGCCTTGACGCAGCACGCCGCAGCTGCGACTTTCCTGCAGTTGGAGGCGGACTACGAGGCGGCCTACCTGCTGACGCTGGAGTCGGCGTGGATGGCGGACAACCGTCAGCCGAACTCCCTGCAGGCTTCCATGGCGAAGGCCAAGGCCGGCCGGACGGTGGTCGATGTGACGCTCAAGTGCGTCGAACTCGCCGGGGCGTACGGGTACACCGAGGAATCGTTGCTGGAGAAGTGGTCCCGGGATGCCAAGATCCTGGACATCTTCGAGGGCACGCAGCAGATCCAGCAGCTCATCGTGGCCCGGCGGGTGCTGGGGAAGACCTCGGCGCAGCTGAAGTGACCTGCCGCTCGGCCCGCCTCCGGGAAGCGGGCCGAGCGGGCTACTCCGCCTGTTTCTTCCCGGTGGATTGCCCGAAGAAGTAGCCAAGCACCAGCAGGAACGCGCTGGACAGCACCTGGTTGATCTCCACCGCGGCGAACATCGCGGCCACCACGGCGAGGCACATGATCAGCAGAATCGCCGCCCCGACATAGGTCGCGACGGATTCCTTGGCCAGGAAGTTCTGCCACACCTTGGCTTTTCGCTCGTATTTGTCGATTTCCGTCGCCATCGCCGCGGCCTCGACCTCGGCGATCTTCCGGCTCGTTTCCTTCAGCTCGCCGTCGATCTCGTCGGTCTTGCTCTCGAACTCGCCGAGCAGCCGGTGGAATTCCTCCTTGGTTCCGGCGTCGTCGACCCCGGACACCGCGTTTCTGAGCTTGCCGATCTCCTGTCCGACGGTCAATCCGTTGATCAGTTCGAGGATCTGCTCACGCCGCTCCAGAGAAAGCTTCAAGGCACTGCGGTTGGCGTTCACCTTGCGGAGGGCGTCCGAACGCCCTTTCGTCCCGTTCTCCGTCGCCAGCGCTTCCTTGTGCAGCGCGAGTTTCTTCCGCTGGCGGGCGATTACCGCGTCGAGCCGGTCCAGCGACGAGCGGAGTTCGTCAACGGACTGCATCTCCAGCGAGGAGCTGTCGAGCCCGCTGTCGATGAACTCCAGCTCCATTCGCCGTCTCAACCGGCCGTCCCGCTGGTCGGGTTCCTCGAACTCAACAACGCTGCCATCTTCGGGAACGCTCATGGTATTTCCGTTTGATCGAGTCGCGTAGCTGCTTGCTCACTGCGGGTCGCTCGCGGACGCGCCGTTGTTGCGCACCGGCATCAGCCGTCGCCGTCCTGAACCCGAATCGTGACAACACCAGCAGCGCACCTTGATTACTAAAAGTGCAGTATTTTTGGGACTTAGCCATTGAAATCGTAGAGATTCCGTCCCGGCTCAGCTGTGGTCGGCGTCGAGGGCGGCCAGAACCGCGTCGCCGTTCGTCTTCGCCCATTCCGTCAGCGCGTGGATCGGGGCAGTCAGCGTCGCTCCGAGCGGGGTCAGCTCATACTCCACTCTAGGCGGAACCTCGGCGTATGCCTCGTCGAGCAGGGCAAGCTCCGCGTCCAGGTGCAGGAAACGTTCCCGTTCGACCGCATCGCCGACGCGCATCGGCTGCTGGACGGCGGGCATCTTCAGGGCAAGGTGGTCCTCACCGTCTAGGCAAGTGACGCCGCGTCATGGCTTCGCGGGCAGGAATGTCACGCCGGAGCCGTGACGCGGCGGCACTGGCCGCTGGGCTCGGGTCCCGATGGAATCGGGAGGAGGAAAGGGGATCCGATGCGGAAAGTCTTACTGATCGCCGCCGTCGCCGCGATCGCGGCGAGCACGGCACCGGCGGCGTCAGCGGCCACGGCGATCAAGTGGGGAGCGTGTCCGGCGGACGCACATCCGGGGCCAGGGCTGCAATGCGCGACGCTCCAGGTGCCGGTGAACTACCAGGACCCGAACGGGCCGAAGATCGAGCTGGCGGTTTCCCGGTTGCCCAGTGCGAATCCGGCGAAACGGCGCGGCGTGTTGCTGCTCAACCCGGGCGGTCCGGGCGGCGAGGGGCTGGGGTATCCCAGCGTGCTGTCGCTGCCGGGAATGCCGTCGCCGATGCCGAAGGACGTGCTCGAAGGCTACGACCTCATCGGGTTCGACCCGCGTGGAGTCGGGCACAGTTCGCCGGTCACCTGCGACCTCACGCCGGAGCAGATGGCGCTCGGGAATCTCCCGTACGCCAACGGTCCGGCCGATGTGGTGAAGCAGGCGGCCGTCGCGAAGAAGGAGGCCAAGCAGTGCGCTGACGCCAAGACCGGCTGGATGCTGCCGTACATCACCACAGCGAACACCGCGCGCGACATGGACCAGATCCGCGCGGCGCTGGGCGAGGAGAAGATCTCCTACCTTGGCGCGTCCTACGGGACTTATCTCGGCGCGGTGTACACCACGATGTATCCGCAGCGCAGCGACCGGATCGTGCTCGACAGCAACCTCGGTCCCGGCGGCTACGACATCGACGCGATGCACGGGTTCGGCCGTGGCATGGAGGACCGGTTCCCGGATTTCGCGAAGTACGCCGCGGCGAATCCGCAGTATGGTCTCGGCATCACCCCGGCGCAGGTCACGGCTAAGTTTTACGACCTGGTCGCCCGACTGGACCGGCATCCGGTCGCTGGCATCACCGGCGGGCTCCTGCGCGGCGCGGCGTTTGGGATGCTGTACGGCGAATTTCAGCTCAAGACGCTGGCGGCGATGATGCACGATCTCGATCAAGGCAAGGAACCTGCTCCGGAAGGTCCGGCGCCGAGCGAAAACATGTTCGCCTCGCGATTCGCGGTGATTTGCGGCGATTCGAGCTGGCCGAAATCGATCGGGGCCTACCAGGCGAACGTGGCGGTCGACCGGATCCGGTATCCGCTGATCGGGGCGGGCGAGGCGAACATCGCGGCGTGCGCGTACTGGCCCGCGCCGGTCGAGCCGAAGGTGCGGATCACCGACGGCGGACCGGCGAATGTGCTGATGGTGCAGAACACCCGGGACCCGGGCACGCCGCTGGCCAACGCGCGCAAGCTGCGTGCGGCGTTCGGTGACCGGGCCCGGATGGTGACCGTCGACCAGGGCGGGCACGGGGTGTATGTGTTCGCGCCCAATAAATGCGGCAACAACGCGGTGAACGATTTTCTCGCCACCGGGAAGCGGCCCGCGACGGACACTTTCTGCGCGGCTTAAATCTCAAGCACGATCCGGCCTCGCGCCTCGCCTTCCTCCTGTGCCCGGTGCGCCTCGGCGGCCGCCGAAAGAGGAAGGCGAGCGCCGATCCGGGCACGCAGGATTCCGGTGGACAGCCCGCGGTTCACCACGCGGGCGGCGGCACCCAGTGCGGCGACCCCGGCGTTGCTGATCGCGAAACCGCGGATGCTGGCGTCGCGCGTGTACAGCTCGCCGATGGGCAAGGTCGGCATCGACTGCATTCCGGCCATCGCCACGATGCGGCCGCCGCGAGCCAGCAGCGGCACCGCCGAGATCAGGTCGTGGCGGCCCGCGTTGTCCCACAGCACATCCGCGGCGGGGAGCTTTTCGTAGAGATCCGGGTCGGCGTAGTCGAAAACCTCGTCCGCGCCGCATTCCCGGCACCATTCCGCGTCGGCGGCGCGGGCGGTCGCGATCACGCGCATTCCCGCGGTGGAAGCAAGTTGGACGACCGCGCTGCCGACGCCGCCGCCCGCGCCGAGCACCACGATCGTCTCGCCGTAGCCGGCGTCGGCGTGCTCGAAGAGGCCGAGATAAGCGGTGGCGGCGGGGTGCAGTACGGCGACCGCGTCGTCGGAAACCCCGTCCGGCAAGGGATACAGCCGGTCCGCGGGCACCGCGCAGTACTCGGAGAAGGAACCCTGCCGTCCGTCGTGGCCGAGGCTGTTGCACCACACGCGATCGCCGGGGGCGAAGCGGTCGACCGGCGACGAGACGACGGTGCCCACCAGGTCCCGGCCGATGACGAACGGGAACGAGAGATCGGTGCGGTACGCGCCGGAGCGGACGAAAGTGTCGACGTGGTTCACCGCCACCGCGGAGACTTTCACCAGCACCTCGCGCGGGCCGGGAGAGGGATCCGGCAGCGGGCCGACCTTGATCTCGGAACTGCCGCCGAGGGACGTCACGTATGCAGCGATCACCCGGCCAACGGTACCGCCGGTTTTTCACTGGCTTCGCGCGGATATCGGATTGATCTCCGCCCGAGGAAAAAGCGCGAAAATGCCCTAATCTGCCCGGCATGACCGCTCCGGTGGCGCCGGCCGACCTCAAACAGGCCCGCATCTTCATGTGGATCCAGGTTGTGCTGAGCTCGATCGGGCCCCTGCTGCTGGCCGGGGCGGCCGGCGTTTCGCTGGCCGAGGTGATCAGCCTCGCCCAGCTCTACATCGTGATCACCTACGCGACGGCGATCGCGCTCGCGGTGTGCGCGGTCGTATTGCCGAAACGCCAGCAATGGGCCTACGTGACCGCCGCGGTCATCGAAGGACTGCTGGCGCTCAACAGCCTGATCACACTGCTCAGCAAGGGCCTGCCCGGCATTCTGCCGCTGATTTTCGCCGGCCTCGCGCTGCGCACGCTGCTCACCCGCGACGTCCGGACCTGGTTCTTCCCGCCGCAGCCTTCGGTCAGCTGACCCGCTCGTCCAGGAATTCGTCGAGGTAACGCCAGGTCGTGCCCCGGGCGCGGCGGCCGGTGAGCACGCCGAGGTGCCCGCCGGGCGCGGTGCGGAACCGGACCTCCGGCGCGTTTTCCAGCAGCTGCACCACGCGTTCCACCGACGCGCGCGGCGCGATGGTGTCGGTTTCGCCCGCCACCACCAGCATCGGCGTCTTCACGTCGGACAGGCTGATCTTGCGCCCGTTCAGGTCGACGGTGCCCTCGGCGAGGTCGTTCGTGCGGAACAGGCGGTGGTACAGCTGGCCGAACGTGCGCCCGGGGTAGGCGTACATGTTGCCCATGAAATGGTCCACCGCCTCGATCTGCGCGAGATAGTCGCGGTCGTCGAGATTTTTCAGGATCGCCAGCGGTTTCGTGATTTCCTTGGAGATCCCGGTGGCCCTGAACACCCGGGTGACCAAATAGGACGGTGCGCCGCCGAACACCCGGTACACCGGCGTGAGCAGGTGCCCGCCGGTGAGGTCCACGAGCGGGCGGAACGGCGCGACGATCGGGATCGCGGTGAAGTCGACGGGCGAGCCGACCGCGGTGATCGATTCGATCGGCAGGTCCGGCTGGTCCGCGCTCACCAGCATGGAGAAGATCCCGCCGAGCGACCACGACACCAGGTGCACGCCCTGTCCGCCGGCGTCCTGGCTGACCTTCCGGATCGCCCTCGGCAGCACCTCGTCGATCCAGTGCTCGATGCCGAGGCGGCGGTCGGAGAACGCGACCATGCCGTAGTCCACGAGGTAGGTGGGCCGTCCGCCCTCCACCAGGTGCTCGATGAGGCTGCAGCCGCGGCGCAGGTCGAAGCACAGCGCGGGCGCGGCCAGCGGCGGCACCAGCAGCACCGGCGGGCCGGAGGTCTCGGCCGAACCGTGCGTCATCCGGTACACCGAGCGGTTGGGGCCCTGGTCGATCAGCACCCTCGGCATCGGCCGCAGATCGGCGACCCCACCTTGGAACACCTTGCCCACGACGTTGGCCGCCGCAGCAGCCAACCGGGCCGGTGGGGAAACCATTCAGCGCCTCCTGGAACTCGTCGTCTGCGGGGCATCTTGCCGTGCGCGCGGGCGCGGCATCAACACGCCACTCCCGCAAGCACCCGGCAAGCGCACGTCCGCCTCAGACGCTCCCACCAGGCGGGATGGACGGCGCGCTGCGGGCGGCCCGGCCCTCGTACTCGGCTCGCTCGGGCGAATGCGCGGCGGACGCCAGCAATTGGTCGCCGCCGAGCGCGCGGACCAGCCATTCGCCGAACGCGCGCGGGAACAGCCGGGTGATCCGGCCGGTCAGATCGAGCGATTTCGGCACGAAAACGTCGAACCTCGGGCGTTCCAGCGCGGCGACGATCGCCGCCGCGACGTCTTCCGGCCCGACGGACTTGATGAACCGCGCTTCGCCCAGCCCGGACGCGAGTTCCGTGCGCACCACCGCGGGCATCACGCACGACACCTCGACGCCGGTGCCGCGCAGCTCCAGCCGCACCGCCTCGGACAGCCCGACCACGGCGTGTTTCGTCGCGCAGTATGTGGCCGCCCCGGCGAATCCGGACTTTCCGGCCATCGACGCCACGTTCACGATGTGGCCACGACCGCGTGGCTTCATCCGCTTCACGGCCTCGCGGGTGCCGTGCACGACCGCGTGGACGTTGATCTCCAGCAGCCGCCGCGTGGCCGCGTCGTCCTCCTCGTCCAGCGGAGAGAGCGGCATGATGCCGGCGTTGTTGATCAGCACGTCGATCGGCCCGAGGGTGCGTTCGACGTCGTCCAGGAACGCGGTGAAGGCCGCCGTGTCGGTGACGTCCAGCGGTGCCGCGACCACGTCCGGACCCAGCTCACCAGCGGTTTTCTCGGCGCGGACCCGGTCGAGGTCGCCGAGCGCGAGCCGGGCTCCGCGCCGGTGCAGCGCGGCGGCGGTGGCCGCCCCGATGCCCTGCGCGCCGCCCGTCACGACGACGACCTTCCCGGAGAGCGACTGCCTGGCCATGGCGGACTCCTCGGTCTATTGACACTTAGCCAATATCGTCCTCCGGATCGGCCGGGGCCGCTATCCCCCAACCCGTTGCTCAAGGACCTGGCCGAGCCAGCCGTCGACGGTGAACTGCTCGGTCGGCGTGAAGCCCTGGCGCTGGTAGTAGCGCGGCAGATCGCCGTCGCCGCCCGCCCAGCAGTCGACGCGCACGAGGTCGACCCCGCGCCGTTTAGCCTCGGCCACCGCGTGTTCCAGCAGCCGCGAGCCGACCCGGTGCCCGGCGAACCGGCGGGAGGTGATGAGCAGCCGCACGTACAGTTCGGGCTCGTCGACCTGCGGGGCGTACGGCATGGCCTGCCCGAGGATCAGCGCGCCGGCGGGCTTCCCGTCGATCTCCGCCATCCGGAACTCCGGATCGGCCGCGTACTCGCGCACCCGCTCGGCCCGTTTCGGGATCTTGCTCCACGGCTCGGTGCCCCATTGGCCCGCGCTGCCCCGCGCGACCAGCCACTCGACGGCCTCGTCGAAAAACCCCAGCACCACGTCTGCGTCTCCGGCAACCCCAGGCCGGATGGTGAACTCCATGACCCCACAATAGGGATCTTCGAAGCAGCGCCGCCGGGACTCCGCCCGGACGCCCCGGCGGCGCTGGGTCTCAGGCGCCGACCCCGAGGTGGCGCGCGATGAGCATCCGCTGGACCTCGCTGGTGCCCTCGCCGATTTCCAGGATCTTCGCGTCGCGGTAGAAGCGGCTGACCGGGAATTCGTTCATGAAGCCGTATCCGCCGTAGATCTGCGTCGCGTCACGGGCGTTGTCCATCGCCGCGTTCGACGCGACCAGTTTCGCGATCGACGCTTCCTTCTTGAACGGTTCGCCGCGCAGCATCTTCGACGCCGCCTGGTAATACGCCAGCCGGGCGGTGTGCGCACGCACTTCCATGTCCGCGATTTTGAACTGGATCGCCTGGTATTCGCCGATCCGGTGGCCGAACGCGACGCGGTCCTTCGCGTATTTCAGGCATTCGTCCACGCAGCCCTGTGCGAGACCGACGCTCAGCGCGGCGATCGCCACCCGGCCCTCGTCCAAAATGGACAGGAACTGGGCGTAGCCGCGGCCCCGCTTGCCGACCAGGTTCTCCGCGGGCACCCGGACGTCCGAAAAGGACAGTTCGTGGGTGTCCGAGCAGTTCCAGCCGACCTTCGAGTACTTCGGGGCCACCGCGAAGCCCGGCGTGCCGGACGGGACGATGATCGCCGAGATCTCCTTGCGGCCGTTCTCCATCACGTCGGTGACCGCGGTGACCGTGACCAGCCGGGTGATGTCGGTGCCGGAGTTGGTGATGAACGCCTTGCTGCCGTTGATGATCCACTCGTCGCCGTCGAGCCGGGCGCGCGTGCGGGTGGCCCCCGCGTCCGAGCCGCCGCCGGGTTCGGTGAGGCCGAATCCGCCGAGCGCCTCGGCCGTGGTCAGCTTCGGCAGCCAGGTTTCCTTCTGCTCCTGGGTGCCGAAGCGGTAGATCGGCATCGCGCCGAGCGAAACCCCCGCCTCCAGCGTGATCGCGACCGAGGAATCGACCCGCGCCAGTTCCTCCAGCGCGAGGCACAGCGCGAAGTAGTCCCCGCCCATGCCGCCGAACTCCTCCGGGAACGGCAGGCCGAACAGGCCCATCTCGCCCATCTTCGCGACCAGCTGGTACGGGAATTCCTCCTTCTCGTACAGCGGGCCGATCACCGGCGCGACCTCCGCCTGCGCGAAGTCCTCGACCGTCTTGCGGAGCGCTTCGTATTCCTCGTCCAGCCGGAAGTCGATCACTGCTTCTCCTCTGCTGCGCTCACCACGGCCAGCGTCTCGTCGAGCGCGACCTGTTGGCCGACCCGCATCGAAAGCTCGGTCACCACACCATCGATCGGCGCGGTCACGGTGTGTTCCATCTTCATCGCCTCGACGACCAGCAGCGGCGTCCCGGCGCTCACCACGTCGCCTTCGGCGGCCTTGACCACCAGCACCGTTCCCGGCATCGGGCTCTTCACCGGACCGGCGCCCGCCGCCTCGCCGCGCGAGGACAACGTGACTTCCTGGTCGGCGAACGCGAACGACTTGCCCTCCCGGGCCAGCCACACTGTCCGTTGTGGACCGTCGGCGCAGCGGTACCGCTCCACGCCGTTGGCCCGGCGCACCTCGAGCAGATCGCCTTCGCGGCGGGCGGAAACGCGCACCGGCTCGGCGTCGTCCACCCGCACCGTCGCGTCCGACGGGGTGCCTTCGACGCGCACCACGGCCTGGTTTTCCCCGGTGCGCAAGCGGAAAGTGACTCCGCCGGGACCGCTGAGCCGCCAGCCGTTCGGGATGTCCCACGGGTCCACGACCGCGCCCGTCGGCTGCAGCGAGAGCAGCCGGTCCATCGCCGCGGCGACGAAAAACCCCGCCGGGACCTCCGAGGAGACCAATTCGGACAGTCGCCGGTCCACCAGTTCGGTGTCCAGCCGTCCGGCGCGGACGTCGTCGTCGGCCAGCAAACCGCGCAGGAACGCGATGTTCGTGCCGAGGCCGAGCAACGCGGTGTCGGCGAGCGCCCGGTCCAGTTTCTGCAGCGCCGACGCCCGGTCCGGACCGTGCGCGATGATCTTCGCCAGCATCGGGTCGTAGTTGGAGCCGACCACCGCGCCGACCGACATCCACGAGTCCACCCGCACGCCGTCGGCGGAGGGCTCGTGCACGGCCAGCACCGTGCCGCCGGTCGGGATGAAGCCGCGCGCCGGATCCTCGGCGTAGACCCGGGCCTCGACCGCGTGCCCGTCGAGGCGCACGTCGTCCTGGGTCAGGCCGAGTGGCTCCCCTGCCGCCACCCGCACCTGCCAGGACACCAGGTCGAGGCCGGTCACCATCTCCGTGACCGGGTGCTCCACCTGCAGCCGGGTGTTCATCTCCATGAAGAAGAACTCGTCCGGGTTGTGCGCGGACATGATGAACTCGACCGTGCCCGCGCCGACGTACCCGACTGACCGCGCGGCTTCCGCGGCCGCCGCGCCCATCTTTGCCCGGGTGGCCTCGTCCAGCAGCACCGACGGCGCTTCTTCGATGATCTTCTGGTGCCGCCGCTGCAGGCTGCACTCGCGTTCGCCGAGGTGCAGCACCGTGCCGTGCGTGTCGGCCAGCACCTGGATCTCGATGTGCCGGGGAGTGGTGACGAATCGCTCCATCAGCAGCGTGTCGTCGCCGAAGGAACTTTTGGCTTCCCGGCGCGCGGACTCGATCGCGGCGTCCAATTCGGACTCTTCGTGCACCAGGCGCATGCCCTTGCCGCCACCGCCTGCGGACGGCTTCAGCAGCAGCGGATAGCCGACCTTCGCCGCGGCTTCGGCGAAGCCGCCCTCCGGAATGTCCACATCGGACGCACCGGGCACCACCGGCACGCCGGCCGCGGACACCGTGGCCTTCGCCCGGATCTTGTCGCCCATCTTGTCGATCGCTTCCGGCGGCGGGCCGATGAACACCAGCCCGGCCTCCGCACAGGCCCGCGCGAACGCGGTGTTCTCGGCGAGGAAGCCGTACCCGGGGTGCACCGCCTGCGCGCCGGTTTCCGTTGCCGCCGCGATAATCGCCGGGATCGACAGGTAGCTCTTCGCCGCTTCGGCGGGGCCGAGGCGCACCGCGGTGTCGGCCTCGCGCACGTGCCGGGCGTCGGCGTCCGCGTCGCTGTACACCGCGACCGAACGGATCCCGAGCGCACGCAGGGACCGGATTACGCGAACCGCGATCTCACCGCGGTTGGCGACCAGAACAGTGTTAAATAGAGAACCCTCGAACATGCCCTATCACATCCGGAAGACGCCGTAGTTGACCTCGGGCAAGGGTGCGTTGGCCGCCGCCGACAGCGCGAGGCCGAGCACCGTACGGGTGTCGCCCGGGTCGATCACGCCGTCGTCCCACAGCCGCGCGGTGGAGTAGTACGGGCTGCCCTGTTCCTCGTACTGCTCGCGGATCGGGTCCTTGAAGGTCTCTTCGTCCTCAGTGGACCATTCGCCGCCGCGGCCCTCGATCGCGTCGCGGCGCACCGTCGACAGCACCGACGCCGCCTGCTCGCCGCCCATCACGGAAATCCGCGCGTTCGGCCACATCCACAGGAACCGCGGCGAATACGCCCGGCCGCACATGGAGTAGTTGCCCGCGCCGAAGGAGCCGCCGATGATCACGGTGAACTTCGGCACCCGCGCACAGGCCACCGCGGTGACCATTTTCGCGCCGTGCTTGGCGATGCCGCCCGCCTCGTACGCGCGCCCGACCATGAAGCCGGTGATGTTCTGCAGGAACACCAACGGAATCGAGCGCCGGTCGCACAGCTCGATGAAGTGCGCGCCCTTCATCGCGGACTCGGCGAACAGCACGCCGTTGTTCGCGATGATGCCGACCGGGTGGCCGTGGATGTGCGCGAAGCCGGTGACCAGCGTCGAGCCGTATTCCTTTTTGAACTCCGCGAACCGGCTGCCATCGACGACGCGGGCGATCACCTCGCGCACGTCGTACGGGGTGCGCGAATCCGTCGGCACCACACCGTACAGCTCGCGTTCGTCCACCGCGGGCGGCTCGATCGCCTTGACATCCCACGGCCGCGGCGTGCGCGGGCCGAGCGTGGACACGATGTCGCGGACGATGCGCAGCGCGTGCGCGTCGTCGTCCGCGAGGTGGTCGGTGACCCCGGACTGGCGCGCGTGCACATCGCCGCCGCCCAGTTCTTCCGCGGTGACGACCTCGCCGGTCGCGGCCTTCACCAGCGGCGGGCCGCCGAGGAAAATGGTGCCCTGATTGCGCACGATGACCGCTTCGTCGCTCATCGCCGGGACGTACGCGCCGCCCGCGGTGCACGAGCCGAGCACGGCGGCGATCTGCGGGATGCCGCGCGCGGACATGGTGGCCTGGTTGTAGAAGATCCGGCCGAAGTGCTCGCGGTCCGGGAAGACCTCGTCCTGGCGCGGCAGGAACGCACCGCCCGAGTCGACCAGGTAAATGCACGGCAGGTTGTTGTGCAGTGCGACTTCCTGTGCCCGCAGGTGCTTCTTCACCGTCATCGGGTAATAGGTGCCGCCCTTGACCGTGGCGTCGTTGGCGACGATCACGCATTCGCGGCCGGACACCCGCCCGATGCCGGTGATGATGCCCGCGGACGGAGCCTCGTCGTCGTACAGCCCGGTCGCCGCGAGCGGCGAAAGCTCGAGAAACGGCGAACCCGGGTCGAGCAGCGTGTCCACCCGGTCGCGGGGCAGCAGTTTGCCGCGTTCCACATGGCGGGCGCGCGACTTCTCCGGCCCGCCGAGGCGGGCGGCCGCGAGCCGCTTGTGCAGATCCTCGACCAATTCGCCGTGCGAAGTGACGCTACGGGTGAACGTGTCGCTGCCGCGATCCGCGGAACTGCGCAGTACCGGCGTGTCCATGACTCTCCGTCGAGACGTTAGCGGTCGTTAACTCCGCCTGAGATGTTAGTGCTCGTTAACCGCCGTGTCCAGCCCAGCTCGAAGCCCCCGGCCACGCGACCGGGTGAAATAGGAAACACTCAGCCCGCGACGGCGTCGGAGATCCAGCCTGCCACCGGCAGATCCCGTTCGAGGCATTCGACCGACAGCCGGATCGTCCAGCGCAGCGCCTGCAGCAGGAGGCTGTCGACCTCGTTCGGGGCGGCGCTGGCCAACGCGATCTCGACCTGTTCGCGAGCGGCGGCGGTATTGCCGTGCACCTCGGCGAGCAGCGTGCGGACCGCGGTGCGCACCGGCGGGTCGGCCTGGTCGATCGAAACCTCTTCGCCCGCTTCGTCGAAAACCTGCACCTTGACCGGGGCGGTGCCGCCGTCACCGAGCGTGGACACCATCGCGCTGCACTCGCCGAAGAGCAGCAGCATCAGCTCTTTGGTCTCCTCGTCGCGTTCGCCCGGCTCCTCGGACGAGGGCGTGACCTCTTCCAGCGCCTCCGTGTCCTCGCCAAGGCTGATGGCGACGAGCGCGCGCTGTGCCTTCTCGACGAGCCGCTGCTCGCCCTCGCTCCGGTCCGCGGTCACGTGCCTATCAAACACCAGACCGGCGGTCGGCGGGATACCCCGGATCTGGGGCTCAGGTCGCCGCCGAAAGCGCACCCAGCGCTAGCCGGCAGAGCAGATCGGCGAGCGCACCGTCACCGAGATGGCGGTTGTAGGGCGTCGAGTTGATCAAGCCGAACACGGCGTGTGCCGCCGACCGCGCCTGACGTTCGCCGAGGCCGGGCACCGCTTCGCGAATCGCCCGCACCCACACCTCGACGTACTGCCGCTGCAGCGCGCGCACCTGCTTGCGGTCACCGTCGGTGAGATTCGCGAGGTTGCGCTCCTGCACGGTGATGAGCGCCGGATGGTCGAGCGCGAAGTCGACGTGGAACCGCACGAGCGCGGCCAGCAGTTCGTCCGGCGTCCCGCCCGCGGCGGCGCGCTTGGTGCCGCCCTCGAGCAGGTAGTGGCTGATCGAGTTGAGCATTTCCCCGAGAATGGCGTCCTTGCTGCGGAAATGCCGGTACAGCGCGGGACCGGAGATGCCGACGGCCGCGCCGATGTCGTCGATCCCGACGCCGTGGAAACCGTGGTGGGCGAACAGCTCGGCGGCGGCGGAGAGGATCTGTTCCCGTCTGTTCGGCTTCGCGCCGTTCACCAGTGGGAGGGAATTCGCCGACATCCGCACATAGTAGGTCCCGCGGTTAGCGAACGCTAACTTCCGGTCCTACTTCCTGCTTGAGCCAAGTGGAGGCACCCGGATTTGAGGGGTGTCTCGTGGGGATTGCACCTGGTAAAGCTTTACCGCGTCAAGCTGTCACGACAGGAGTGACCTATGGCTGCAAACACCCGTCCATCACGACGCATCCTTCGGATGTGCGCGGCCCTGGGGGTCGCTCTCGCTACCTCGCTCGGGCTCGCGTCCGCTGCGAGTGCTGCGTCGCAAAACTACGTCGCGCTCGGCGACTCCTACTCCTCCGGAGTGGGTGCCGGGAGCTACGGCGATTCCGGCGGCTGCAAACGCAGCGCCAACGCGTACGGCCAGCTGTGGGCCAACGCCCACTCCGGCACCAATTTCACCTTCCTCGCCTGCTCGGGCGCGAAGACCGGCGACGTGCTGAAGCAGATCAGCTCGATGCCGTCCAACGCCACCTTGATCACGCTCACCGTCGGCGGCAACGACGCCGGGTTCACCGACGTGATCAAGACCTGCACGCTGGGAAGCGACCAGACCTGCGTGGATCGGGTCAACACCGCCAAGACGTATGTCCAGAACACCCTGCCCGGGCTGCTGGACAAGGTCTACTCGGCGGCCAAGAGCAAGGCACCTGGGGCTTCGCTGGTCGTGCTCTCTTATCCGCGCTTCTACACCGTGCCCGGGTCGTGCAACGTGGGGCTGAGCGACACGAAGCGGTCGGCGATCAACTCTGGGGCGGACACGCTGGCGTCGGTGCTGTCTTCGCGGGTTTCGGCTGCCGGCGGGAAGTTCGTCGACGTCCGGTCGGCGTTCGTGGGGCACAACATCTGCTCTTCGGCCAGCGACTACCTGCATAGCCTGACCTGGCCGGTGGACGAGTCGTACCACCCGACTGCCGCTGGGCAGCGGGGCGGGTATTACTCGCCGCTGTCTTCGGCGATCGGCTGAGCTGGGGTTGCTGGGGCACCCCGAAGCCTGAGTGTGACTACGGGCGGAGGGTGCTTGTCAAGGCGGGAAAGATGCCTTGACAAGCACCCTCCGCCCGTGTTTTGGCTTCGTATCGGGGTGCGGGGGGTGTGGCTGCCCGGCTTGGTTGAGTGCGTCAGCGCGGTCGGCTGGGTGGTCCGTGAAGGACTCCTTGAGAGAATCCGGGTTTCAGGCCAGGAGCTTCGCGGCCCGCGTTCGTCCACAAAGGACGCCAGGTGGCGCGAAATGACCGGTCTATTATCCTTCGACCGTTTTTGTAGGTCTGTGAGGGGAACCCTGAGGGAATCAGATTCCCTCAGGGTTCCCCTCACAGACGGCAAATCTCGCGGCGGCCGACGAGCCAGCCGGGGGCCGGGTGAGTCGCTTCGAACCTGGGCGACCTCGCCTCAACCGTGCCCGCAGTGCCCGCAGCAGAGTCCGTGAAGGAGTCCTTCACGGACCTTCGCGAGCGAGCAGGGGTCAGCCCAGCAGGGTCTTGACCAAGGCGGCGATCTGCTCGGTCTCGATGAGGAACGAGTCGTGGCCGTACGGCGAAGCCAGCACCGCGGCCTCGCCGCCGACTCCCGCTGCGATCTCGTGAGACTGGTACGCGGGGTAGAGCCGATCGCTGTCCACCGCGGCGACCACGGTCCGCGCGGTGACCCGGGCCAACGCGGCGGCGACTCCGCCCCGGTCGCGGCCTACGTCGTGGGTGTTCATGGACTCGGTGAGCACCACGTAGGAACCCGCGTCGAAGCGGCGGACGAGCTTGTCCGCGTGGTGGTCCAGATAGGACTCGACCGCGAATCGCCCGCCGGTCAGTGGGTCTTCGTCCTGCTGCGGGCGGTTCCCGAAACGCGTCTCCAGTTCGGGTTCGCAGCGATAGGTGACGTGGGCGATCCGCCGGGCCACGCCCAATCCGCGGTAAGGGCCTTCAGCGGCGGTGTAGTAGTCGCCGCCGCGCCAGGCCAGGTCGCCTCGGATCGCGTGCAGTTGCGGGGCGGCCCAGGCGATTTGCTCGGCTGAGGCGCGGGCCGTCGAAGCCAGCACGAGGGCGGAGGCGACCCGTTCGGGTTGACTTACCGCCCATTCCAGCGCCCGCATTCCGCCCATGGAACCGCCGGCGACCGCGGCCCAGCGTTCGATGCCAAGGGCGTCGGCCAGCGCGGATTCGGCGTTGACCTGGTCTCGTACGGTCAACGTCGGGAACCGGCTGCCCCACGCCTCGCCGTCGGGAGCGGACGAGGACGGACCGGTCGACCCCTGACAGCCGCCAAGGACGTTAGGGGCTACGACGAACAGTTCGTCGGTGTCGAAAGCCTTGCCGGAGCCGATGAGTCCGTCCCACCATCCGGGACCCGGGTGGCCGGGTCCGGCGGGGCCGGCGGCGTGGCTGTCGCCGGTGAGGGCGTGCTCGATGAGGACGGCGTTGGAGGCGTCGGAATTGAGCGTTCCCCACGTTTCGTACGCGAGGGTGTAGCCGGGCAGGGTCGCACCGGCCTCCAGCGCGAGTGCGCGGGAGGCGGTGAACCACTGCCGGTCGCCGGGTGGGTCTCCCGCCCGCCACGCGCCGGTGACGGGCGGGAGACTCGCGCCGGGATCGGTCACAGCGCCGCCTTGGCGGCTCGGAAGCCCGCCTCGAGGTCGGCCTTCAGGTCCTCGATTCCTTCCAGGCCGACGGCGAGCCGCACCAGGCCCGGCGTGACGCCGGCGGCGACCTGCTCCTCGGGGCCGAGCTGGCTGTGCGTGGTCGACGCCGGGTGCACGATCAGGCTGCGCACGTCGCCGAGGTTCACCAGCTGGCTGTGCAATTCAGTGCCGTCGACGAACTTCCGGCCAGCCTCGACGCCACCGCGCAGCTCGAACGACAGCACGGCGCCGACGCCTCGCGGCAGGTACTTCTGCGCGGCCGCGTGGTAAGGGCTCGACGGCAGCCCGGCGTAGTACACCTTCTCGACTTCGTCGCGCTCTTCCAGCCATTCCGCCAGCGCCTGCGCGTTGTTCGCGTGCCGTTCCACGCGCAGTGACAGCGTTTCGATGCCCTGCAGGATGAGGAAGCTGTTCAGCGGAGCGATCGCCGCGCCGGTGTCGCGCAGCACCTGCACGCGTGCCTTGGCCGCGAATGCGCCCGGGCCGAGAGCCTCCCAGTACTTGAGACCGTGGTAGCTCGGGTCGGGCTCGGTGAAGCCGGGGAAGCGGGACGGGTCCTTGCCGAAGTCGAACGTGCCTCCGTCGACCAGGACGCCGGCGACCGCCGTGCCGTGGCCGCCGAGGTACTTCGTCGCGGAGTGCACGACGATGTCCGCGCCGTGCTCGATCGGGCGGACCAGGTACGGCGTCGGCACGGTGTTGTCCACGACCAGCGGAACACCGGCTTCGTGCGCGACGTCGGCGACCTTCCGGATGTCCAGCACGGCGCTGCTCGGGTTGGCGAGCGTCTCGGCGAAGAACAGCTTGGTGTTCGGCCGGACCGCGGCCCGCCACTGCTCCGCGTCGTCCTGGTCGTCGATGAACGTGACCTCGATGCCGAGCTTCGGCAGCGTGTAGTGGAACAGGTTGTAGGTGCCGCCGTACAGCGACGGGCTGGTGACGAAGTGGTCGCCGGAGCTGGCCAGGGTCAGGATCGCGGCGGTGACCGCGGCTGAACCGGAGGCGAACGCGAGGGCGGCGACCCCGCCTTCGAGGGTGGCGACGCGCTGCTCCAGCACGTCCTGGGTCGGGTTGTTGATCCGCGTGTAGATGTGGCCCGGCTCGGCGAGGCTGAACAGATCGGCCCCGTGCTGAGTGTCGCGGAAGACGTACGAGGTGGTCTGGTAGATCGGCGTGGCGCGGGCGCCGGTGGTCGGGTCGGGCGCCGCCCCCGCGTGGATCTGCTTGGTCTCGAAGGACCAGCTCGAGGTGTCTTCCGGCATGTGCGCGCTCCTAGCGGTCGAAAACGGGTCGGCTGGGCGCAGACGGTAATCACGCCGGACGAGCCGCCCAACCGCTCTCACGAGATGAGAGGCCTACGCACCCGGACGTAGGAACAAGTGCCGTGCGCTGACGGACGACGCGACCCGCCCTCGCGGCGCACGCTCAACCGCATGGATTGGAGAATGCGGCCGACGACCCGGAAGTGGGTTCTGTTCGGCCACGTCGTCACGTCGGTCGGCTGGATCGGAGCCGAGATCGCGGTGCTGCTGTGCAGCGTGCTCGCGGTGGCCGGCTTCGATCCGGTGACCACGCGCAGCGCGAACGTCATCGCCGGGGTGCTCGCCGGCACCCTCTATTTCCCGGCCAGCCTGCTCGCGCTGGCGACCGGGGTCGTCCTCGGGCTCGGCACGAAGTGGAAGCTGGTCCGCTACCACTGGGTGCTGTGGAAACTGCTGGCCACGCTCGCCCTGTTCACCGGCGGAAACCTGCTGGTGGTCCCGGGTTTCATCGCGCACGGCGAGCAGGCGGCGCGCGGGGAGATCGTCGACGCGAGCGCGGTGTCGGGGACCGGTGCGATGAGCGTCGGGCTGACGCTCCTGTTGCTGGCGACGCTGGTGTCCTACTTCAAGCCGTGGCCGAAGGTCGGTCGCGCTAACTAGTGCCGCGGGTGGCGAAACCCGGGCAGTCTTCTACCGTTCCAGCTATACGTCAGAAGCGCTGGAGGTAGCTGTGGTCTCGGTACGCAGCGTCGTGGACCGGGTCGGTCCGACGCTGCTCCACGCGCTTCTCGTGCCGGAGGACTGTCCCGCGGTAGGCGACGTGGTGATCGCCGAGCCGGGTGCGGAGTCCGCCATCGCCGCGGGTGACCTGGTGCTCGGCGTCGCCACGATCGAGTCGGCTGATGCCGCGGAACTCGTCCGGGTGAGTGCGGGGCGGGGTGCGGCCGCGGTGTTGCTGAAGCCGCCGCTGGCCGCGAAACAGTCGGTGCGGCGGGCGGCGAAGGCAGCCGGGATCGCGCTGATCCAAGTGCACGCGGCGACGTCGTGGGCACAGCTGGTCTGGCTGTTGCGCACGGTTTTGGACGCGCTCGCCGACGAATCCGAAGCGCTCGAAGAAGGCGGCGACCCAGGTTCCGGCGACCTCTTCCGGCTCGCCGACGCCGTGGCCGCGGTGGTCGACGCGTCGGTGACGATCGAGGACACCAACTCGCGCGTCCTCGCCTACTCCGCACGCCAGGACCTCACCGACCCGGCGCGCGTCGCGACGATCATGGGCCGCCGCATCCCGGACGACGTGCTCGCCCGGTTCCGCTCGCGCGGCGTGTTCCGCGAGCTTTCCCGTGGCAGGCAAACGATCTTCGTCCCGGCCCAGCGCGACGGCACCCTCCCGCGGCTGATCGTGCCGATCCGGATGGGCGGCGAGCTGCTGGGTTCGATGTGGGCGGTCGTCCCGGGCCCGGTTTCGGAGGAACGCGCGGCGGCTTTCGCGGACGCGGCCCCAGTCGTCGCGCTGCACCTGCTGCGGCGGCGCGCGCACACGGACGCGCAACGCCGGGCTTCCGCGGAACTGTTGCGAGCGGTCTTGGAAGGACAGGTCCCGCCGCGCCGGGTGGTCGCCGAACTGGACCTGTCCGACGAACCGCACCGAGTCGTCGTCGTGGACGTCAGCGGCGGCGACAGCCGGGACGCCGAGGGGCTGTTGCTGGCGTTGCTGGAACGGATTTCGCAGGGTTTCGGACGCCGTCCAGTCGCAGCTGAGCTGGGCGGATTGCTGTACGTCGTGGTGCCGGACCGCGCTGGCGAAGGCGGCTGGCCGGAACTGCGGGACGCCCTGCTCTCCCAACCCGCGTCCCGCCGAGGCGGCTTGCCACGCGCGGCCGCGGGCGCACCGGGCGATCCGACCGCGCTAGCCGCGTCACGAGCCCAGGCGGACGAAGCGCTCGGACTGCTGCGAGCAGGACTGGTGGAGGGCCGCGTCGTGGCTTACGACGAAGCGTGGACCGCGCTGGTCCTGCACCGCGCCGCCGCCGGAGCAGCGGCGGCGCAGGTGTCGGAACTCGGCCCGCTCGGCGTGCTGCGCGCACACGACGAGACGAGCAACGCCGGATACGTCGACACTCTCTACGAATGGCTCCGCAACCCCGGCGACCCCCGCGCCGCCGCGGAACGGCTGCGAATTCACCCGAACACGTTGCGGTACCGGATGAAACGGCTGCTGGAACTCGTCCCGCTGAACCTCGACGATCCCGATGTCCGGCTTGCTTTGCTCACCCAGCTGATCGCGCTTCGCTGGAGCTGATCTCGCTGGCCTCGTAGCTGAGATCCTTGGCCCGCAACGATTCCGGCTTCATCCGGACCCGCACGGAGGTTTCTCCGCAGCCGCAACCGGACCGCGCAGCTCCCTCCCCCAGAAGTCCGTGAGGGGAACCCTGAGGGAATCAGAGTCCCTCAGGGTTCCCCTCACGGACCCCGCACCCGCGAACCGCAGCCAACGCAGCCAACCACCGGTGCACCCACACCACCCCCGCACCCCGATACGAAGCCAAAACGCGGCGCGGGGGTGTTTGTCAAGGCATCTTTCCCGCCTTGACAAACACCCCCGCGCCGTAGTCACAATCGGGCTTCGGGGTGCCCCCACCGCACCGAAAACCGCGGCGAAACCGCATCACGCCACCAGCAGCGTCTTCCCAATAGTCCCCCGCGACTCAATCGCCGCATGCGCATCAGCCGCACGCTCCAACGGAAACCGCTGCCCAATCACCGGAGTGATCTGCCCAGCCGCAGCCGCCGCCAGCGCCGATTCGGTGTAACCACGCATCGCCGCCGCATCACCGATCGACCGGACCAGCCTGACCCCGCGCGCGGCAGCGTCCTCTTCGGACACTTCCGTCCACGACCCGCTAGCCAGACCGTAAATCGCCATCCGGCCACCAGGCCGTACCAAGCTGAACGCCGCAGTGCCGACCGCGCCTCCCACGCCGTCGAAGACCACGTCGACCTCACCGGCCTCCTCAGTCCACCGCGGGTCGTTGTAGTCGACCGCCAGATCAGCACCCAATTCCCGGGCCCGGGCAAGCTTTTCCGGCCCGCCCGCGGCCGCGACGACCTCCGCGCCCGCGGCCTTCGCCAGCTGCACCAAGAGGCTGCCGACCCCTCCCGCGGCAGCCTCGACGAGCACCCGGTCCCCCGGCACCACCTCGGTCGCGTGCACCAAGCCGGTCGCCGTGCGGCCGTCGGCCAGCAGCGCGACGGCCGCGTCGAGGCTCAGCGCGTGCGGCACCGGGAACACCAACTCCGCGTCCACGACCACGCGCTGGGCGTAACCGCCGCTGCCGCCGGTCGACGTCACCACGCGTTTCCCGACCAGCGCCGGATCCACGCCCTCCCCGGCGCGGCTGATCACACCCCCGACGCCGTTGCCGGGCACCATCGGCAGCGCGCCCGCGAACGGCCCCGTCCCGGTCGCCCGGAACTGCGTCTCCACGAACGTGACGTTCGCGAACGCCACCTCGATCAGCACCTGCCCCGGTCCGGGAGCCGGATCGGGGGCGTCCCCCGCCTGCAGCACCGCCGGCCCGCCGAACTCCCGCAGCCACACCGCTCGCATGTATGCCCTTCCTCAAGTCTCCGCCAGCTGCCAGCCAACTACCTCTAGTGGAGTCGAGGTCAAGTGCGTTGTCCCCACAGCACTACCAACCCCGCGCAAGACTGTGCCGACGGGATGATGACACCGCCGTCCGGGTAGATCACCGTGAGTGGCAACACCTTCGACAGAACCGCCGCCAGGAGGCAAGCAGTGCGCATCGCCGTTCCCCGTGAGATCAAGAAGCACGAGTACCGGGTCGCGTTGACCCCGGCCGGCGTGCACGAGCTGGTCGGTCGCGGGCACGACGTCTTCGTCGAGACGGGTGCCGGGACCGGGTCGTCCATCACGGACGAGGAGTACGTCGCGGCGGGTGCGAAGGTGCTCGCCACGGCGGAGGAGACGTGGTCCGAGGGCGAACTCGTGCTGAAGGTGAAGGAGCCGATCGCCGAGGAGTACCCGCGCCTGCGCAAGGACCTGGTGCTGTTCACCTACCTGCACATCGCCGCGGACCGTCCGCTGACCGACGCGCTGCTGGCCGCGGGCACCACCGCGATCGCCTACGAGACGGTGCAGAAGCCGAACGGCGCGCTGCCGCTGCTTGCCCCGATGTCGGAGGTCGCCGGCCGCCTCGCCCCGCAGGTCGGGGCCTACGCCCTGATGAAGCCGAGCGGCGGCCGCGGCGTCCTGCCCGGCGGCATCCCCGGCGTGCACCCGGCGCGAGTCGTGGTCATCGGCGGCGGCGTCGCCGGTCTGAACGCCGCCCGCGTCGCGCTGGGCCTCGGCTCGGACGTCGAAATCCTGGACACCAACGTCGACCGCCTTCGCCAGATCGACAACGACTTCGGCGGCCGCATCCGCACCGTGACCTCCAACCGCCTGTCGGTGGAGGAGTCGGTCCTGGAAGCGGACATGGTCATCGGCGCGGTACTGGTGCCCGGCGCGAAGGCTCCGAAGCTGGTCTCCAACGACCTGGTCTCCCGCATGAAGCCGGGCAGCGTCCTGGTGGACATCGCCATCGACCAGGGCGGCTGCTTCGCCGACTCCCGCCCGACCACCCACGACGACCCGACCTACACGGTCCACAACTCGGTCTTCTACTGCGTGGCCAACATGCCCGGCGCGGTCCCGCGCACGAGCACCTACGGCCTCACCAACGTGACCCTCCCCTACGCGGTGCAGCTGGCGGACAAGGGCTGGAAGGCCGCCCTGTCGGCAGACCCGGCCCTGGCGCTCGGCCTGAACACCCACGCGGGCGCCCTGACCAACGCCCCGGTCGCCACCGCCCACGGCCTCCCCCACACCCCCGTGGAAACCGCACTGGCCTGACCACCCGCATAAGAAAAGCGGCGAGGACCCCACCCGACTCCTCGCCGCTTTTCCTTATGCCCCAGCATTTTCTGCACCCAAAGCCCAGCCGAACCCGCCGACAGCACCAGGCGCACAAATTACGTCGCGGCTCACAGCGACAGCCAGGCCCCACACCGCTTCAGCCCCCAAGCACCCCCGCCAAGCAACCGACCAACGCCGCCCATGAGCCATACCCCGTAACAAAACCCGCGCCCGCCCCACCAAGCCCGCCGCAAAAAACAACCACCCACCCAACCGCCACCAACAGCACCGTGGGGGTCCGGGGGGCTCGGCCCCCCGGGTCGGCACGACGCCCCTTCCTGGGCGAAGCGCGGCCACGCGCGAGCACAGGAAGGGAAGAAGGGGCGACCCGCTCAACCAGCCTGGGGGTCACTGGGAGCGGGTCGCCGGGTACTAGCTTAAAGAATAAAGAGCGGGAGCGCTCGTCCGGGGGTGGAATTCGCCGGGGTTCTTCCCGGTGACCAGGTGAACGTTCAACCTTTCACCTTTGCTGGCAGGGACGGGGTTTCCCTGCTCCACGCCGCTTCCAGGGTCCTTCGGAGCCCGCTGGCGTGCCGTTCGTCACCTCGGCGTCCGGCCGCGCCGGTTGTGCCCGTTTGGTCCGGGCGGGCGGCGGTCGCGGGAATAAATTGTCGGTGCCGCTCCCTAACCTTGTGATGTGACCACCACTGCGACGCCCGCGCGTCAAGACCGTCCGATTGCTGAGACGGTGCCCCCACCGGTCGGCTGGGTGCGCCGGTTGTCCGCTGCCTGCTGGGAGCACCGCGGCGTCGTCGTGCTCGCGATGACGGCGGCGATCCTGAGCGTGGGCGTGCAGGCGGCGACCCCGTTGCTCGTGCGGTCGGCGGTGGACGACGCGGTGGCGGGGCACACGTCACAGCTGGCCGGGCTCGCGACGGGGCTGGTGGCGTTGCAGGTCGTGGCGTTCGGGTCGGCGTTCCTGCGGCGGTATGTCGGCGGGCGGCTGGCACTCGACGTGCAGCACGATCTGCGGAACCGGGTGTTCGGCGCGGTGTCGCGGCTGGACGGCGGGAAGCAGGACGCGTTGCGCACCGGGCAGGTCGTGTCGCGCGCGATTTCGGATTTGCAGCTGGTCACCGGGTTGCTGATGCAGGTCCCGCTGTCGGCGGGGTCGGTGATTTTCGCGGTGCTGGCGCTGGGCGCGATGCTGTGGATGTCGCCGCTGCTCACGCTCATCGCGCTGGTGGTCGCGCCCGCGGTCGGGATTGTCGTGGCGATGAGCAGGCGGCGGTTGTTCCCGGCGACCTGGTCGGCGCAGCAGCGCGCGGCGGATGTGGCGCAGCACGTCGAGGAAACCGTCACCGGCGTGCGCGTGGTGAAGGGTTTCGGGCAGGAGGCGCGCGAGGTCGCCCGGCTGGAACGCACGGCGCGGAAGCTGTTCGCGGAGCGGTTGCGCGCGGCGAGGCTGTCCGCGTTGCCGACAGCGACCACGTCGGCACTGCCTGCCGCGGGTCAGGTCGCGGTGCTGGCGATCGGCGGCGTGCTGGCGTTGAACGGGCAGATCAGTCTCGGCACGTTCCTCGCGTTCGCCACGTATCTCGCCGCGTTGATCGGCCCGGCGCGGTTCCTGTCCGGGCTGGTGGTGCAGGCGCAGCTCACCCGCGCCGGCGCGGAGCGGGTCTACGAGCTGATCGACGCGCAGCCGGAGGTCGCCGACAGCCCGGACGCGCGTCCGCTGCCGCCCGGCACGCTGGGCGTGGAGCTGTCCGACGTGAAGTTCGGCTACACCCGCAGCGATCCGGTGCTCGACGGGCTCACCCTGGAAGCACGCCCTGGCGAAACGCTCGCGCTGGTGGGCACGGCGGGGTCCGGGAAGTCCACGATTTCCATGCTGCTGCCCCGGTTTTACGACGTGCATTCGGGTTCGGTGCGGGTCGGCGGGCTGGACGTGCGCGACGTGCCGTTGAAGGACCTGCGGCAGGCGATCGGCGTGGTCTTCGAGGAAGCGTTCCTGTTTTCCACGTCGGTACGGGACAACATCGCGTACGGCCGCCCGGACGCGAGCGACGAGGAGGTGTTCGCGGCCGCCCGCGCGGCGGAGGCGGACGAGTTCATCCGCGCGCTTCCCGATGGATACGCCACCGAGGTCGGCGAGCGCGGGCTCACGCTGTCCGGCGGGCAGCGGCAACGGCTCGGGCTCGCTCGCGCGCTGCTCACCGATCCGCGCGTGCTGATCCTGGACGACGCGACGTCCGCGATCGACACTGTCACCGAAGCCGCGATCCACGACACGCTGCGCGCGGTCACCGCCGAGCGCACCACGTTGCTCATCGCGCACCGGCGGTCCACGCTGCAGCTGGCCGACCGGATCGCGGTGCTGGACCAGGGCCGGGTGGTCGACGTCGGCACCGAGGACGAGCTGCTGGCGCGGTGCCCGTTGTTCCGTGAGCTGGTCGCCGGGCCGGGCGACGACGTCGAGAAACCGCACCGTTGCGAAAACCTTGAGCCCGGCGCGGACGGCACCACGGCGGTGCTGTGGCCGCACGACGAACGCGACGAGGTCGACGCTCTCGCCGCAGCCGCGCAGTCCCGGGGCGGGGCACCCGGCGGCGGGAGCGGGTTCGCGGGCAGCGGCGGCGCGGACGTGCCGCCGACCCCCGAACTGCTGGAAGGCGTCCGCCGGTTGCCGCCGGCGACGGACCGGCCCCGGCTGTCCGATGTGGACGTCACGGCCCCGGACCCCGGCTTCCGGCTGTCCCGGATCCTGCGGCCGGTGCGGTGGCCGCTCGCCGGGGTGGTCGGCCTGGTCGCGGCGGACGCGCTGGCCTCGCTCGCGCTGCCGTCGCTGTACCAGCGCGGGGTCGACCACGGCGTGCTGCCGGGCGTGGTGAGCGTGGTGTGGCTGCTGGCCGGGATCGGCGCGCTGGTGGTCGCGGCCGACTGGTTCGTGGTGCGCTGGCAGACGCGGCTCACCGCGCGGGTCGGCGAGACGGTGCTGTACTCGCTGCGCGTGCGCAGTTACGCGCATCTGCAACGGCTCGGGCTGGACTATTACGAGCGTGAGCTGTCCGGGAAGATCATGACCCGGATGACCACGGACGTCGACGCGTTGTCCACGTTCCTGCAGACCGGGCTCGCCACCGCGGTGGTCAGTGCGCTCACGTTGGTGGGCATCACGGTCGCGCTGCTGGTCACCGATGCCGCGCTGGCCGTATACGCGCTGGCCATGCTGCCGATCCTGCTGGTGGCCACGCTGGTGTTCCGGCGGGTCGCTTCGCGCGCGTACACCGAGGCGCGCGAGAAGGTGAGCGTCGTCAACGCGGACATGCAGGAGAACGTCAGCGGTCTGCGCGTGGCTCAGGCGTACACGCGTGAGGAGCGTTCGGCGGAGGTGTTCGCGTCGCGCAGTGACGACTACCGCCGGTCGCGGCTGCGCGCGCAGCGATACATCGCGACGTACTTCCCGCTGGTCTCGCTGCTGTCGGACCTGGCGACCACCACGGTGCTGGTCGTCGGCGCGCACCGCGTCGCGGGCGGCACGCTCGAAGCCGGGGTGCTGCTGGGATTCCTGTTGTACCTGCAGCAGTTCTTCTCGCCGATCCAGCAGCTGTCGTCGGTGTTCGACGGCTACCAGCAGGCCCGCGTCGGCCTGAGCCGCATCGGCGATCTGCTGCGCACGCCGACGTCGGTGCCCCCGGCTGAACAGCCGGTCGAACTGCCCGCGCACCTGTCCGGCGAGGTGCGGTTCAAGGACGTCGATTTCTCTTACACCGGAGCGGAAAAGCCCGCACTGGAGAACCTGACGCTCGATGTCGCGGCTGGCGAAACCGTCGCACTGGTCGGCGCGACCGGGGCGGGCAAGTCCACCGCGGTGAAGCTCGTCGCGCGCTACTACGACGCCACGGGCGGCGCGGTGCTGATCGACGGGGTCGACGTCCGCGAGTATGACCTGCCCGCGTTGCGCGCTCGGATGGGCGTGGTGCCGCAGGAGGCGCATCTGTTCTCCGGCACGGTCGCGGACAACGTGCGGTATGGCCGTCCGGAAGCTACCGACGCGGAGGTCGAGGCCGCCGTACGCGCGGTCGGCGCGTTGGACGGAGTGGCCGCGCTGCCCGCCGGTTTCCGGCAGCCAGTGGGCGAACGCGGCCGTTCGCTGTCCGCCGGGCAGCGGCAGCTCGTCGCGCTGGCCAGGGCCGAACTGGTCGACCCGGACGTGCTCCTGCTGGACGAAGCCACCGCCGCCCTGGACCCGGCCACCGAGGCGACCGTCCTGCGCGCCACCGAACACCTCGCCCGGCGGCGCACCACCTTCGTCGTCGCACACCGGCTGGCAACCGCCGCGAAGGCGGACAGGATCGTGGTGCTCGATCACGGCCGCATCGTCGAGCAGGGCACGCACCCCGAACTGGTCGCGGCGGACGGCCACTACGCGCGGCTGTGGGCGCTGGGATGAGTCAGGAGATCTTGCGACGATAAATCACGTTGGCGAAGAAGTACGCCACCACCAGAATCCCCACGCACCACGCCAGCGCGGTCCAGATGCCGCTGCCGACCGGACGCTCGGCGAACAGGTCGCGGATGGTGTTGACGATCGACGTCACCGGCTGGTGTTCGGCGAACGCGCGCACCGGTCCCGGCATGGTGCCGGTGGGCACGAAGGCCGAGCTGACGAACGGCAGGAAGACGAGCGGGTAGGAGAACGCGCTCGCGCCGTCCGCGGATTTGGCGGTGAGGCCGGGGATCACCGCGATCCAGGTCAGCGCCAGGGTGAACAGCACCAGGATGCCGAGCACCGCGAGCCAGGCCAGCGGTCCCGCGCTGGTGCGGAAGCCCATCGCGAACGCGACCAGCACGACGACCGCGACCGAGATCAGGTTCGCGATCACCGACGTCAGCACGTGCGCCCACAGCACCGCCGACCGCGCGATCGGCATGGACTGGAAGCGTTCGAAGATGCCGCCCTTCATGTCCAGGAAGAGCCGGAAGGCGGTGTACGCGATGCCGGAGGCGATGGTGATCAGGAGGATGCCCGGCAGCAGGTAGGTCACGTACGACTCGGAGCCGGAGTTGATCGCGCCGCCGAAGACGTAGGTGAACAGCAGCAGCATCGCGATCGGCGTGAGCGTGGTCGTGATGATCGTGTCCACGCTGCGGATGATGTGCCGCAGCGACCGTCCTAACAGGACAGCGCTGTCGCCGGCGAAGTGGTTGCTCATCGCCCTTCCCCCTTGCTTCCCGCGCCGACCAGGGAAAAGAAGACGTCTTCGAGCGTCGGCTGCTTCTCGACGTACTCGACCTTGGCCGGCGGAAGCAGCTGCTTGAGTTCGGCGAGCGTCCCGTTCACGAGCACCCGCCCCTCGTGCAGGATCGCGATCCGGTCGGCGAGGTGTTCGGCCTCGTCCAGGTACTGCGTGGTGAGCAGGACCGTGGCCCCCTGCTCGGCGAGTTCCTCGACGGCCCGCCAGACGTCGTTGCGCGCCTGCGGATCGAGTCCGGTCGTCGGCTCGTCGAGGAAGATGACCTGCGGGTCCCCGATCAGGCTCATCGCGATGTCGAGGCGACGGCGCATGCCCCCGGAATACGTCGAGACCTTCCGCGCGCCAGCGTCGGCCAACGAGAACCGCTCCAGCAGCTCGTCCGCGATCGCGCCCGGCTTCTTGAGGTGCCGCAGCTTGGCGACCAGCACCAGATTCTCGCGCCCGGTAAGGATTTCGTCGACCGCCGCGAACTGCCCGGTGAGACTGATCGACTCGCGCACGTCCGCCCCCTGGCTCGCGACCGCGAACCCGTTGACCTCCGCCTCGCCCGCGTCCGCCTTGAGCAAGGTGGACAAAATCCGCACCACCGTGGTCTTGCCCGCGCCGTTCGACCCGAGCAACGCGAAGATGCTGCCGCGCGCCACGTCGAAATCAACCCCGCGCAACACTTCCAGTTTCCCGTACGACTTCCGCAGCCCGCGTACGCGAATCGCCGGCGCCGTCATTCCGCACCGCCGACGGCACGATCGATGGATTCGGTCAACCGCGTCCGCTCCCGGGAAATCCAGCTCCCCTCGGGATAACTCCGCAGAAACTCCTCCGCGAACTCCACCGGCTCGTCCCCGACGATTCCCCGCACGGACGTCCCGTTGGCGAGACTCTGCTCGAACAGGTCGATGAGGTCGTCCAGCATCCGCACATGCCCCTCCGACGTCCCCGGCCCGAAATACTGCAGGTACCGGTGCAGAGCCTTGGCCGCCGCCCGGTAATCCGGCGGCAACTCCTCAACGCGCGCCTTGTAACGCCGGTACCGCTTCTTGTCCTCCAGTGGCCCTATGACCACCTCTAAGTAATGCTGGTACCAGCTTTTCGCTTCATTCCCCATGAGTGATTCCCTCCTTGCGCAGCTGCTCGAGCCGGTCCGAGAGAAACCGCCAGTTCCGCCAGAACTCCTCAAGACTCGCCCGCCCGGGCGCGTTCAGCGAATAAACCTTGCGCGGCGGCCCTTTCTCGGACGGCACTTTCTCGACGTCGACGAGCCCGCGCTGCTCGATCCGCACGAGCAGCGCGTAAACGGTCCCCTCGGCGAGATCGGTGAACCCCCGCTCGCGCAACCACGAGGTGATCTCGTACCCGTACGCGGCCCGCCCGGCAAGAATCGCGAGGACGATGCCCTCCAAGGTCCCCTTGAGCATCTCCGTCGCCTGCTTGCCCATCGAACGCCCTTCAGCTAGTCAGTGTCGCTGAGTACCGGTACATAGTAACACTGACTAGCAAGGGCAGGGGTCGGCCAGGGAACGGGCACGGCGAAACAAGGCATGCCAAGCGATCAGGTTCCGTTGGCACGCAGCACAATTCGAGCCGCGACAGTCCTGCCAGCGCGGCCGGAGAAATCAGGTGCGGCTCAGGGCAGCTCGCGCCACCGGAGATCGCCCCACCCAGCCGAGGCGACGTCGGCCAGCTCAGCCCAGCGCGTCGTCCCGGGCCGGACGTGCGTGTCCGAGCCGATCGACCACTCCGGCGCTTCCGGCTCGACGTGCTCGAAATCCTCGATGCTGGCCGGGGTCCGCCACACCGCGGTGCAGGAATCGCACATCAGCACGACCTTGCCGTGCTCGGTGACGAGCGGGCGAATCAGCCCCTGATCCCAGAACGACGGACATTCGACCAGCCACATCGCTTCACCACCGCCTCGTGCGTCGGAACTCGCCGCGCCCGAGTAAGGCCGCAGCCTTTCGACAGCACAACACCGCACAGTGAACGACCCGCTACGCCGAGCCCAACTCAGCCAGAACAGGCGCGAACGACCCCGCGCCGCACGGCCCGAGCGGTCGTGAGTGTTAATCCCGGTTAGAGCGGATACCGAATTGGCTGTCTGCGGGGCGAGCGGCCCCAATGTGGCATTGGGTGCGTCAGATGCACCCAATGCCACATTGGGGCGCATGACCGCCACGCAACCCCGGCACCACAGCCTCGTGAGTGGCTATGCCGGTTAGAACCGGCATAGCCACTCACGACGCCCTCACCCAGCCGCGCCCAACGCCTCCCGGCAAGCCGCCATCGCAGCAAGATCCGCCTCCGGACCGCCAGCCCGCGCAGGCAGCATCCCCACCACCCTCGCCTCCCCGGCCCGTACCGCCGGATGCATCCGCGCGGCCTTAGCCAGCAGCTGCGACGGCCCTGTCTCCAGCAACACCCGCTCCCCACCGGCGGCGAGCGGCGAGTCCGGCCCCAGCAACGTCCCCAGCGCGGGCCAGAACCGCACCGGCTCGACCGGATGCGAAGCCCAATAGGCCGGATCAGTCGCCTCCGTGTCGGTGAGGCAACGGCCGGTGTAGCCCGAGACCATCGGGATCTTCGGCGGCGAAGGCTGCGCCGCAGCCACCGACGGCAGACATCGGGCGGCAGCATCGGCCAGGGCGGGGCTGTGGAAGGCCGAGGTAGCCGGAACCCGGAGACACGTCCGTCCGGCGGCGCGCAACTTGGCCGACGCCTCCGCGAGCGGCTGTTCCGGCCCGGAAAGGATCAGCTGCCGGGGAGCGTTGATCGCCCCGATGACGACCTCGTCCGTGAGCACCGGAGTGACATCCTCGACCGTCGCGGCCACGGCGAGCATGCCACCGGCGGGGGCGGCGGCCAGTTCCTGCACCCGGCGCCACATCAGGTCCGCGGCGGCCTGGACTTCGAAAACCCCGGCCAAGGTCGCGGCGGCGACCTCGCCGACGCTGTGTCCCAGCAAGGCAACCGGCCGCACGCCCCACGAGAGGATCATCCGGCCGAGGGCATGGCCGACGGTGAACAGCAGGATTTGGGATCGGGTCACGTGGTCCAACGGGACCACCGGCGAATCAGTCAGCCAATCGGCGCGGATGGCGGGGCCGTCGGGGCCCAGCGCGGCGAAGACCTCGTCCACCGCGTCGGTGAAGGCCTCGTCTTGGCCGTAGAGTCCGGCGGCCATGCGGACGTGCTGCGAGCCCTGGCCCGGGAACAGCAGTGCGACCTCGGTCATCGTCGAAACTCCCCTCATCCGTCGGCAGCCGGATCGTCGGACAGCGCGGTCGACGGCTGCTCGACCTCCGCTGGACTGCCAGGTCGAGCCCGTTCCCACACACCGTCGAGAGTCCGCCGGAAGGCTGGCGGCCATGAGATTCGACGGGCTGTACCTCGCCGGGCTCGGGAGCTGGCTGCCTCCGGCGACGACGACCGCCGAAGCGGTGCGGAGCGGGCAATGCTCGGCCGAGACGGCGCGGAAAAGCGAGATGGAATCGGTCCTCGTCGCGCCGGACGGGATCGCGCCGCCGGAGATGGCGGCTCGGGCCGCGCGGGTCGCGCTGGAGCGGTCCGGCGTGGCGCGCGGGGACATCGCGGTGCTGCTGCACGCGACGTTGTTCCATCAGGGCTACGACCTGTGGTCGCCGGCCGCGTACGTCCAGCGGGCGGCGGTCGGCGGGACCTGTCCGGCGATCGAGGTGCGGCAGGTGTCCAACGGGGGCATGGCGGCGCTCGACCTCGCGGCCAGCTACCTCCTGGCGGATCCGGCGCGGCAGGCAGCGTTGATCACGGCGGCGGATCGCTTCGACGGGCCGGATTTCGACCGCTGGCACAGCGATCCGGGGACGGCGTATGCCGACGGCGGGACGGCGATGGTGCTGTCCAGCACGGGCGGGTTCGCGCGGTTGCGCAGCCTGGCGGTGGTCGGCGGGCCGGAGCTGGAGGGCATGCACCGGGCGGGGGCCGCGTTCGGCGAGGTCGAGATGCGTGACCGGCAGCTGGTCGATCTGGACGCGCACAAACGGTCCTACGTCGCCGAGGCGGGGATGTCGCAAACGCTTGCGGCCATTCTCGACGGGCAACGCGAGGCGTTGAAACGCGCGCTGAGCGACGCCGAACTGGAACTGTCCGATGTGGACCGGCTGGTGCTGCCGCACTTCGGGCGGCGGCGGCTGGTGTCGAACTACCTGCGGCACATGGACGTTCCGCTGGAACGGACGACGTGGGACTTCGACAGCCGGATCGGGCACCTCGGGGCGGGCGACCACATCGTCAGCCTGGAGCATCTGGTGCGGACCGGCGGACTACAGCCGGGGCAGACCTGCCTGCTGATGGGCGTCGGCGCGGGGTTCACGTGGAGCAGCGCCGTCATCGAGTTGCTCGAGACTCCGGACTGGGCCAGCTAAAAGCCGTGAAGGGAACCCTGAGGGAATCAGATTCCCTCAGGGTTCCCCTCACGGACCGACAAGCTACTCGACGATAGCGACGGCGCGAGCCCAACCGGCTCCGGCGCCAGCGAGCTTCACCGGGAAGCACGACAGCGTGAAGCCGTGCGCCCGCGGCAGTTGCCCGAGATTCGCCAGCCGTTCGATCTGGCAGTACTCGCGGTCGCGGCCGCGCATGTGCGCCGGCCACAGCACCGACTTGTCCCCGGTGCGCTGGTAGGTCTCGATGATGTGCGTGAACGGCGCGTCGAGGCTGAACGCGTCCGTGCCGATCACGCGGACCCCGAAGTCCAGCAGCAGGTCCAGCCCCGACTGGTCGAGGCCGACGAACTCGGTGAAGTACTTCGGCGTACCGGCGTGCTGGTCGGCGCCGGTGTGAAGCAGGACGATGTCCAGCTCCTTCGGCTGATAGTCCACTCGGGACAGTTCAGCGCGCACGTCGTCCGCCGTGATGACCCCCGGCTCGCGGCCGGTGAAGTCCAAGACCACGGCGGGGCGGTGGAACCACTCGACCGGCATCTGGTCGATCGTGCGCGGGGCCGAACCGTACGACGTGGCGTCGCCGTAGTGCGCGGGTGCGTCGATGTGCGTGCCGGTGTGCGTGGTCAGCGACACCGTGTCATTGGTGAGGAATTCGGCGTCCCGCAGGACTTCCGGGTCCAGCTCCATGCCGAAGTGCTCGCGCATCTCCGAGACCAGGTGCTTGGCGCCGTCCTGGGCGGACATGGTGACCAGCGACAGCGGCTCCGGCTCCCACCCCTGCGGGTCGATCGGGGACGACAGGTCAATCAGCTGCACGAAGTTTCTCCTTATCCTCAAGACCGCAGGCTGAGCCCGCCGTCGGCGGTGATGACCTGGCCGTGGATCCAGCCCGCTTCCGGCGCGCTCAGCAGCGCGACGACATCGGCGACATCGGCGGGCGTGCTCAGCCGGCCAGCCGGGGTGCGGGCCGCCAGCACCTGCACCATCTCGGGCTGCGTGGTCTCCGCGCCCTTGTCCAGCTTCGCGGTCGTGACGGCGTTGACCGTGATCCCGCGCGGAGCCAGCTCGACCGCCAGGTAGCGCACCAAGGATTCGAGCGCGGCTTTGGCGACGCCCAGCGCGACGTAACGCGGGATGACCCGCTGCGCGCCGGAGCTGGACACCGCGAGCACCCGGCTCCCCGGCTTGAGGTGTTCGAGAAGCCCGGGCACCAAGCGCAGCAACGGATCCAGCGCGGCGGTCACGTCGGTGTGCAAGTCGGCGACCGAAGCCCCGGCTGCGGGCATCGGATGCCATGACGCGGCGTTGTGCACCAAGATATCCAGCCCGCGACCGGCCGCCGAGACAGCGGCGATCAGCTGTGCCGCGCCGTCTTCGGTCGACGGATCGGCCCGGACCACGGACGCCGAGCCGGGCAGTCCTTCGAGGCTCGCGAGGGCGGCTTTGGCGGCTTCGTCGTCGTGCGCGTAGTTGAGCAGCACGTGCGCGCCGCTCGCACAGAACTTGTGCGCGATGGCCAGCCCCAGCCCCTTGGTGGCGCCGACCACCAAGACGCTGCGGCCGGCCAGGCCGAGATCGCTCATGCCGATGCCTCGGACACCGTCGAGTACAGGTCCGCCTCGACGTCGACCAGTTCGACGAACTTCTTCACGTGCGCCTGGAACTCCGGGCTGGTCACGACGGCCTTGTGCGCGTTCGCGTCGACCCACTGGCCGATGTTGAGGTACACCTTGGGATCGCGCAGCGACCGCACCATCTGGTAGGCGACGAAGCCGGGCTGCTCGGCCATGTACTGCGCGTGCTCGGTGAAGACCTTCTCGAACTCTTCCGGCTCGCCCTTGACGGTGAACTTGCTGATGAACGTGACCACGGTATCGGCTCCTAGCAGTGCGGTTCCGGGATTCTGGCTGCCGCGCACGGAGGACAGCGCCTCACGCAATTCGCGGCGGACGAGCTTGCCGTTGGGCGACCGCGGGATCGCCCTGGTCAGCTCGACGTGCTCGAGGTGCTTGTAATACGGCTGGGCGGCGTTGACGTCCGCCGCGATCTCGCCCGCGCGCGGCACCCACTCGTCGCCTGCCGGGACGATCAGCGCGGCCGCCACCGCGCCGGCGAACTCGTCCGGCTGGTCGACCACCGCGCAGTCCGCCACGCCGGGGTGGCGCAGCAGCTCCGCCTCGATTTCGGTGGGCGAGACCAGCCAGTTGTCGCGTTTGAAGACGTCCTTGATGCGGTCGACCAGGAACAGGTACCCGTCCTCGTCGAGACAGCCGACGTCGCCGGTCGGCAGCCAGCCGTCCGCGCCGATGCCATCACCGTCCTGGCGGCCGAGGTAGCCGCGCATCACCTGCGGGCCGCGCACCTCGACCTCGCCGCGTTCGCCCTCCGGGAGCGGTTGCCGGGTCGTCAGATCGACAACGCGCACCTCGGTGTCGCGCACGACCTGGCCGACCGAACCGGGACGCGGCGCGGCCGGGCCGTCGGACAGCACCAGCGGCGCGGTTTCGGCGAGGCCGTAACCCTGCACGACCGGGATGCCGAACTGCGCGCGCAGGGTTTCCGCGTGCACCGGCGACAGCGCCGAGCCACCGGACAGGATGATCTCGCAGCCGGGCAGCTTCAGGTCCGCGAGCCGGGCGTCGGTGGCGAGCCGGGCCAGGCGGAACGGCATCGAGTAGTAGTGCGTCACCCCGGCGGCGATGGCGATCGAGGCGACCGGATCGGGCACCAGGCAGAGCACCTGGGTGGCACCAGCGATCAGCGCGGAGTTCAGGTGCATCGGGTGGTAGCTCGGAAGGTGGTTGAACGTCACCGACTTTCCGGTGACCCCATGAGCCTCGGCGACCTGCACCGCGTTGATCGCGACGTTGCGGTGGGTAAGCCGCACGCCCTTCGACTGTCCGGTGGTGCCGCTGGTGAAGTGGATGCACGCGACCGCGTCCGGCTCCAGCGCCACCGGCTCGCCGACCGGGCCCGCCGCCAGCGTGGCGACCGAATTCGCCCGGTCCGGATTTCCGAAGCACAGCAGGTGTTCCGGCGTCGCCGAAGCACGGGCGACCGCGGTGGTCATCGAGTCGTTCAGCACCGCGGCAGCGGCGGACGACTCGGTCAGCACCCGCCCGAGATCGCCTTCCCGCAGCAACGGGCTCAACGGCAGCACGACGTTTCCGCTGCGCAAAGTGCCGTAGTAGGCGACCGCGAATTCCGGGTGCAGCACCGAGGACATCGCGACGACCGCACCCGCGGTACCGATCCGCTCCGCCAGCGCGGCGGCGAACCCGGACGCGGCGCGGTCGAGTTCGGCGAACGTCAAAGCCGTCTCGCCGAGCCGCACCGCGACCTGGTTGGGACTGTTCTCCGCGAGGATGCGCAGTGCGTCCGGCAGCAACGGAGTGTCGTTCAGCGAAGCGACCGGGAGGACACCGTCAGCCATTGGCGCGCTCCTCCGCCCAAGCCTTGGCGAGGTTCAGCGTCGCGGTGCTGTTGGTGCCCAACGCATTCCGGACGAACGCCTTCGCGTCCTCGACGGTCTTGCCTTCGCCGAGGATCTGCTCCACCGCAGCGCGCTTGATCACGACGGTGTGCTCCGAGGTCGCGCGTACGCCACCGTCCTCGTTCGGCACGATCGTCCAAAGTCCGTTGTGGACGGTCATCAGCGCGGGCAGCACCTGCTGCTTGTACGCGATGGCGTGCTCGTCGTCGAAGCACACGCGCACCGACTTCGTGGTGTGCACGGCCCCGGTCGCGGTCTTGGTGTCCATCTCCATGACCTGCAGGCCGGGCGTCTCCTCGGTCAGGTCGAGACGCTGGACGTGCGGCAGCCGTTCCGGCCAGAGGTCCGACCGGTAGAGGAACTCGTACACCGATGCCGCGTCCGCGTTGATGTCGACGCTGTCAGCGAACACCGTGGTGAGTTCTTCAGTCTCCGCAAGGCCTTCCGCGATGCCGCGGAGGTTCTCCAGCTCGTGCTCGCTGTTGCGGTCGACTGCCTTGCTCACCCACTCGACGTTCTCCGGCAGGTCGCGCACCGCGCTGAACGCGTGTTCCAGGACGACGGTGCACGAGTCCGGTCCGCCGGCCTGGATGTTCCACGCCCCGGTCATCGACGCGACCGGATGCTGCGAAATCTCCTGGCGGAAGTCGATGCGCAGGCCGTCCTCGTCCAGGTCCCGGCGCGAGGTCCAGGTCTTGGGCTCGTCGTTCGCGGTGGCCCACAAGCGGATCCGCTCGGTGGTGCCGTCGCGTTCGAGCTGGCGCGCGTGGACCGTCGGTCCGAAGTAGACCGGCCAGCGGGTGACGTCGGCGAGCAGCGCGTACACGGCCGAGGCGGGCGCGGCGACGTCGATCTTGTGTTCGGTCTCGTAGATCCGCAGTGGTGCAGCCACGTGCTCGGTCCTCTCAGTAGTTGCCAAGCCCGCCGCAGACGTTGATCGCCTGCCCGGTCATGGACGCCGCGGTGTCGGTGACGAGGTAGCCGACGAGGCCCGCCACCTCCTCCGGGGTGGAGTACCGGCCGAGCGGGATCTTCGCGGTGAACTTCTCCAGGATGGCTTCCTCGGTGGTGTTCCAGGCCTCGGCGTACCGGCCGCGGATCGCCTGCGCCATCGGGGTTTCCACGTAGCCGGGGCACACCGCGTTGACCGTGACGCCGGTCTTGCCCAGCTCGAACCCGAGCGCCTTGGTGAAGCCGACGACGCCGTGCTTCGACGCCGAGTACGGCGCGCCGAGCACCACGCCCTGTTTGCCCGCAGTAGAGGCGATGTTGATGACCCGGCCCTTGTCCTTGGCCAGCATGCCGCCCTTGGTGAGTGCCTCGCGGGTCATCAGGAAGACGCTGTTGAGGTTCGTGTTGATCACGTCGAACCACAGCTCGTCGGCGATCTCCGCGGTCGGCCCGCCGCCGCTGCGGCCGGCGTTGTTGACCAGGACGTCGAGCGGGCCGTACCGGTCCACCGCGGCCGCGACCAGCGCCTGGATGTCGCCCTTCTCCCGGACGTCGCAGGTGGTGCCGTCCACGTCCAGTCCCTCGGCACGCAGGTCCCGCACCGTCTCGTCGACGGATTCCTTGGTGCGGGCGCAGAAATACACCTGGTAGCCCTGCCCGGCCAGCGTTCGGGTCACCGCGAGCCCGATCCCGCTGGTGCCGCCGGTGACCAGCGCTACGCCCCGGCTCTGTTCGGTCATCGTGTCCCTCCTGGGTTGCTCGGCGCACGGAACAGGTCCACGCGCACGTCGCGCGGACGAGCGCCGAACGCGACGAGATTGAGGATCTTGCGGAAGATCGGGGTGTGCGGCAGCAGCTTCGCGACCACCGGCCGCACGGCGTCCACGATCCGGCCGGACGACAGCATTCCCTTGTTCTGCCTCGACTGGAGCGTGAACACGGTGTCCACCGCCGCGCGCCGCTCGGCCTCAAAGCCGGCGAGCGCCGCGGTTCGGTTGTCGCCGGCGGTCACCGCGGCGACGAGTTCGGGGTGCAGCGCGACGGCGTCGGCGATGGCCAGGTTGATGCCCTGCGCGCCGATCGGGCTGTGCGTGTGCGAGGCGTCGCCGATCAGCACCAGGCCCGGCCGGACCCATTCTTGCGCCCGGCCGGAAAACACGTCCAGCGGCGACAGTTCGGACAGCGCGGTCACCTGGTCGCGGATCAGGTCCGCGTGCTGCGGGACGGCGGCGGCCAGCTGCTCCCGGACGTACTCGATGCCCTTGGCGGCCACCGTCTTGTAGCTGCCCTTCGCCAGGGTCCAGCCGATCTGGACCCGGTCGGGATAGGAATCGTGCACCAGCACCGGATCGGCGGCGGTCCGGTGGATCCGGACCGCGCCCGTTCGCCGGTCGGGAGCAACGAGCTTGAACCACACGACGTCGTGCTCGAACTTCTCGAACTTGTCGTAGCCGATCCCGGCGAGCGAACGCGTCTTCGAGTAACGGCCGTCCGCGGCGACCACCCAGCGGGCGTGTACCTCGGTCTCGCCGTCGCCGGAGCCGCAGCGGATGCCGGTCACCGCGCCGTTTTCGGTGAGCAGCGCCCGGGTCGAGCATCCGCTCAGGAGCCGGAACCCCGGGGTCGCCTTGCATTCGTCGAGCAGGCGCTCCAGCAGGAGCCGCTGCGGAAGGCTGAGCAAATGGTCGTACGGCGCGGGAAGCGTCTCGTAGTCGATGTCCAGCAGCGTGCGCTCACCCTGTACCAGCTGGAAATGGCGCATCGGGTAGCCGCCGATCCCGTCGAGGACGCCGAGCTGGTCAAGCGCGCGCAACGCACCGGGCTGGATGATCTCGCCGCGGTACTCGCGGTCCAGCGACGCACTGCGCTCCGCGACGACGACGTCGACCCCGGACCGGGCGAGCAGCAGCGCCAGCACCAGACCCGCCGGTCCGCCACCGGACACGCACACGTCCGCTTCGATCTCGCGCACTCGCTTCCTCCCGCCCGTCGCACCGCTTCGCCACAGCCTCTAGCGGGCCGGTCCAAAACGGCTCAACGCCCAGTCGGCCGTCCCGCGCGAGTGGTCCACGAGGGGACTTTGAGCCGGGCACGCGACGGTCGGACAACACGCGGCCGACGAGGAGGACACGGTGGCGACAACCGTGGGAATGCAGCTGTACCAAGAGGTGCAGGCGTTCTACGCCAAGCAGATGCAGCTGATGGATGACGGCGAAGTGGAGCCTTGGGCGCAGACCTTCACTTCGGACGCCACTATCGCGAACAACGCCAATCCGGCACCGGCTTCGGGGCGAGAGCTGATTTTGAAGGTGGCTCGGAAGCTCGCTGCTGATGTCGAATCGCGCGGGGTTCAGCATCGGCATTGGACGGGGATGCTGGTGGTGGACTCGGAAAGTGCCGATCGGGTGCGGACCCAGCTGTACGCGATGGTCGCGGAGATTCCCGCTGGCGGCGAGGCGCGGCTGTGGCGGTCTACGTTTTGCCGGGACACGCTCGTGCGTGGGGTTGATGGGTGGCAGGTCTCCCGGCGTGTGGTGACTCATGACGATATTCAGGATGTTGACGTGGAGGAGAGCGCATGACTGTGTCGGGCGAGTTGTATCAGGAGATTCAGCAGTATTACGCGTGGCAGATGCAGCTGCTCGACCAGGCTCGTACTGATGAGTGGGCGGAGACATTTACTGAGGATGGGGTTTTTGAGGCTAATGCCGCGCCCGCGCCGGTGAAGGGGCGGTCGGCTATTGCTGCTGCGTCGGCTGCGACCCATCGGCAGTTGGCTGAGGTGCATGAGTTGCGGCGGCATTGGCTGGGGATGTTGACTGTTGAGCCTGGGGAGACTGCGGACAAGCTGCATACCCGGTGTTATGCGTTGATCATCGCTACTCGTAAGGGTGGGGAGCCGCGGATTCACTGCAGCACGCTCTGCGAGGATGTTCTTGTGCGGGTTGGGGATAGCTGGCAGGTCGAATATCGGACTGTTTCCCGGGACGATATTCGTTGAGGTGTCCGGCCTTCGGCCGGGAAGAAGGTTGCGGTGGGGCACCCCGAAGCCCGATTGTGACGACGGTCTGGGGTGGCTTGTCAAGGCGGGAAAGATGCCTTGACAAGCCACCCCAGACCGCGTTTTGGCTTCGTATCGGGGTGCGGGGGTGGTGTGGGTGCACCGCTGGTTGGGTGCGTCGGTGGCGGTTCTCGGCGGGGTGGGGGCTAGCGCCCCAATGTGGCATTGGATGCATCTGACGCAACCAACGCCACATTGGGTGCATCGCATGCACCCAATGCCACATTGGGGCGTTTCGGCGGGCGGGGCGGTCCGTGAAGGACTCCTTGAGGGAATCTAATTCCGTGAAGGGGCCCCTCATGGAACGCCGGGGGTGCCACGGGGCAGCCGAGGGTCGTGAGGGGAACCCTGAGGGAATCAGAGTCCCTCAGGGTTCCCCTCACGGACTTGAAGAAACGGACATTTAGGTGTTAATCGGGTATTTCGCTGGCCCGGGTGTCCTTTATGGATGGTCGGCACCCGGCTTAAGTCCCTGGCATTGGAATCTGGGGCTGTGAGGGTTCCCCTCACGGGGGTGTTAGCGGGTCATGTCTGAGCCGCCGTTGACGGAGACCACCGTGCCTGCGATGTAGCCTGCTTCTTCGCTGGTGAAGAAGGCCACCATCGCTGCTACGTCGGTCGGTTCCGCAGCGCGGCCGGCGGGAATGCGCTTTTCGAAGGCCGAGAACCAGTCCGGCGGCGCTTCGCCCAGGGCGTCCGTCCGGGTCAAGCCGGGGGACACCACATTCGCCACCACGCCTTGCGGAGCACCTTCACGAGCGGTGAACTTCGCGTACGAGATCAGCGCGCTCTTCGCCGCCGCGTGTGCGACCACGTCCGCGCCTACCGGGCCCTTGCTCGCTTCCGCGCCCAGGTACACGATTCGGCCGTAGCCCTGGTCCGTCATGTGCTGCCACACCGCTCGGGTCGGGTGGAAGGCCGCGGCCAGTTCGTCGTTTACCTTGGCGGAGAACGTTTCCCAGGGGATCTCCGCCACCGGCCCCTGTGCGAGGCCGACGTTCGCGTTGCATACCAGCGCGTCCACCCGGCCATACGCCTCGACGGTGGCGGCCACCAGCGACCGCGCGCCCTCCTCGTTGCGGATGTCCGCGCTGACTGCGATGGCCTCGCCGCCTGCCGTGGTGATGGCTGCGACGGCCTCGTCCGCGGCTTCCTTTGACGTCAGGTAGTTGATCACCACCCGGTCGCCTCGTGCGGCCAGCCGTTCCGCGATCGCGCGGCCGATTCCGCGTGCCGCCCCGGTCACCACCGCGACGCGGCGCACCTGATCTTCCACCCGCTGCTCCTCGAGTCCGGGCCGCCGGCTTCCCCGGACAGCCGTTTCCGCCAATCTATCGGCTGAAACGGCCGCCGCGACACCGCCTTCAGAGATCTTCGAGAACATTTTGAACGACGGCAGCGAGCATCGGGAAACTACCCAACTCGGCTGAGGAGACACCCCGGATGTCCGACGATCCCGTGCGCGCTAAAACGCCGCAGCTGGAACTGATGAACCTCATCATCGGCGATTGGAAAGCCCGCGCCGTGTACGCGGCCGCCGAGCTTGGCTGGCCCGACCGGCTCGCCAGCGGACCGCGTACGGCGGCTCAGGTGGCCGCCGACTCTGACACCGATCCCGTTGCCACCCAACGGTTCCTGCAATACCTGTCCGCCCTCGGAGTGTTTCGCGAGGAGGACGGCACCTTCGCACTGACCGAGCTTGGCGAGCTGTTGCGCAGCGACCGGGAAGACTCGCTGCGGCCGTACACGCTCATCGCGGGCTCCGAATTCCATCGCGCCTGGACCGGGATCGCCTCCGCCGTGAGAACCGGACAAAATGCTTTCGAAGGCGCATTCCAGTCTAGCTTCTTCGAGTACCTCTCCGCAAACCCCGAACGCGGAAAATTATTCGACCGGGCGATGGCGGGCAACACGGCGTTGTTCGACGCGATCCCGGACGCGTACGGCTTCGGCGCGCACGAGCGATTTGTCGACGTCGGAGGCGGCAGTGGTGAACTGGCAGTCCGGCTGCTCGCCGCGCACCAGGAGCTGCACGGCGTGGTCTACGACGCCGAACAGTCCGCTGAGACAGCGAAAAAGGCGATCGCGGACGCTGGCGTGGCCGACCGGTGCGAGGTGGCGTCCGGGGACTTCCTGGATTCCGTTCCTGAGGGCGGCGACGTCTACCTGCTCGCCCGGGTGCTGGTGAACTGGCCGGACGAGGACTGTGCCCGGATCCTCGCGAACTGCGCCGAGGCGGCCGCTCCGGGTGCGCGGTTACTGCTGGTGGAACGGGTGTCTGGACCCGGCGTGGACAACGCACTGCTGCTGTCCCACGACACCCTGATGTACGTGCTCTTCGGCGGGGGCGGGATCCGTTCCAGCGCGGAAGTGACCCGGCTCCTTGAGGAAGCCGGGTTCGCGCTGGACTCGATTACTCCGCTGCCGCAGGAGTTCTCGCTGATCTCCGCCATCCGCCGAAGCTAACCGCGCAAAGGCCCGGGGACGTGTCAGGAAACCTCAGCCGTCCGCCGTTCCCGGGCCGGCACCACTACGAGCACCACGATCGCCGCCAGCACCGCGGCACCGGCCGCAGTCAGGGCAGTCGTCCGCATCGCGACGGAGAACGCATCCGCGCCCGCGGCGAACAAGTCGGTTCCCTGGCTACCGCCGAGGGTGTCTGCAGCGGCCTTCGTGGCTTCGATCGAGTCACCCGCCGCGACGCGCGACGAAGCAGGCAGCACTGACAACGCGGGCTCAACCCCGTTGCGGTACACCACAGTCAGCAGCGAACCCAGCACCGCGATACCGATCGCGCCGCCGATGCTTCGGCCCATGTTCGTAAGCGCCGACCCGACGCCCGCGCGCTCGCGTGGGACCGCCGACATGATCGTGGTGGTCGCGGGCGGCATCACGTTGGCCATCGCAAGGCCGACCAGGAAGTCCGCGACGAACACCGGCCACAGCGGGCTGTTCTGGTCCAGCAGCGCGAAAACCGCCACGCCGACCGCCAGCAGCAGCAAGCCGCCGATGAGCACGTTCTTGGCCCCGAACTTCGCCGACAGCGTCGCCGAGCGCGGCGAGAACACCGCCAGGGCCAGCGCCAGCGGGAGGATCGCCACCCCGGTCATCAGCGGGCTGATGCCGAGCACGCTCTGCAGATAGAAGATCAGGAAGAACGGCACGCCGAAGTTCACGAAGAACGCCAGCGTCACCGCGCTGGTCGCGCCCGCGACCCGGCGATCCGACACCAGCCGCAGGTCCAGCGCGGGAGCCGCGGACCGCAGTTCCACCAGGATGAACACGACCAGCAGCACCACCCCGAGCACCAGCGGGATATACACCCGGGGATCGGCGACCGTGGCGAGGTTGCCCGCCTGGATGATGCCGTACACCAGCGCCGTACTCCACGCGACCGACAGCACCACCCCGGGGATGTCGAGCTTGCGCGCGGTCGAGGTGGACTCCGGGACCATCAGCACGGTCAGCACGATCGCGGCGAGCACGATCGGGCCGTTCACCAGGAAAATCGAGCCCCACCAAGCGAACTGGATGAGCACGCCGCCGAGCACCGGCGCGATGACCGCCGCGATGCCGGCGGCGGACACCCAGTACCCGATGGCGCGCGGGCGCTCCTTGTCGCCGAACACGTGCGAGATGGTCGCGAGCGTGGTCGGCGGGATCGCCGCGCCGCCCGCGCCCATCACGACGCGCCACAGCACCAGTTCGCCGGGCGAATGCGCGAACGCCGCCAGCACGCTGGAGACGCCGAACACCACGAGCCCGACCAGGAGCACCTTCCGGTGCCCGAGCCGGTCCCCCAGTACGCCCCACGCCAGCAGCAAACCGGCGTACACGAGCGTGAACCCGTTGACCACCCACTGCAGTTCGTCCGCGGACGCGCCGAGCCCGTCGACCGGATCGGCGAGGGCGCGGAAGGCGACCGTCACGATCGTCGCGTCCAGCACGGTGAGCAAAAAGGACGTCAACAGCACCGCGAGGATCGCCCAGCGGCGCGGGTTCAGGGCAGGCTCGGACACCTGTCCTCCTTCGGAAGGCTTTAGCGGATTTCCCCTTACACCGCGGAACCGAGCCTGCTGTTCACCAGCTCGACCAGAGCGCGCGGCGTGTCGATGTCGACCACCGTTTCGTCCGGCAGCTCGACCCCGTAGTCGCGCTGGAGCATACTCGCGGTCTCCATCAGCGCGAGCGAGTCATAGCCCAATTCGGCGAACGGAATGTCGCGCGCGTCGGTGGTTTGTGCCATTTCGTCGCTCTCGCCGGCACAGCGGCGGATGATCTCCATCAGGTCGTCGTAGGTCAGCTCGCGCATGATCGCTCCTCCTGCCGCGCGAAAGCGGCCATCGGTGGGTTCTTCTTGCTGGACAAGGCTTTTTGACTCGGCCGTTCGGGTGATCTTCAAACAGCCCGCAACACCAGTGCGGCGTTGTGCCCGCCGATGCCGCGGGCGAGCACGACCGCGACCCGCACCGGCGTTTCCCGCGCGGCACCGGTGACCAGGTCGATCCCGTGCTCCGGCAGCAGATCCGAGACGTTCGGCGTCGGCGGCACCACGCCGTGCCGGATCGCCAGAGCCGCACACGCGACGTCCAGCGCGGCACCGCCCGCGGACAACCGGCCGACCCCGGCCTTGGGCGCGGTGACCGGGACCCCGCGGGCGCCAAAGACCGCGCTGATCGCCTCGGCTTCCTCGCGGTCGAGGGTCAGATCTCCGGCCGCGTCGGCAAAAACAACGTCGACCTCGGCGGCCGAAATGCCCGCATCCGTCAAGGCGAGTTCGATCGCCCGCCGCAGTCCCGGCGGACGGCCGCTGCCCGGCTTCGGGTCGAAAGTGGACGCATACCCGGCGATCTCCGCGTACGGCGGCTGCCGGTCCCGCGACGACTCCGCCGATTCCAGCACGAGCACCGCCCCGCCCTCGCCGGGCACATACCCGGCGGCGGACCGGTCGAACGGCAGATACGCGGACTCCGGCTCGCTGCCCCGGCTCATCCGGCCGGACGTCAGCATCGCCGCCCAGCCCCACGGGCACAGCGCGCTGTCGATGCCGCCGGTCAGCGTGACCGCGGTCCCGGAACGCACCGCGCGCCGGGCCTTCCCGATCGCGTCGAGCCCGCCGGCTTGTTCGGACACCACCACCGCGCCCGGCCCGCGCATGCCGTGCCGGATGGAGATCTGCCCGGTGTTGACCGCGTAGAACCACGCGAAGGACTGGTACGCGCTGACGTACTTGCCGCCCTTGCTCCACATGTTCTGCAGCTCGCGCTGCCCGAACTCGTAGCCGCCCGCCGAACTGGCGGTGATCACCGCGAGGTCGAACCCGTCGTGCGTCTCCGGGTCGACGCCCGCGTCGGCAAGCGCCCACTCCGCGCCCACGAGCGACATCCGGGTGGAATGGTCGGTCTGCGGCAGCAACCGGCTGGGCAGGATGCCCTTCGCGCTGAAGCCGACGACCTCGCCGGCGAGCGTGCTCGGGTAGCCCGAAGCGTCGAACCGGGTCACCGGGCCGATTCCGCTGGCCCCTTCGAGCGTCGCCTCCCAGAACTGCTTGACGCCGCTGCCGGTCGGCGCGAGCACGCCGAGCCCGGTGATCACCGCGTTCATGCCGCCCCGCCGACGTTGCTGGTGAGCACCATGGCGCTCTGGAACCCGCCGAATCCGCTGCCCACCGTGAGCACCGTGTCCGTCGCGGCTTCTCGTGCCACCAAAGGAATGTAGTCCAAGTCCAGCTCCGGGTCCGGTTCGGTGAGATTGGCCGTCGGCGGCAGCAGCCCGTCGCGCATGGCGAGCAGGCTGGCGGCGATCTCGATCGAGCCGATCGCGCCGAGCGAATGCCCGACCATCGACTTGATCGAACTCACCGGCACGCGATAGGCGTGTTCTCCCAACGAGTTCTTGAACGCTTGCGTCTCGTGCCGGTCGTTCTGCTTCGTGCCCGAGCCGTGCGCGTTGACGTAGCCGATCGCCTCCGGCGTCACCCGCGCCTGGCCCATCGCCTGGCGGATCGCCTCGGTCATCTCCACGCCGTCCGCGCGCAGACCGGTCATGTGGTAGGCGTTGCACCGCGTGGCGAAACCGGCGATCTCGCCGTAGATCCGGGCACCGCGGGCGAGCGCCCGGCCCAGTTCCTCCACCACGAACACCGCCGCGCCTTCGCCGAGCACAAACCCGTTGCGAGTGTTGTCGAACGGCCGCGAAGCCGTCGCCGCCTCGTCATTGCGCGGCGAAGTGGCTTTGATCGCGTCGAAGCACGCCACGGTGATCGGCGAGATCGGCGCGTCCGAGCCGCCGGCGAGCACCACGTCCGCGCTGCCCTCGGCGATCAGGTCCCGTGCGTGCCCGACCGAGTCCAGTCCGGACGTGCAGCCGGTCGAGATGACCTGAACCGAACCTTCCGCGCCCGCTTCCCAGGCCACTTCCTTGGCCATCGAACTCGGCACGAACTGGTCGAACAGATGCGGCACCGCGTAATCCGCGTCCACTTCCCACTTCCGGCCGCCGTCGCTCACCACGACGTACTCGCGTTCGAGGCTCATCGTGGCCCCGACCGCGCTGCCGATCGACACGCCAGTCCGGTACGGGTCCACATCGGACGGCGTGAGACCCGCGTCGGCCAGCGCCTCCCGCGTGCACGCCACCGCGAACTGCGCGACCCGGTCCATCCGCCGCACCTGCTGCGGGCCGAGCCCGGCCGCCTCCGGGTCGAAGTCGCATTCGGCGGCAATCCGCGAGCGGAACTGGGAGGCGTCGAAAAACGACACCGGCCGGGTGGCGGTCCGCCCGCCCGACACCATCTCCCAGAACGGTTCGCGCCCCGGTTTCCCCGGCGCGACAACACCTATCCCGGTGATCACCGCGCGGCGCGGCCCTCCCGCCGCCCCGGGGTGCCCTGCACTCGTACTCACTCCGTCTGCACCTGCCCTTCGCGCTCCGAGCGCCCGACGTCGCTGATTTCGAGTCTGGGCCCGGGGTGTCCAAGACGGATCGAAGCGGGGTCGAACGCGCTCCAGCCGGATTCGACCGGCACCACAGCGGCTCGACCCCGCCCGGTGCTCAGCCGGTGGCGACCGCGGCCTCGCGCGCGGCGGGCTCGGCTTCCCTCGCCAGCAAGCGGCCCGCGAACGACGGAAGCCGGGGTACGCAATACACCACGTCCGAGGTGGACGGCCGCAGAACGTCTACATTGGACTCCACGTCCCGGTACCGGTGCGGTCCCGAGCCGCCGCGTTCGCCGATTTCCTCGGCCAGCCCGGCGGATTCGAGGTCCTCGAGCACCTCTCGGACCAGCTCCCCCGGCCTGCCGAGGAGCTTGACCGCGTCCGGCACGGTGAACTCGTCGATGCTCGCCAGCCTGCGGAACGCCTCCTGCGCCGGCCCGCGCAGCGTCCCGTAACTCGCCCGGACGCTCGCGTCCACCGTGCCTTCCCCGCACGGCAGACGGAGCACTGCTCCCGGGTCACGGGACAGCCGGTCGTGCATCCGGCGCAGCGACCAGTTCGGCCGGTACGAGAGGTACCCGCCCACGGCCGCGACCGCCAGCGGCAGCCTGCCGCACATCCGGACCAGCGCGCTGGCGCAGTCGAGGTCCTCCAGCATCCGCCGCCGCCCGATGAACTGGCCGAGCAGCTCCAGCGATTCGTTGACCGTCAGCGGTGCCAGGCTCACCGGGGCGCACACGCCGCGCAGGTACAGCCGCCGCCTGCTCGCGACCAGCAGCAGACTGCCGGAACCGCTGGGGCGCAACAGATCCACTTCGGCCGACCGGGCCGCGTCGTCCACCACCACCAGCAGCCGCCGGGTCGCGGTGTAGTCCCGGTAGACGTTCACCAGCTCGGACATCGACGGCGCGGGCGACAGCGGAACGCCGCACGCGCGCAGACAGCCGGCCAGCACGTCGGCCATCGTCTCCTCGCCGCGCTGCACCGGAGCCAGCGGCACGAAGATCTGCCCGTCCGGGAACGACGCGCGGACCCGGTGCGCGACGTGCACGAGCAGCGAGGTCTTGCCCGCGCCCGGCCCGCCGGTGATCTCCACGACGGCACTGCCGCCGGTCAGCTTGGTGCGCGCCGCACAGCACCGCCGCACCAGCTCGCGGATCTCCTCGTCCCGGCCGACGAAGTCGGGCACGTCGGACGGGAGGTGGTTCGGCCCGAGCGCCTCCGCCGCGGCGGGCCGCAGCGGAACCAGGTCACCCTCCGCATCCGCGCGCACGACGGAAACCACTTCGATGGCACTGCTCTCAGTCACGGTGCCGTTGTCGTCGATACTCCGGACGACTGCTTCCGTAGCTCGCGCGTTTTGCCCGTTCTGGTCGATTTGCCCGTTGTCTAGACCAATTGTGGTTTCACTCACACCACCGCCGCGCGGGGCCGGAAGGGTGAGCGCGGGGTCGTCCACCAGGACCTGCTGATGCACCGAACGCAGCGTCGCCGACGGCTCGATGCCCAGCTGCGCGATGAAATCGCTGCGCACCCGGTGGTAGACGTCGAGCGCCTCGACCCGGCGGCCGCAGCGGTAGAGCGCGACCATCAGCTTCGCCGAGTACGCCTCGTGCGTGGGATTCGCCTTGACCACACCGGCCAGTTCGTCGACCACGCGGCGGTGCCGTCCCAGTGCCAGCTCAGCCTCGAACCGCAGGTCCAGCGCCGCTTTGCGGCTCTCTTCCAGCTGTGTCGCGCGCGCGGCCAGCGTCGGGCCGAGCGGAAGATCGGAAAGCGCGGCCCCGCGCCACAGCGCGAGCGCCTGTCTGGCCAGTTCGGCACACGCTTCGAGGTCGCCCGCGTCGTGCCGGTCGCGGGCCTGGTCGAGCAGCGCCGAATAACGCACCGCGTCGACCACGTCCGCCCGCGGCACCTGCAGTTCGTAGCCGTGCGGGCGGGTCAGCAGGACCGTCGCGCCGTCCTCGGCCGAACCGGCCAGCCGCAACGACTTGCGCAGCTGGTAGACGTAAGTCTGCAACGTCGTCGCCGCGCTCGCCGGCGGGTTGTTCTCCCACAACTCCTCGACGAACTGCTCGAAGTGCACTGCCCGGTTGGCATTGAGCGCCAGCATCGCCAGCACCGTACGAAGTTTGGGCGCGGACGGCGTCTTTCCCACCCCGTCCGCGCGCACGGACAGCGGTCCCAATATTGCGATCTGCATCCGACCCCCAGATACCTGCCGAAAGAGCACGCCAGGCAGCGGCCGGCGTGCTTCGCTTTCCCCCAGTGAGACGCCAGCGACGCTAGCAGAGAAACGGCTTCCTGATCCCGGACCGGAAAAACTTAACGTCCACCTGATACTTCTGCGAACTGCCCGTTCGTATTGCCGTTGGCGGCCGAACAGAGGAACACCGCGAGTTGCGCGACATCACCCGGACAGCTCAATCGGCCACTGGGCGTGATGGCTCGCTCGCGCTCCAGCACCGCCTCCGGGACCGCCTCCGCAACACGCGGAGTAACGGTCAGGCCAGGGAGAACGGTGTTGACCAGCACTCCGTCACGGCCGACGTCCCAGGCGAGACTCGTGGCAAAACCGTGCAATGCGGACTTAACCGCACCATATGCCTCCCGCCCCGGCTTGCCCGCGGTTGCGGCGCGCGACGAGATAAATGCGATCCGTCCCCATTTCTTCGCGCGCATCCCGGGTAACACCTTCGCCACGGTATGCAGTACCGGAGCAATATTCACATTGATGAACGAAACGCAATCCTCCGTAGGTAGTTCCTCGAACAATTTTCCCGGTTTGCGCAGCGCACCGGGACTGATCGCATTCGCGACCAGCACGTCCACCGGGCCCCAGTGCTCCTCGACGCGCTCGACCGCCGCGTCCACACTGGCCAGATCCGTCAGGTCGTAGTGCACGGCCAGCCCCTGGCCCGGACCGCACTCGCGCGCGACCTCCTCGGCCGCCTCGCGGTTGGTCCGGTAGGTGACCGCGACCTTGGCCCCTTCCGCGGCGAACGTGCGCGCGAGTTCGGCCCCGATCCCGCCGCTGCCACCGGTCACCAGCACGACCTTGCCGGTCAGCCCCAGATCCACCTTCGCTCCTTACCTCGTGTCTTCACGTCCGTGAAGGGAACCCTGAGGGACTCTGATTCCCTCAGGGTTCCCCTCACGGACCTCACGTGCCCTCAGACAGAAATGTGCGCGTGCCGCAGCACCGCGCGCACGACGGCGGCCGACATCTGGTCGCCGCGGTCGGCCACGTAGCCGTCCGGGCGCGCCAGGATCCAGCCCGTCGTCGAAAGACCGAGCGCCCGCCGCAACGCGCCGTCGGCGTCCGGCAGGTCGCCGCCCGGACCCGCCACCTGCGGCACCACCCACCCGCCCACGGACGGCAGGTCGTCGCGCGCCGCCTCCGGACCGAGCACCAGCGTCCAACCCGGTTCGCGCAACTGCGCCAGCAACGCTTGCCACGCCGGGGTTTCCGCATCCGCACCGGCGACGACCGACAGCCGTTCGCCCACCCGCGGTCCAGGACCGGCTTCCGCGGCACCGTCCGCATAGGACAGTCCCAGCGCGGACATCCCGCCCATGATCTTGCGCTCCAGCTTGCCGCGCAGCGCCGAAACGTTGCGCATCACGCCGAACGCCACCGGCAGCACCGCGGCGACGTACGGGTTTTTCAGCTGTACCAGGAAAGTCGCCTTCTTCGTGGTGCGCAGCAGCTCCGCGCCCACCGGCACCCGCTCGCGCGAGTACGTGTCGAGCAGCTGCTCGTCGGCGTGGCCGTCGAGGACCATCGCCAGCTTCCACGCGAGGTTGTACGCGTCCTGCACCCCGGTGTTCATGCCCTGGCCGGACGCCGGGCTGTGCACGTGCGCGGCGTCGCCGGCGACCAGACAGCGGCCGGACCGCATGGTCGGCACCATCCGCTGCTGGATGGAGAACACCGAGACCCACGTCGGCGGCGAAACCACGGTCGGCACGCCGGTCGCCGCGGACACCTTCTCCGAGAACCGCCGCGCCACCGCCGCATCGTCGCCGGTGCCCGAGTACGCGACGTCTCGAGTGTCGAGCAGCCGCCACTTGCCCTCGTCCGGGAATGGCACCATCATCACCGACCCGCCCGGGGTCCGGATGAGATGGATGCTGTCGCGCGGCAACGCGGTGTCCGCCTGCGCGTCGGCGATCAGCCAGGTCTCCGACGAATCGCCTTCGAGCTTCAGCCCCAGCTTCTTGCGCACCACGCTGTGCCCGCCGTCGCAGCCGACCAGCCAGTCCGCCGAGGTCTCCTCGACCTGTCCGTCGCGTTCGAGCCGGACCTTGACCCCGTCCCCGGTATCGGTGAAGTCGGCCAGCGCGACGCCCCATTCGACCTCGACGCCCTGCTTGGCCAGCGCGGTCCGCAGCACCTCCTCGGTGATGACCTGGTCGACCATCAACGTGAACGGCAGCCGCGTCGGCAGCCGCGAGTAGTCCGCCCGCAGGCCGACCATTCGCTTGCCGCGCATGTGAATCGTGAACGCGCGCACCTGCTGCCCGCGCGGCAGCAGGTCGTCGAGCACGCCCATCTGGTCGTAGATCTCCAGCGAACGCGGATGCGTGGCCAGCGCCCGGCTGGTCACCGCGGGCCCGGCCGCCCGGTCCACGATCCGCACCCGCACGCCGCGCCGGGCCAGTTCGTGCGCCGCGGTCAGCCCGACCGGCCCGGCGCCGACCACCAGGGCTTGCGCACTCACGGTTTCACCGCGACCACAACGGTGTCGTTGCCTCGCGGCAGAGTCGTGGCAGCCCGGAACTCCAGCCCTGCCTCGTCCAGCCACTTCCGCAGCTGCGGCACGGTGTACTCGGAACCGCCGTCGGTGATCAGGCCGACGTTGATGCTGCCGATCAGGCTGCGCAGGTCCGGGTTCTCGGCGTCGAGGATCTGGTCGTACACCACGACCGCGCCCCCGCTCGGAATCGCGTTCTTGGCCCGCACCAACAGTTCCACCCGGCGTTGCGGGTCCCAGTCGTGCAGCACGTGGCCGAACACGACCACGTCGGTCTCCGGCAGCGGCGTCTCGAAGAAGTCCCCGGGGTGGAACGTGACCCGGTCCGCGACGCCCAGCTCCGTCATCAGCTCGTCGAAGTGCGGCTCGATCGGCGGCAACTCGAACACGCCGCCGTGCAGATGCGGGTGCGCGACGCACAACTGCGCCGCGACGTTGCCGCGCGCGCCGCCGACGTCGACGAAGCTCTTGTACGCAGACCAGTCCACGTGCTCAGCCAGCTGCGGCGCGACCAATGCGTTGTTCGCGTCCATGTGCACCAGGAAAGCCTTGGCGCGCACCGGATCCTCGTACAGCTTCGCGAACGCGCCGTGCCCGCCGATGTCCGCCTTCGGCTCGCCGTCGCGCAGGGCCTCGGACAACTTGCCCCACATCGCGTAGTGCCGCTGCGCGGTCGTACGGACCCGCGCGCCGAGGTAGCCGCCGCCGGGCGCGCCCGGAACCAGCACCTCCGCGGCCGCCGGCGCGTTGCTGAACTTCTCGCCGTCGCGCTCCAGCAGGCCGAGCGCGGCCAGCGCGTGGAGGAAATCGCCGGTAAACCGTTCGTGCAGGCCGAGTTCCCCACGGATCTCGTCGGCCGTCCGCGGCGCGGCGGCGAGCAGTTCGAACACCCCCAGCTCGACCGCGCTGTGCAGGATCTTCGACTGGGTGAACAGCATGTTGAGGCGGGCGATCGCCTGTGCGTCCACTGTGGTGTGGGCAGTCATCCCGGGTCGTACCTGCCTTCCGTTTCGGTGGGCCGCGGGCAGGACCGCCGCGGAAACCCTCGTTTTCGGCGATGCTTCCGCCCGGGTCTCGAAGGCCCCTCGATGCGCTCTCGACCCCCGTGCCAGGGCTCCCGGCAGTCCACAAAGGACGCCAGAAGCGCCGAAATGCCCGATTGATGTCCGCATGACCATTTCTGAAGGTCCGTGAAGGGAACCCTGAGGGAATCAGAGTCCGTGAAGGTTCCCCTCACGGACGAGAACCCCGCGCCTCGGCGACGACACCGCGCCAACCTGAGTCCCGCCTTCCCCTTCGGCCTGGGCAGACCCGCCTCAAGCGCCGCCACACCGTCCAAAACCGCTCGTCGAGCGCTGAATCCCCAGCACAACGCGTATGGCCGCGAACCGGAGCCGTGCTCCAGGCTTGACGGACCGACAACAGGGACGGACACATGGGGAGCACCGGGATGGATGTCGACTTCGACGTGGTGATCGTGGGCGGCGGCCCGGTCGGGCTGATGCTCGCGAGCGAGCTGGGGCTGCAACCGGGCCGCGTGCTGGTGCTGGAACGGCTCGCCGAACCGAGCGGGCAGTCCCGTGCGCTCGGGCTGCACTCGCGCACCGTCGAGGTGCTCGACCAGCGCGGTCTGCTGCCGCGCTTCAGCGAAGGCGCGCCGGTGTGGCCGAAGGGCCACTTCGCCGGCATGCGCCTGCTCGATCTCAGCAAGCTCAACGGACGGCACACCTACGCGCTGATGGTCCCGCAGTCACGCACCGAGGCGATCCTCGAAGAGCGCGCACGGGAACTGAACGTCGAGATCCGCCGCGGGCACCGGCTCACCGAACTGGAGAACGGCCCCGACGCCGTGGTCGCCACCGTCGACGGCCCGGACGGCGAGTACCAGATCCGGTCCCGCTACCTCGTCGGCTGCGACGGCGGCAGCAGCCTGATCCGCAAGCTGGCCGGCATCGACTTCCCCGGCACCGCCTCCAACATCGACGCGATGCTCGCCGACGTCCACCTCGACCAGGTGCCCGACGGACCGCACCTGGCCCGCTGCAAGGGCGGCGTCTTCGGCACCGTGCCGCTCGGCGGCGACCTCTACCGCGTCGTGTCGGTCGAGTTCCGCCCGCCGACCGCGCACCGCGACGACCCGGTCGACCTCGAGGAGCTCGCCGCCTCGGTCAAGCGGGTCACCGACCAAGAGCTCCAGATGCGCGACCCGGTGTGGCTGTCGCGCTTCGGCGACGCGACCCGCCAGGCCGCGCAGTACCGCAAGGGCCGCGTCATGCTCGCCGGCGACGCGGCGCACGTGCACTTCCCGGCGGGCGGGCAGGGCCTCAACACCGGCATCCAGGACGTGGTGAACCTCGGCTGGAAGCTCGCCGCGGTCGTCAACGGCGGCCCGGACGCGCTGCTCGACACCTATCACGACGAACGCCATCCGGTCGGTGCGCGCGTCTGCTTCAACACCCAGGCCCAGCTGGCCCTGATGGACCCGCGTCCGGAGATCGGCCCGCTGCGCGAGCTGTTCGGAACGCTGATGGAGTTCGACGAGGTCAACCGCTACCTCGCGGAGATGATCACCGCACTCGACGTGCGCTACCCGACCCAGCCCGCCTCGGACCACCCGCTGGCAGGCACCCGGGTGCCGGAGTGGTCGATCGTCGTGGACGGCCAGTCGACCACCACGATGAAGCTGCTGCACTCCGGCCGCGGCGTGCTGGTCGACCTCACCGACGGGCCCGCGGTGGCCCGCACCGCCGCCCCGTGGCTCGACCGGCTCGACCTCGTTTCCGGCTCCCCGTGCACCAGCGACGTCCCCGCCGCGTTCCTGCTCCGCCCGGACGGGCACGTCGCCTGGCTCGCCGAAAGCCCCGACACCGACCCCGCCGACCTGCGCGAAGCTTTGCGCGCGTGGTTCGGACCGGCGCCGGTGCGCTCGCTGCCCGCCGCGGCGAGCTGACCGGGTCCGCGTCGCAGGGGCAGGCCCTGTGGCCGGGATCACCTCAAACCGGCCGAGGTGAGGGCATTTGGCCCTTGCGACGCGTACGGTGGGCCCTGCTGTCTGTCCGGCCGGGCCTCTCAACCGATCCAGACAATGACCTGTCTCACGAGCGTCCAGGTGGCGTGTTTCGGGCCACCGGCAGAGGACTAGCCTGGCGGTCAGCAGATGCTTGTGATATCGGATCGAGAATGGATAGAGGCGAGAGCCAGCCGTGGCCAGCAGCAGTCCCGCATCGCAGTTCGGTGCCAATGAGTGGCTCGTCGAAGAAATGTACGAGCGGTTTCTCGCGGACCCCCAGTCGGTAGACGCCGCCTGGCACGATTTCTTCGCCGACTACAAGCCCACTCCGGGCGGCAACTCCGCGCTGGCGGAAGGGAACGGGGAAGCCAAGGCCGCCGCGCCGGCTCCCGCCGCGAAGCCCGCCCCCGCGCCCGCCGCCAAGTCCCCGGCCGCTCCGGCCCCGGCGGCCAAGGCCCCGGCCGCCAAGCCCGCCCCGGCGGCGAAGCCCGCGCCGGCCAAGTCCGCTCCCGCCGCGAAGGACGCCGAGCCGGAGTCCAAGCAGCTCCGCGGCGCCGCGGCGGCGATCGCCAAGAACATGGACGCCTCGCTGTCCGTGCCCACCGCGACCAGCGTGCGCGCGGTCCCGGCGAAGCTGATGGCGGACAACCGCATCGTCATCAACAACCACCTCAAGCGCACCCGCGGCGGCAAGATCTCCTTCACGCACCTCATCGGCTACGCCATGGTGCGGGCGCTGAAGGACTTCCCGAACATGAACCGGCACTACCAGCTGATCGACGGGAAGCCGTTCGCGATCACGCCGGAACACGTGAACTTCGGCCTCGCCATCGACATGAAGGGCAAGGACGACTCCCGCACTCTCGTCGTGGCCTCCATCAAGGCCACCGAGAACATGACGTTCATGCAGTTCTGGCAGGCCTACGAGGAAATCGTCAAGAAGGCCCGCACGAACAAGCTCACCGCGGACGACTTCGCGGGCACCACCATCTCGCTCACCAACCCGGGCGGCATCGGCACGAACCACTCGGTGCCGCGGCTGCAGGCGGGGCAGGGCGCGATCATCGGCGTCGGCGCGATGCAGTACCCGGCGTCGTTCGAAGGCACCAGCGAGAAGACCCTGGTCGACCTCGCGGTCAGCAAGATCATGACGCTGACCTCGACTTACGACCACCGCATCATCCAGGGCGCGGAGTCCGGCGAGTTCCTGAAGCGGATCCACGAGCTGCTGCTCGGCGAGGACGGCTTCTACGACGACGTCTTCACCAGCCTGCGGCTGCCGTACGAGCCGATCCGCTGGGTCGCCGACATCCCGGACGGCCCGGTCGACAAGACCGCGCGCGTCATGGAGCTGATCGAGGCGTTCCGGATGCGCGGCCACCTGATGGCCGACACCGACCCGCTGAACTACCGCCAGCGCAGCCACCACGACCTCGACGTGCTCAGCCACGGCCTGACCCTGTGGGACCTGGACCGCGAGTTCGCCGTCGGCGACTTCTCCAGCCGCGAGCGGATGAAGCTGCGCGACATCCTCGGCGTGCTGCGCGACTCCTACTGCCGCACGGTCGGCGTGGAGTACACGCACATCCTCGACCCCGAGGAGCGGCGCTGGATCCAGGAGCGCGTCGAGGTCCGGCACAGCAAGCCGGAGCCGTCCGCGCAGAAGTACATCCTGTCGAAGCTCAACGCCGCCGAGGCGTTCGAGACCTTCCTGCAGACCAAGTACGTCGGCCAGCGGCGGTTCTCGCTGGAAGGCGGCGAGACCCTGGTCCCGCTGCTGGACACGGTGCTCGACAAGGCCGCCGAGGCCGAACTCGACGAGGTCGTCATCGGCATGCCGCACCGCGGCCGCCTGAACGTGCTGGCGAACATCGTCGGCAAGCCGATCAGCCAGATCTTCCAGGAGTTCGAGGGCAACCTCGACCCGGGACAGGCGCACGGCTCCGGCGACGTGAAGTACCACCTCGGCGCCGAGGGCAAGTACTTCCGGATGTTCGGCGACGGCGAGACCCGGGTGTCGCTGGCGTCCAACCCGTCGCACCTGGAGACCGTCGACCCGGTGCTCGAGGGCATCGTCCGCGCCAAGCAGGACGTCCTCGACAAGGGCGGCGAGGGCTACACCGTGCTGCCAGTCCTGATGCACGGCGACGCGGCCTTCGCGGGCCAAGGCGTCGTGGCCGAAACCCTGAACCTGGCGCTGCTGCGCGGCTACCGCACCGGCGGCACCGTGCACATCGTCGTCAACAACCAGGTCGGCTTCACCACCGCGCCGGAGCACTCGCGCTCCTCGCAGTACGCCACCGACGTCGCGAAGATGATCGGCGCGCCGGTCTTCCACGTGAACGGCGACGACCCCGAGGCCGCGCACTGGGTCGCGAAGCTGGCGGTCGACTACCGCCAGGCGTTCCACAAGGACGTCGTGATCGACCTGATCTGCTACCGCCGCCGCGGCCACAACGAGGGCGACGACCCCTCGATGACCCAGCCGGCGATGTACGACATCATCGACACGAAGCGCTCGGTCCGGAAGATCTACACCGAATCGCTGATCGGCCGCGGCGACATCTCCGTCGAGGAGGCCGAGGCCGCGCTGCGCGACTTCTCCAGCCAGCTCGAGCACGTCTTCAACGAGGTGCGCGAACTGGAGAAGCACCCGGCGAAGGCGAGCCCGTCGGTCGAGGGCGAGCAGCAGATCCCGGCGAAGGTCACCACCGCCGTGTCGCCCGAGGTCGTGCAGCAGATCGGCGACGCGTTCGTCAACCTGCCCGAGGGCTTCACCCCGCACCCGCGGGTCAAGCCGGTCATGGAGCGGCGGCACAAGATGTCCCGCGAGGGCGGCGTCGACTGGGCGTTCGGCGAACTGCTCGCGTTCGGGTCGCTGGCGCTGGAAGGCCGTCTCGTGCGGCTGTCCGGCCAGGACTCCCGGCGCGGCACCTTCACCCAGCGGCACTCGGTGTTCATCGACCGCAAGAACGGCCAGGAGTACTCGCCGCTGCAGCACCTGGCCGACGGCCAGGGCCGCGTGATGATCTACGACTCGGCGCTGTCGGAGTACGCGGCCGTCGGCTTCGAGTACGGCTACTCGGTGGCGAACTCCGACGCGCTGGTGATGTGGGAAGCGCAGTTCGGCGACTTCGTCAACGGCGCGCAGACCGTGATCGACGAGTACATCTCCTCCGGCGAGGCCAAGTGGGGCCAGCGCTCGGACGTCGTGCTGCTGCTGCCGCACGGCCACGAGGGCCAGGGCCCGGACCACACGTCCGGCCGGATCGAGCGGTTCCTGTCGCTGTGCGCGGAAGCGTCGATGACCGTCGCGGTGCCGTCCACCCCGGCGAACTACTTCCACCTGCTGCGCCGGCACGCCCTCGACGGCATCCAGCGTCCGCTGATCGTCTTCACCCCGAAGTCGATGCTGCGGAACAAGGCGGCCACGTCGACGGTCGAGGACTTCACCGGCCAGAGCCGGTTCATGTCGGTGATCGACGACGCCACGCAGGACCCGGCGAAGATCCGCAAGGTGCTGCTCACCTCGGGCAAGCTCTACTGGGAGCTGGTGGCCGAGCGCGAGAAGCGCGGCGCGGACGACGTCGCGATCGTGCGGATCGAGCAGTACTACCCGCTGCCGAAGAAGAAGCTGCTGGCCGCGGTGGAGCGCTACTCGAACGCGCAGAAGATCATGTGGGTCCAGGAGGAGCCGGAAAACCAGGGCGCGTGGCCGTTCTTCGGCCTCAACCTGCCCCGGAAGTTCCCGGAGTTCTTCACCGGGCTGGACGTGGCGGCGCGCCGCCCGATGGCCGCCCCGTCGGCCGGTTCGTCCAAGGTGCACGACGTCGAGCAGAAGGCGCTGATCGCCAAGGCGTTCGACTGAGTCTCGGTTAGCTGAAGGCCGCCGCGGGAGCGTTCCGCGGCGGCCTTTTGCGTTGCGGGGTCGTGAGTGGCGATCCCGGTTCTAACCGGCATCGCCACTCACGACCCGAAACACCGCGATCCTCCCCGCAGCCGCGGCCGCCGCCACCCCGTCCGGCGTAGGCGACTCCGCCAGCCCCGTGGTCACGTAACGCCTCCCCACACTCGCCGCCCCAGCCGCCACCGCCTCGCGCAACACCGGCCCCCGCTCCGCGACTGGCAACTCAACGAACCGCACCCGCCGCGACCGCCGCCCGCGAGACAACGTCCCTTCCCCGGCCGCCCGCACATTCGCCACCCACGCCGCCTTCGGGAACGCCTGAATCAGGTACTGCTCGCCCCGGATCTTCAATACCGCCAACGGAAACGTCCTCGGCTCGCCGCTGCGCCGCCCGGGAACGGTGAGCAGTTCCATCGGCCCGAACGCGACCCCCGCGCGCTGCAGGGCGGTGATGAACCGGTTGATCGTGTTGACCTTGCGCCGGTATCCGGCTGCCTTCGTGTCCATGGCCGCAAGCGTACGCCAACTCATACGAGTTTCATACTTTCTCGAACTCATAGACATACCTTCTGGTTATGCCCGGGGTACCAGAACGGCAGTGGCGACACCCCCGCCGGACCGCGTTCACTGGTTGACAAACCCTGAGGAGGGCAGAAGTGCACTACGACGTCGTCGTGGTCGGAGGCGGTGCTGGGGGTATCGCCTCCGCGGCCGGGGCGGCGCGAACCGGGGCACGGGTGCTGCTGGTCGAGCAGTACCCGTACCTGGGCGGCGCGGCGACGATCAGCTCGGTGCTGACGCTGTGCGGGTTCTTCGACCAAACCGGGGAACAGGTCGTCGCGGGCGTCGGCGAGGACGTCCTGCGACGGCTGCGGCACCGCGGCGCCTACGAGGAAAAGACGATGGGCTGGACCGGCAACAAGATCGTCTTGCTCGACCTGGAAACCACCAAGGTGGTCTACGACGAACTCGTCGCCGACGCCGGCGTGGACGTCCTGCTGCACACCAAGCTCATCGGCGCGAAGCGGACGCACGGCGTGGTCACCGAGGTCGAACTGCACCACCGCGGCGGCCTGGAACGCGTCACCGCGGGCGCGTTCATCGACGCCAGCGGCGACGGCGCACTCCTGGCCGCCGCTGGCGCCGCCGTCCGCATCACCCCGCTGAGCGACCGGCAGACCTGCACCCTGGTCTGCCGGTTCTCCGGCGTCCCCGACGACGCCGACCTTTCGCGCGAGGGCCTGCGCGCCGCGATCGCCGCGTACCACCGGGAAACCGGCGTCCAGCTGGCCCGCGACTACGGCATCGCCGTGCACTTACCCTTGACCCGCAACGTAATCGCACTCCTGGTGGACGAGCAGACCGACGTCCTGGACGCCGCCGCACTCAGCCGCGACGAAGCCAACGCGCGCCAGCAAGCCTGGCGATACCTCGACGCACTGCGCAAACACCTCCGCGGCTGGTCGTCAGCGCGCCTAGAGGAAACCGGCCCGCAACTAGGCATCCGCGAAGGACGCCACCTGGTCGGCCGCGAACAACTCACCGGCCGCGACGTCCTGACCGCCCGCAAACGTCCAGACGCGTCCATCGGCCGCTGCGGCTGGCCGATCGAGGACCACGCGGGACCCGGCATCACCCGCTACGAACCGATCGCCAACCGAGGCTGGTACGACCTGCCTTATGGCGCGATCTGCTCCGCCGACACCTCGAACCTCTGGGCCGCCGGCCGCCTGACCAGCTCAGACGACGACGCATACGCCTCCGTCCGGGTCATGGGCACCGCCTTCGCGACCGGCCACGCCGCCGGGATCGCCGCCGCACAGTACGTCGACGGCCGAGCCCACGACATCCGCGCGATCCGCGCCGAACTACACCGCCAGGACGCACTGGCCTGATCCGCCACCCTCCCGGCTTGACCCGCCACGCCCGGTAACGAGAACCTTCCGGAACCATTCCCCGGAAGGAGCCCCCATGCCGAGCCGCTATCGCTGGGTTGTCCTGCTGCTCTGCTGGGCGGTGTTCACGATGACCTCGGTCGACCGGTCGACGTGGGGCCCAGCGTCGTCAGCGGTCAGCGACTCCCTTGGCGTCCCGCTCGCCGCACTAGGGATCTTCGCCACCTGCTACTACATCGGCTACGTCGTCTCCAACACCGCGGGCGGCTTCCTCTCTGACTGGATCGGCAGCCGCGCGGTCCTGGGCGTCAGTTCACTGGTCGCCGGCGTCCTGATGGTTCTCTTCGGCTCCACCACGTCCATCGCCTGGGGCCTGACTCTGCAAGCCCTGCTGGGCCTGTTCGCCGGCGTCGACTTCTCCGCGGGCTTGAAGCTGATCACCTCGTGGTTCCGCCCAGCAGAGCATGGACTGGCGAGCGGCATCTTCATGACTGCGACCTCACTGGGCACGGTAGTAGCGAACGCCGTCGTCCCCACCCTGGTGAAAACCAGCGGCTGGCCGGTTTCCTACCACCTCTTCGGCGGCGTCACCATCGCCCTCGGCCTGCTGTGCCTGGCCTTCATCCGCAACGGCGCTCCCTCCACCGCCCCCGCCCGACGCTCCCTGCCCAACCCACGCCCGCTCTTCCGCAACCGAGACCTACTGCTGCTGGGATTAGCCGGTTTCGGCGGCCTGTGGGGCACCTACGGCTTCGTCACGTGGTCCAACACCCTGATGATCCGCGGCGAACACATCGACCCGGTACGCGCTGGCGTAGTCCTGGTGATCTTCTCCGGCACCGCAGTAGTCATCAAACCCTTGATCGGCTGGCTCACCGACAAAATCGGCCTAGGCAGGCGAATCCCCATCATCGCCGTCCTCATTCTCTTCGGTGCCGCCCTGCTGACCTTCGGATCTCTCAGCAGCTACAGCGCTTTCCTAGTGGTAGCCCCGATCCTGGGCATCGGCGCCTACGCCTACAGCCCGCTCACCGCCGCCATGATCCCCGCCCTGACCGGCGCAGGCCTAGCCGGCTCCGCCGCGGGCGCGGTGAACGCGTTCTGGCAACTAGGCAGCGTCATCGTGCCCGCCGTAGTAGGCCCGGTCTTCCACGCGACCGGCTCGTTCTACTCAGCGTTCCTCACCCTCGCCGCGGGCCCCGTCCTAGGCGCGGCAGTCCTCCTCTTCATGCGCGACGACCGCCCGGCCCCGAAATCAATTTCCGCACAGCCCGCCCCTCAGGGAAACTGAGCACCATGCAGATTCGCCAGTCCACCGCGGACGACGCCCCCGCGATCCACGCCGTGCACACCGCCGCGTTCCGCGTCCACAACCCGAACGTCACCGGCGAAATGCCCGAAGCGAAACTAGTCACCGAACTCACCGCCGACGGCGATCTGCTCCCCGCCCTCTCGCTAGTCGCACTCCAGGACGGCGAGGTCATCGGCCACGCCTGCGCCAGCCCCGGCCGCCTCGGCGACGACCCCAATTCCGCCATCGGCTTCGGCCCGCTAGGCGTGCACCCCGACCACCAGCGCAGCGGCGCAGGCTCCGCCCTGGTCCACGCGACGATCGGCGCGGCCAACGCACTGGGCTACGGCCTGATCATCCTGCTAGGCGACCCCGGCTACTACTCCCGCTTCGGCTTCGCACTGGCCGACACGCTCGGCATCACCCCGCCGGTACCGGAATGGGCCCCGCACTTCCAGGCGCTGCGGCTAGCCGCGTACGACCCGGCGAACCGAGGCGCGTTCCGTTACGCAGCGGCGTTCGACCGGCTCTGAACTTTCCGTTCACACAAGCAAATACCTCCGTGTCGTTTCAGCCGATCCGGGCTTACGTTCAGGCAATGGCGAACGAACTGACCATCCCGCTCCTCCCCTGCCCCTCCATCGACGAGATCGCGTCGTTCTACGAGATGCTCGGCTTCGAGATCACCTACCGGCAGACGCGGCCGAACCCGCACGTCGCGCTGCGGCGGGAAGACATCAACCTGCACTTCTTCGGAATGGACGACTACGACCCGGCGCAGTCGTACAGCACGTGCCTGGTCATCGTGCCGGACATCGGCGAACTGTTCGAGGCCTTCGCGGCGGGGATGCGGTCCGTGCACGGGAAAGTGCTCGTCTCCGGCATCCCGCGGATGACCCGGCCGCGGCTGCGCAACGACCGGTACACCGGGTTCACCGTCATCGATCCGGGCGGCAACTGGATCCGGATCCACAAGGCCGCCAAGGAACCCGAAGCGCAGACCAAGCTCGCGAAAGCACTGGAAAACGCCGCACGGCAGGCGGATGCGCGCGGCGACGAACGCCAGGGGCTGAAGATCCTGGAAGGCGCGCTGAAGCGGGCGAACGGCGACGAGCCGGAGCTTCCGGCGGTGCGGGAGTACCGCGACGAGCTGGTCGAACGGATCGAAGGCTCCGCGCCGCGTCCAGGTGCCTGACCGCTTACGACGTCAGCAATCCATTCCGCTGCAAAAATTCCCCAGCGATGTCCTTAGCATTCCGCTTCTCATCCGTGTATTGCACATTCAACTCGGTTAACTGCTCTGTGGTCAACGCTGCCGAGACCCGGTTCAACGCCGCGGTCTCGGCATCGTTCAACGTCCCCTTAGCCACCAACGGAACGATATTCTGCGCCGGGAACATATGCTTGTCGTCATCCAACGGCACAAACCCATTGGACGCGATAGTCGCCGACGTGCTGAACAAATCCGCCACCTGCACGTCACCCGACTTCAACGCCGCCACCGTCACCGGCCCGCCGGTGTCCGTCGTGCGGATTTCCTTGAACTCGCACCCGTACAACTGCTTGATCCGGTCCTTCCACCGGCTGCTCCACTGCCCCGGCCCGCCCATCACCAGGTCCTTGCAGCGCGGCCCGAGATCGGAGAACGTCTTCACCCCGGTGGCCGCGAGTTCCTTGCCCACCACGAGCAGATCCTTGTCCTGCGCGGGCGACTGGTCGAGCACGGTGAACCCGGCCGGAATCTTCTGCTTGAGCTGGGCGTAAACGTCTTCCGAAGTGGTCGCCGCGGTATTCTTGTCGAAGTACCGCAGCAGGTTCCCCGAGTAATCCGGAACCACCGACAACGACTTGTCCTGCAACGCCTTCACCACGACTTCGCGACTGCCGACCGGCGGCCGCACCGTGACGTTGTGCGCGCCGACATTCCGCAACGCCCCGGCATAAATCTGGGCCAGCAAAGAACTTTCCCCGACATCGGACGCGCCGATGATGATGTCGCCGGTATTGCCGCCCTCACCACCGCCGGACAGCGGGTTTCCGCATGCCGAAGCCAGCAGCGCCAAACCGGCCACCAGGATCCCCCACCGCTTCACGCCGTTCCTCCCGCAGCCACCGCCCGGCCGGACGCTGCCTGCGCCGCCAGCCGTACTCCCTTAGGCACCAAGGCCCGCTGCACCGTGGCGAGCAGCAGGTCGACCACGATCGCCAGCAGTGCGGTCAGAATCGCGCCCGCGACGACCTCGGTGTAGTCCAAAATGGCCAGTCCGTCGAGCAGGAACCGGCCGAGACCGCCAAGACCGACGTACGCGGCCACCGCGGCGGTCGCGATCAGCTGCAGCACCGCATTGCGAACTCCGCCCAGCACCAAGGGGAGCGCGATCGGCACCTCCACTTTCCACAGTCGCTGCCAGCCGGTCATCCCGATGCCCTGGGCAGCGTCGACGACATCGTGCTCGGCTGCCTGCAGACCGGCGTAAGTGCCCGCCAGCACCGGCGGGATCGCCAGCACCACCAGGCCGATGATCGTCGCCGTCGTGCTTTCGGTGAAGAGCAGGAACAGGAACGTCACGAGCCCGAGCGTCGGCAACGCGCGGATCGCGTTGCCGACGCCCACCAGCACGACGCCGCCGCGGCCGGTGTGGCCCACGAACAGTCCAATCGGGATCGCGATCACCAGCGCGATGACCAGCGCCAGCGCGATGTAGCCGACGTGCTGCGCCAGCCGGGCGAGAATGCCGCCCGAACCCTGCCAGTTCGCGGCGGTGGTGAACCAGGTGAAAACGTCGCCGATCATCCCGCCACCTCCGCGACGGGCGCGCGGCCCGCTCTCTCCCAGGGCGTCAGCAGATTCCGCAGCACCACCAGCAGCAGATCGACAATCAGCGCGAGCAGCATCGTCAGCACGATTCCGACCACGATCGGCGAGAAATACTCCCGCTGGAATCCGTCGGTGAACAACACGCCCAGCGCGCCGGTACCGATCAGCGCACCGACACTGACCAGGCTGATATTGCTCACCGACGCCACCCGCACCCCAGCCGCCAGCACCGGCACCGCGAGGGGCAGTTCGACGCTGAAGAACCGTCGCGGCGCACGGTATCCAATCGCCGTGGCAGCAGCGACGATGTGCGGCGGCACCGCTTCGAGCGCGTCCAGCACCGGCCGCACCAGCAACGCGGTGGTGTAGATGGTCAGCGCGACGATCACGTTGACGCTGTCGAGAATCTTCGTCCCGATAATGCCGGGAATCACCACGAAAAGCGCCAGCGACGGAATCGTGTACAGCAGATTCCCGACCACCAGCAGCACACTGCGCGCGGGCCGCCAGCGATGTCCGAGCCAGCCGAACAGGATCGCCAGCACAATGCCCGCGACCAGCGGCACCAGCGCGAGATAAATGTTGTCGAGAAGGTTGGCGAGGATTTCGCCGCGATTGTTCGCGCTCGACAGATAGCGGCCGAGTTCGCCGAAGAAGTCGCCCATCAGGACGCCTGCGGGGAGGCCTCGATTACATCCAAGACCTGGTGCGCGACCACCGTCCCGAGCACGCGGTTCTCGTCGTCCACCACGACTCCGAGGCTGGCCGGCGACGACAGCGCCGCGTCGAGCGCCCCGCGGATCGGCGTGCCCTGCACGTACAGCGATCCGCCCGCCACGAGGTCGGTTTCCGCCAGCGGACCGTCCACAGTGGAACCCGGGGGCAGCCAGCCGCGCGGTTGTTTCTCGCCATTCACCGCGAGCAGCCAGCCCTCCGACGGACCGTCGATCTTGCTGCCGAGGTCGACCGTCCGAGCAGGCGACACCTCGACACCGCTGGCCGGCAGGAAGGAAAGCCCGCGATACCCGCGATCACGGCCGACGAACGACGCGACGAAATCGTCCACCGGATGCCGCAGCACCTCGGCCGGCGTGCCGTACTGCGCCAGCTTCCCGCCGACGCGCAGCACCGCGACCTTGTCACCGAGCCGCACGGCCTCGTCAATGTCGTGCGTGACGAACACGATTGTCTTGCCCAGCTGGGATTGCAGCCGCAGCAGCTCGTCCTGCAGCCCCTCCCGGACCACCGGGTCGACCGCGGAAAACGGTTCGTCCATCAGCAATACCGGCGAGTCCGCGGCGAGCGCCCGCGCCACCCCGACGCGCTGCTGCTGCCCGCCCGACAGCTGTGCCGGATACCGCTTGCCCAGCTCCGACGGCAGGCCAACCGTTTCGAGCAGCTCACTCGCCCGGGCGCGCGCTTTGCGTTTGTCCCATCCGGACAGCAGCGGCACGGTGGCGATGTTGTCGAGCACTGTCCGGTGCGGAAAGAGACCGGCGTGCTGGATCACATAACCGATGCCGCGGCGCAGCACCGCCGGGTCGCCTTCGCTGACATCCTTGCCGTCCAGCAGCACCGCGCCGGAGGTGGGCTCGACCATCCGGTTGATCATCCGCAGCGAGGTCGTCTTGCCGCAGCCGGACGGACCGACGAACACCGTGATCGTGCCGTCTTCCACGGTGAGCGAGAGGCCGTCGACCGCGACCGTGCCGTCCGGATAGCGTTTGACGACGTCTCGGAATTCGATGGTCACAGACTTCTCCCCACGTCCGGTGCAGAGTCCGACGGTAGCCCACTCGCGCGGCCTTGGCAGCCCGTCCCGCAGGGTGGCCTACTACTCTCGGACCCCGTGACCGCCCTAGACGACGTCCTCGCCGCACACGGCGCCGCCGTCCGCCCGCTCTACGAAGTGCTCGTCCTGCTGCGCAACGGCTCGTATGAATTGGCCGACCTAGTACGGCTCACCGCTGCCCCGCGCCGAAGCGTCGAAGACCTACTGGCGGCGCTGGAACCAGACCTAGAACGCTCCCCGGCCGGCGTCCGAATCGCCCCCGCATCACGCGCCACCTACGCGTCATACTCCTTGCCCCCACTGCCCGACCCGCTAGACGCCGCAGTCGCCGCCCAGCCCGCCCTCCTCACCATGCTGGCCGAACGAATCGCCGCCGTCCCGCCGCCGCTGGCCGCACTGGACCACGTGCAGGCAACCCCGGAGACCGTGCTGCGCCGCGCATTGTGGCTGAACTCTCGCTACGACCTCCGCCGCAGCAAAGTCCTCTTCCTAGGCGACCACGACCTGACGTCCCTGGCCGTGCGCGCCGTGTGCCCAGAAGCCGAACTGTCCGTAGTGGACCTGGACGAACGCGTTCTGTCCTACCTGGACACAACCGGCGAACGCAGCATCTTCACCGCACACGCCGACCTGCGTGTAGGCCTGCCACCCGCCCTGACCGGCAAGGCAGACCTGGTGTTCAGCGATCCGCCCTACACCCCCGAAGGCATGGGCCTCTTCGCCGCACGCGCCGTGCAAGCCTTGCGCGAACCCACCGAAGGCCGAATCCTCCTGGCCTACGGCTACAGCCCACGCCACCCTGCCCTAGGCGCGCAGGTGCAACGCTCCCTCGCCACCCTGGGCCTGACCTACGAGGCAATCCTCCCGGACTTCAACCGCTACACCGGCGCGCAAGCCATCGGCAGCGCAGCAGACCTGTATGTCTGCCAGCCGACCGCGAAAGCGAAAAAGTCCTTCGCCCGCAAGGGAAGCTCGGCGATCTACACGCACGGCCCACAGTCGGTGGAGTCGGCAGGCACCAAACCAGGCCTGCTGGCCGCCGCCCGGGAAATCGCCTCCGAAGGCGGCCTAGCCCTGGAAACCCGCCCAGTCGGCTGGGCCACCTCCGCCCCAGAAGGCGACGCGGTCGCCATGGACCTCACCGCAGACCCCGGCCCCTGGCTCCTGCGCACCCTGCTGGGCACCAACGCCCGCCGCCTAGCGCTGCTGCTGCCGAACAACCACCCCGACCTAGCGGACGCGGCCGCACAAGCGTCCCTGACGTCGCTGGTAGCGGACAAATACCGCCTGCGCCTCCTCCGCAGCACCCCCGACAACCGCCACGCCATCGTCGCCGCCGACCTGGTAGACCACCCGTCCGACCTGCTGACCCGAGCCCACGCAAGACTGGCGAACGCCGCACTGAACGTCCCGTCGGACCTGGCAGACCTGCGCCTGGTGGACGTACCCCGACACCGCCTGCCAGAACTACTCCCCGGCTAACCCCCAAGCGGGTGAGCGGCCAGATTGAAGCTCACTGAGCGGCCAGATTGCAGTCCCCCTAGCGGCCAAATCGCAGTCACCGCCCCCGACCAGCGCAATCGCTCCCGCCTACCCGCAACACAGCCCCACGCACAGCTTCCACTGCCAGCCAGAGTCCGTGAGGGGAACCCTCACAGCCCCAGATTCCCTCAGGGTTCCCCTCACGGACCTCCAGATATGGTCATGCAGGCATAAAACGGGCACATCGGCCAGCGTGCGGCCACGCAGCTTAAGCCCCTGGCATTGGCCCCAGATTCCCCCAGGGTTCCCCTCACAGACCACCCGGCAGCCAAGGCACCCGGCAGCCAAGGCACCCAACCAGCCGTGCACCCACACCACCCCCGCACCCCGATACGAAGCCCCAATGCGGTCTGAGGGTGCTTGTCAAGGCATCTTTCCCGCCTTGACAAGCACCCTCAGACCGTCATCACAATTGGCTTCGGGGTGCCCCCACGCCAAACGAGGCGCAATGTCGCCGCCAGGCGACGAGCCCGACCTAAAACAACCCCCCAGCCAACTCCCGGTAAACCCGCCTCACCTCATCGTCATAGACCTGCAACCGCACCCCCGGCAACGCAGGATGCATCTGGTACTTCCCCGTAACCACCTGCACCACAACATGATCCGCCCCAGCCGTCGCATGCTCCCCCAGCCGCCGGACAACCGAAGCGACATCCCCCAACGCCACCAGATCGTCAATCAACCGATCAGACCCAGCCCCAGCCAGATCAGCCTCCGAATACCCCAACCGCCGCAAATTGCTCGTGTAATTCACCAACCCCAAATACGGATGCTCCACCCGAGGCCGAGCCACCTCCCGAGCCCGCTCCACATCCGCATCCAGCACCACCTTCTGCTCCGGCGCCACAAACCCCGAAGCCCCCAACGCCTCCCGAGCAACCCGCGTATGCGCAGGCGGCACCAAATACGGCACCACCCCACCAGCCCGCTCCGAAGCCAACTCCAGCATCTTCGGCCCCAACGCAGCCAACACCCGCCCCGAAACCGGCACCTCACCCGCATCCAGCCCATCAAGGAACCGCCGAACCGCATCCATCGGCCGCTCATACCCGACCGACTGCTCCCGATGCCCAGCTCCAATCCCGAGCACAAACCGCCCAGGAAACCTCGAAGTCACCCGCTGATACGAGGCCGCCAACACCGAAGGATCACCCCGCCACACATTGACGACACTCGACCCCACCACCAACGACTCGGTAGCCGCCAAAAGCTCGTCAATCCCAGCCAGATCAACCCCCGGCCCACCGAGCCACAGCCCGGAATACCCCAGCTCCTCGATCTCCGCCGCCATCGCCGGGGTAGTAAACGCCCCGACCTGCCACACGCCGTACCCGCGCAATCCGATCTTCATCAGACCACCGTGGCGCGCAAAAAATGGACCAGCAAGTCCAAAAAGAAAGGCTCCCCGGCAGCAAAGCCGGGGAGCCCATCCGAACGAAAACCGTCAGCCGGTCACGCCGTCCTGCTCAGCCGCCTTCGCGACCGCGGCAGCCACCTCAGGCGCCACCCGCGGATCCAGCGGGCTCGGCACGATCCGGTCGCGCCCCAGGTCGTCCGAAGCCACCGCCACGATCGCCTCCGCGGCAGCCAGCTTCATGTTCTCCGTGATCGCCCGGGCCCCGGCGTCCAGCGCGCCCCGGAACACCCCGGGGAACGCCAGCACGTTGTTGATCTGGTTCGGGAAGTCGCTCCGCCCGGTCGCGACGATCGCGGCGTGCCGCGCCGCGACCTCCGGGTGCACCTCCGGGTCCGGATTGGACAGCGCGAACACGATCGAGTCATCCGCCATCGTGGACAGCAACGAGGGGTCAATCGTCGCCCCGGACAGCCCGAGGAACACGTCCGCCCCGCGCAGCGCCTCGGCGAGACCGCCGGTGAGCCCGGCCTTGTTCGTGGTCTCCACCAGCTGCCGCTTGATCGGGTTCAGGTCCTCGCGCCCGGCGTGCACGATGCCGCGCGAGTCGAGCACCGTCACGTCCGCGACGCCCGCCGCGAGCAGGATCTTCGCGCAGGCCACCCCGGCCGCGCCCGCCCCGGACACCACGACCCGCTCGCCGGCGATGTCGCGGTCGAGCACCAGGTTCGCCCCGCGCAGCGCGGCGAGCGTGACGATCGCGGTGCCGTGCTGGTCGTCGTGCATGACCGGGCAGTCCAGCGCCTCCTTGAGCTTGTCCTCCAGCTCGAAGCAGCGCGGCGCGGAAATGTCCTCGAGGTTGACCGCGCCGAACGACGGGCGCAGCCGCACCAGGGTCTCGACGATCTCGTCGACGTCGGTGGTGTCGAGCACCAGCGGGATCGAGTCCAGCCCGCCGAAGGTCTTGAACAGGACCGACTTGCCCTCCATGACCGGCAGCGAGGCGCTCGCGCCGATGTCGCCGAGGCCGAGCACCGCGGTGCCGTCGCTGACCACTGCCACGAGCCGGTCCGCCCAGGTGTACCGCTTCGCCTTGGCCGCGTCCTCGGCGATCGCGCGGCTCACCTTCGCCACGCCGGGCGTGTAGGCGATCGAAAGGTCGCGCGGGTCGGAGATCGGCCGGGTCGCCGCCACGGAGAGCTTGCCGCCCTCGTGCCCGGTGAAGATCTCGGCGTCGGTCACGGCCGCGACGGTGCTGGCCTGGTCGGTCATCGGGGTTCCTGTCGTGCGGATGACGGAAGCGGGCGGATGGGTCTGGGTCATCGAACGTACTCCTGGGACTGCGAGCGGGGGACCACCTTGTCGACGGGCGAAGACGCACCCGTCGAGAGTGGGACTCGTCCTCCGGACGGCAGCCCAGCGCGGTAGCGCCGGCCTGTCGGCGAGGCGTCTCGGCGGCCATCCGATCCGTGGGGTGTGGCGATGGCCGCGGACGCTGCGGTCCGCCAATCATGACAGGCCCCCGGTCGCACCCGACCCCTCGGTGCGGTTCATGTCACAGATTCCCGATTCCCAAGACGTCCGTCCGGTTTCGGAAGCAGTTCCGTTCCGGGTCCGGAAATCGCACTCGATATGGTGACGGCCATGGACTTCCGCCCGCTCAAGGTCCCCGACGCTTTCGAGTTCGTCCCGCGCGTGTTCCCCGACGAACGCGGGCTGTTCGTCGCGCCGTTCCAGGAGGAGGCGCTCGTCCGCGCGGCCGGGCATCCGCTGCGGGTCGCGCAGACGAACCACAGCGTTTCCCGCGCGGGCTCGATTCGCGGCGTGCACTTCGCCGACACCCCGCCCGGGCAGGCGAAGTACGTCTACTGCCCGAGCGGTTCGCTGCTGGACGTGGTCGTGGACCTGCGCGTCGGCTCGCCGACGTTCGGCGAATGGGACTCGGTACGGCTCGATTCGACCGAATTCCGCGCGGTCTACGTGGCCGAGGGAATCGGGCACGCCTTCATCGCGCTGGAAGACAACACCGTGATGGCGTACCTCTGCTCGGAGCCGTACAACCCGGCAGGCGAGCACGGCGTCAACCCGCTCGACCCGGAACTGGACCTGCCCTGGCCCGCCGATCTGGCACCCATTGTGTCCGAAAAGGACAAAGCCGCGCCGACCCTGGCCGAAGCGCTCGGCCAGGGTCTGCTTCCGTCCTACGCGGATTGCGTGTCGTACTACGAAAAGCTGCGGTCAGCGCACCGCTAGGCGCGCACGCCGTCCTCGGCGATGACCCGTTCGATATTGCGCTCGGCCAGCGCGGTGATCGTCACGAACGGGTTCACGCCGGTGCTTCCCGGGATCAGCGAACCGTCCATCACGTACAGGTTCCGGTACCCCTTCACGCGCCCGTAGTCGTCGGTCGCCTCGCCGAGCACCAATCCGCCAAGCGGGTGGTACGTGAACCGGTTCTCGAACGCCCGCGTGTCGCCGAAGAGGTCGTAGCGGTAGATCGTGGAGTTCGCCTCGTTGATCCGGTCGAACAACGACTTCGCCGCGTCGATCGAGCGCTGCCCCTGCTCCGGTGCCCACTGCAGTTTCGCCGAATCGCTGGCCGCGTCGTAGGTGAAGTGGCCGCGCTCGGGGTTCTTGGTGATCGCCAGATAGAGGCTCGCCCACGTTTCGAGCCCGGCGGGCACCGGCGCGATCTCGGCGAACACCGGATTCGCGGGGTTGTCCCAGTCGTCGATGCCGAGCGCGGGCATCCCGGCCTCCAGGCTGCCGGTCGTGTCCCACACGTGGTTAGCGCGGCCGAGCATCACGTTGCCGTTGGTGCCCCAGCCCTGCCCGACCGCCTCGGACAGCCGCGGCAGCCGTCCGGTCTCGCGGGCGCGCACCAGCAGCTCAGTGGAGCCGAGGCTGCCCGCGCCGAGGAAGAGGTACTTCGTGGAGAGGTGCTTGGTGGCGAGCACGTTGCCGAGAGCGTCGGACTCGCGCACGACGAGCGTGTACGTGCCGTCCTGCTGCTGGATGATCTCGCGGACCTCGTGCAGCGTCTGGATCGTCACGTGCCCGGTGCCGAGCGCGGCGGCCAGATACGTCTTGTCCAGCGAGCGCTTGCCGGCGTTGTTGCCGTAGATGACCTCGGACGCCAGCGCCGAGCGCTCGACTGTGCCCGCCTCTTCCTTCTTCATGTACTCGAAGTCGTAGACGCTCGGCACGAATGTGGTCTTCAGCCCGGTCTTCTGCGCGGCTTTCCGCGAAACCCGGGCGAACTGGTAGGACTTGCAGGTCTCGAACCAGTCCTCGTCGATGTGGTTCACGCCGAGGCCCGCGTTGGCGCGCGGGTAGTACTTGCCGTACATCTCGTCGGCGTCCACCCGCGGCAGGATTTCCTCGAAGTACGACCGCTTCGGCTGCACCGCCATCGCGCCGTTCACCAGCGAGCCGCCGCCGACGCCACGCCCGACGTACACCGACATCCCGCCGTAGTTCACCCGGTCCAGCACCCCGGCGTACGGATCGATGTCGTGGTTCGCGATATCCAGCCAGAGGAACGACGCGAGTGGCGCCTCCGTGCGCTTCTTGAACCACATCGACCGCCGGTCCGGCTTCAGCATGTCGCAGAAGACCTTGCCGTCCGGCCCCGGCTCGTTCCACAGCTGGCCCATTTCGAGCATCACCGTGGGCACGCCCGCCTCGCCGAGCCGCAACGCGGTCACCGCGGCGCCGTACCCGGTGCCGATCACCACCGCGGGCGAGTACTCCGGCAGCGGCGCAACGGTCGCGGCACGCGCGGTCGTCGCCGAAATGCTGGTCAGTCCGAGGGCCGCGGCGGAGTTCAGCGCGGCGAGGCCGAGGAATCGGCGACGGTTGAGGGAGGCCATGCCCGGCATGCTGACCTGCCCCCGAGCGCCCTGGCAAGGCCAAAACGAACGCTATTCGCATTTGCCCAGTAAACGGTGTTAAGTTTCACTCGGCCGGGGTAACGCGAAGTACAGGTTTCCCGGTCAGGCGGCTTTCCGGGGCGTGACCCACACCGTGATCGTCGCGGTCACCACCTCGGTCCCGCGCGCGTCCACGATCCGCACCGGAACCGGAAGATCGAATCCCTTGTCGCCGAACTCCGGAATCTCCGGCAATTCGGCGATCGCGCGCAACCCGGTTTCGGCTTTCGCGACGTAACTCACTTCCATGCCCTTGGGCAGCCACCGGTGCGTGGCCGGGACAGTGGCCTCGGCCAGCATGCCCATCGCGATCTCGGCGAGGTTGCAGGCGGCGATCGCGTGGAAAGTCCGGATGTGGTTGTGCACACCCCACCACTTCGGCGCGGTCACCGAACAGTGGCCCGGACGGATGTCCCGGATGGTCGGCAGCACGGTGCCGAAGTAGGGCACGCGCAGGCACATCGCGGCGGAAAACAGCTGCTTGCCGCCGGGTTTGGCGGCCAGCTTGCGCCACAGCCCGTACGTCGACGGCGAACCCATCAGCACCTCCCAGGTGAAGTTACTCATGAGTAGCGAAGCACACGACGAGCCTGCCGGGCAAACCCGCCCCGGCTATATTCGGCCGCGTGGCACATCGGCTCTTTCTTCTCCGGCACGGCCAGACCGAATGGTCGTCGAACGGCAAGCACACCGGACGCACCGACATCCCGCTGACCCCGGCGGGCGAGGACCAGGCGCGCGCGGCGGGCGGCACCCTGCGGACCCTGCTCGGCGGGCCAGGGCTGGTCCTGTCCAGCCCGCGCGGCCGCGCGCTGCGCACCGCGGAGCTCGCCGGCCTGCGCGTGGACGAGGTCACCGAGGACCTCGCCGAATGGGACTACGGCGACTACGAAGGCGTCACCACGCCGACGATCCGCGAAACGGTTCCGGATTGGACCGTCTGGACCCGCCCGATCCCCGGCGGCGAAAGCGCGGAGGACGTGCAGGCGCGCGCGGACAAGGTCCTCGACCGGGCCCGGCGCGAAATCGAGAACGGCGACGTCGTCCTGGTCGGGCACGGGCACTTCAGCCGCGTGCTCGTCGCGCGCTGGCTCGGCCTTCCCGGCACCTCGGGCGTCCACTTCGGACTGGACCCGGCCGGTCTCGCGGTGCTCGGCGACGAACGCGGCGAACCGCAGATCGAGCACCTGAACCTGCTGCCCGCGCTGGAGGGATGAAGTGACCGACCCCCGCGTACGGCGGATCCGGCCGGATGACGTCGACGCCGTCGTGGCACTCGTCTACGCGCTGGCCGAGTACGAACGCGCCCCGCAGGAATGCCATCTCACCTCCGAGCAGCTGCACGGCGCGCTGTTCGGCGAAGCGCCGGCGCTGTTCGGCCACGTGGCCGAAGTGGACGGCGAGATCGCCGGATTCACCTTGTGGTTCCTGAACTTCTCCACCTGGCGCGGCACGCACGGGATCTACCTGGAAGACCTGTACGTCCGCGAGGAACAGCGCGGCTCGGGCCTCGGCAAGGTGCTGCTGGCGACGCTGGCCGCGGAGTGCGTGGACAAGGGCTACCACCGGCTGGAGTGGTCGGTGCTCAACTGGAACCCGGCGGTCGGGTTCTACCGGGCGCTGGGCGCACTGCCGCAGGACGAGTGGTCGGTGTACCGGCTGACGGACGAGCCGTTGAAGGTGCTGGCCAAGGAAGCGTGAGTCGTGAGTGCTGATCACGGTTAGAACCGTGATCAGCACTCACGAGGTCTTTACGGCTTAGGCAACGGCATCCCCGGCAGACTCTGGTCCTCCGGCACCACCCCGTCCACCAGATACCCGTCGACCACCCGATCCACCGCCTGGTTACCGCCGATCCCGTAAATCCCGTGGTCACCCTCCCCGGCAACAGTCAGCAACCGCGAGTTCTGGAACGCGGCGTGCGCCTTCCGCGCCCCTTCGATCGGCGTGGCCGGGTCGTGCTCGGACTGGACGATCACCACCGGCGGCACCCCCTTGCCGTCCAGCACCGGCATCGGCCGGGTCTGGCCCGGCCAGAACGCGCAGACCTGCAACCCCATCCACAACGAACTGTGCAGAGTCACGCCCCGGTCGAGGTACTCCTGCGACCGGCGGATCATCGACTGGCGATTGCCCGTCCACGGCCCGTCGTTGCACAGGGTCGTGATCAACGTCGACGCCATCGCGTCGTCCGCCCCGGCCGTCCGCAGCGGATCGGCGTTCTTCGCCTCCGACAACGTCTTGCCGAGCGCCGCCCGAGCGTCGCCCTTCGCTTCCGCCGAAGCCCGCGCGTCGGTCAGCGTCTTGACCTTGACCAGCGTCGAAGCGATCGTCGGGAACTGGCTCTTGGCCTTGAGCGCGCCGACGATGAAGGAGTCCAGCGCGACCGCGCCGATCTTCGTGCCGTTGGCCTCGACCGGCTCGCGGGTCAGCGCGTACCGGACGCTCTCGTAGGTCTGCCGGGCCGCCTCACCGCTGGTGCCGAAGTGGTACTTGGCGTCGTAGCGCGCCATCCACGGCAGGAAGTCCTGCCGCCACCGGCGTTCGTAACCCGCCGGCTGGAAGTCGAACGACTGCTGCCAACTGCCGGTGAACTGGGTCGAGGAGTCCAGCACGAACCGGCCGGTGTGCTGCGGGAACTGCTGCGCGTAGTGCGCGCCGAGCCAGGTGCCCGCCGAGTACCCGATCCAGTTGATCCGCTCCCGGCCGAGCAGCGTCCGCAGCAGGTCGAGGTCCCGGACGTTCTGGAAGGTGCTGATCAGCTCCCCCAGCTCGCCCGCGGCCTGGTGGCAAGCCGTCGCGATGTACCGGGTCGCGTCGACGATCTGGTTCAGGTTGCGCGGATCGCGATCACGCGGGTCGAGGTCCGCGCCGGTGCCGAACGCCCCGCCGCAGGTGACGTTGGTGCTGCGGCCGGTGCCGCGGGTGTCGATGCCGATGATTTCCTGGTGCTCGCGCAGCTTTTCCTGGCCGCGCAGCGTGACCGGGAACCAGCGGCCGGCTCCGCCGGGGCCACCCGGGTTGGTGAGCACCGACGCGGTCGCCGGGCCGGTGGACTTGAGCCTGCTGATCGCGATGGTCAGGTACTGCCCGTCGGCCGGGCGGTCCCAGTCCCGGGGCGTGCGATAGGCGGAGCATTCGAGCCCCGAGATGTCGGTGCCCGGTGGCAGATCGGCCAGCTCGCCCGGGGCGCAGGCGTGCCAGTCCAGTGCCTGCCCGGTGTAGCGGGCCGGGACCGTGGCGGCATCGGGACTCGCCACCGCGGGCACCGCCCCGGCCAGCACCCCGCACAGAACCGCTGAGCTGGTCACGACGAGACGCAGTCTCCTCATGGGATTCCCCTCTTCGGAATTCGGTTGCGCAGTCCCGATTCCATCGGCAGAGGGGTACCTCGACCAGTGCCGCCGCGTCAGCTGCCGCTATGACACGGTGTCACTGCCGCTCGACGGTCATTGCGTGCTAGTCCTGTTCGTTGCGCTCCCGCTCGGCACGCCGCCCCGCGAGGCCGCCGCGCTCGGCCGCCTCCTCTTCGGTCTCGTCGTCGTGCATCCCCAGCGCCCAGGCCCGCGACGGACGGCGGAACAGCAGCACCAGCGCCGCCAGCCCGCACAGCCCGATCGGCACGCCCCACACCGGCTGCGCGGACGGCCCGAGCAGATACCAGCCGACCCCGATCAGCAGCAGCGCCACGACCACGCCGGGCGAGCGGGCCCAGGTCTGGCCGAGCAGCAGCCCCACCGAGGCGGCCAGGAAGATCAGCGCCAGCACCGCGTAGGTGCCGAACTCGGCCCAGACGTTGTTGCCGGGGATCGGCTGATGCTGCAGCCCGTGCACCAGCACCACCACGCCGAAGACCAGCAGGCCCAGTCCGGGCAGTCCGGTCAGGACGCCGGCGAGCCGGACCTCGAACGGGGTGGGCGGCGGGTTCTCGGGATGCGACACGGGCGCGGCCCTTTCAGCTGCGGTGCGGAACCTGGCGGGAAACTTGCCGGGACACGGGCCGCCCGACCAGCGCGAGTGACCGTGTGTGAGCACTACCGATCGTATGCCACCCGGTCGGCCGTTTTCCCGGGGCGGCGGCCCCGAGAAAATCGGGGCAGTCGTGGATGAGCGGGCGGTCGGCCCGGGTGCACTTGTCACGACGCGCGGAGTTTTCGCCGTCTGCAGAGGAGGACCGCCCGCCACAGGGTTGCCACAGGTCACCGAGCCGGGACGGCGTGCGCAAGCGGCTGAGCTTCGCGTCACCATGTGGCGCTGGAGGTACGCCCGCCGGGCGAAAAGCACTTACTCTGCGGTAGTGCGCGCCATCCTCGTCGTGAACCCCCAGGCCACCTCGACCACCGCGGGTGGCCGGGACGTGCTGGCGCACGCACTGGCCAGCCAGGTGAAGCTCGACGTCGTCGAAACCGACTACCGCGGGCACGCGCTCGCGGTGGCCCGTTCGGCCGCGAGGGACGGCTACGACCTGGTCGTGGCGCACGGCGGCGACGGCACGGTCAACGAGGTCGTCAACGGTCTCCTCGCCGATTCCGCGGGCGCTCCCGGGCGCTCCGGGTCCGTGCCGATGCTCGGCGTCGTGCCGGGCGGCTCGGCCAACGTGTTCGCGCGCGCGATCGGCCTTCCCGCCGATCCGGTCGAGGCGACCCACCAGGTGCTCACCGCGCTGGAAACCGAACGGACCCGGCGGATCGGCCTCGGGCTGGCCGACGGGCACTGGTTCACCTTCAACGCCGGGCTCGGCTGGGACGCCGACGTCGTCGGCCGCGTCGCGAAACGGCGCGGCAAGCAAACCAGCGCGAGCCTCTATCTCCGAGCCGCGGTGCGCTCCTACTTCCGCCCTCCGCTCGGGCGGCCCGCGCTGACCGTCCGGATCCCGGGCGAGGAACCGGCCGAGGCGGTGACGGCGTTCGTGTCCAACACCGATCCGTGGACTTACCTCGGGGAACGTCCGGTCCATCTCAACCCCGGCTGCTCGTTCGAGACCGGATTGGGCCTGTTCGCGTTGAACGGTCTGCGATTGCCCACCGTGTTCACGCATGTACGGCAAGCTCTCCTCACGGAGAGCGATCAGCACGGCCGCCGTCTGCTCCGCCGCGACGATGTGCCTCTGATCCGCATCGACGCAGCTGAACCGGTCAACTTCCAGGTCGACGGGGACCTCGTCGGGCAACGCACCCGGGTCGAGTTCCAGAGCGTTCCGGATGCACTCACCGTAGTCGCGTAACCGGCTGACCACTGATCGCCCGCGGCAAAGTGCGTGCTGCCGCTCGGCGACGCAAACCCTCCGTTCACCGCACCGGCCTTCCGGCGAGCGGACCTTTTCCGAACGAAACCGCAGGTCAGAGGCATAGCTCGGCCGGGTGAGCTGACTCACCGATCTTGTCGAAACCCTTGTCGAACGCGGTGCTTCGTGAAAGCATTCACAAGCACCCAAAAACACGACCGCCACTACTGTGGCGCGGCCCCCCCGCGTCACTGTGAAGGAGCTCACGAACATGGACTGGCGCCACGACGCGGCCTGCCGAGACGAGGACCCCGAGCTGTTCTTCCCGGTGGGAACCAGCGGTCCGGCTCTGTTGCAGGTCTCCGAGGCGAAGGCCGTGTGCCACCGCTGCCCCGCGGCTTCCGACTGCCTGGCCTGGGCTCTGGCCAGCGGCCAGGACGCCGGCGTCTGGGGCGGAATGAGCGAAGACGAGCGACGCGCGCTCAAGCGCCGCCGTACGCACATCGGCACGCGTACCACCGCCTGAGTCGGTACGACTCAGCTGCAGCACCCAGCATCACCAGCACCACCTCGGACCGGACTTTCGCCCGGCGGGCACTCGCGTGCCCGCGCCGCACATGGCGACACATACCCGGTTTGAGCGTAACAACCGAGGCTGGCTCCCCCGCACCCGGGTGCCGCCTCACCCAGGACTATCCAAGTCCTCCCGCGGAACGTTGAACGGGCCGGTACCGCTGCACGGGTACCGGCCCTTCGACGCGTCCAGGGTCCGAAGTGGACGCCTCAGGCTTCGCGCACCCAGCGGACGCAGCGCAGCTTCGGCGTGAATCCGGCGCGCGCGAAAATCCCGGCCGAATCCGCCGGGCCACCCGAATCAACGGACAGGCTGGCCTGGTCGTAGCCGTGCTCCGCGGCCGCGCGCAAAGCGTGCGCGAGAACAGTGCTGCCGAGGCCGCGTTTCCGATAGCCGGGAATCGTGCCGATCAGCATGAAATGCGCGTCAAGAATGCCGGTTGTCGCGGTGTCGGCTTCCCAGGACATGGTCAGCACGAGGCTCACCGGAGTGCCGGTTGCCTTGTCCCGCAGGAGAAAACTGATCTCGGGTCGCAGGGTGTGGTTGGCGAATTTGTTCTGCCACGCGTTCGTCGCCACCGGGGTCGCGCCCCAGCGGTCCCGATAGGACTCGTTGCGGACAAGCCGGAAATCCTCGTCGATCTCCGCCGACCACGGTTCGGCCTGAAATCCCGCCGGAATCGCCGCTTCCTCGACGGTCCCGAGTGGACGTTCCATGCGCTGGAAATAGCGCGCAGGCGAAAAACCCCGCGCGCCAAAGAGTTCTGCCGTCCCGGCGATGTGCTCGGCCTTGTGGATGTCGACGGCGAGCCGCAGCGTCGGATGGTGCAGTTCGTGCACCGTCTTCGCCCCGGCGATTCCCGCTTCCACCAGCCTGGTGCCGATTCCGCGGCGGCGATAATCCGGATGGACTCCGCCGTCGAGAAAGACCCGATGGATCTTCTCCGGGTACTGCTTGTGCCGGGTCTTCATGTAGCCGATCATCCGGTCGCCGTCGAACGCGGCAAGGCTCGCGCGTTCGAGGTCGGAGAACGGGTCGTTCAGCTCTTGAAGAGTGTCGTCGGCGGTGTAGTTCTCGCCGATCTGGTCGACCGCCTCGATCGCGTTGAGCAGATCGGCCGACGACTGGGCGTCCGCCTTGGTGAGCGGCCGCCACGTGACTTCAGACATGCGCCGGACAGTAATCCGGCACACTCGGGCTGTCTCCGGGTTTTCTAGAGCCGCCGGGACAACGGGATCCGCAGCGCCGCTTCGGTGCCCGGCACCCGGTTGCCCGCCGCGTCGGTCCGGACCTGGCGCAGCGAAAGCGACCCGCGCAGCTCCGATTCCACCAGCGTCCGGACGATCTGCAGCCCGAGCCCGTCACTGCGCTCCAGCGAGAAACCGGACGGCAGCCCGCGGCCGTTGTCGCGGATCAGGATGTCCAGCCGGCGCGCGGAACGCTCCACGATCAGCTCGACCTTGCCCGGCCTGCCCTGCGGGAACGCGTGCTCGATCGCGTTCTGCACCAGCTCGGCCAGCACCATCACCAGCGGCGTCGCGATCTCGGCCACGACCACACCGAACGAGCCCTTGCGGGTGAGCCCGACCTGCGATTCCGCGGTGGCGACCTCGCCGACCATCGGCAGCACGTTGTCGAGCAGCTTGTCCAGGTCCACGCGCTCGTCGACGGAGATCGACAGCGCCTCGTGCACCATCGCGATCGACGACACCCGCCGCACCGATTCGCCCAGCGCCAGCCGGGCCTCGTCGCTCGTGGTGCGCCGCGACTGCAGCCGCAGCAGCGCGGCGACGGTCTGCAGGTTGTTCTTCACGCGGTGGTGGATCTCGCGGATCGTGGCGTCCTTCGACATCAGCGCGCGGTCGCGGCGCTTGACCTCGGTGACGTCGCGGACCAGCACCAGCGCGCCCGCGGGCTGCCCGGCCGGGCGCAGCGGCAGCGCACGGAAGAGCACGACCGCGCCGCGCTTGGAGTCGGCCTCGGTGCGGGTGGACGGCTTGCCGTCGAGGGCCTCGATGATCCGGTGCGACACCTCGGTGGCGTCGAACGGGTCGCGGATCAGCGACCGGGTGAGCGGGGCCAGCCGCTGCCCGACGAGGTCGGATTCGTGGCCCATCCGGTGGTAGGCGGACAGGCCGTTGGGGCTGGCGAACACGACGGTGCCCGCCTGGTCGAGCCGGACGAGACCGTCGCCGACGCGCGGGCTGGTGTGCGTGTCGGTCTGGTTTCCGCCGGCCGGCGGGAAGGTGCCGTCCACGATCATCTGGCAGAGGTCGCCCGCACTGCCGAGGTACGCGATCTCCAGCGGGCTCGGCACGCGCGGCGCGGCGAGGTTGGTCTCGCGGCTCAGCACGGCGATCACCTCGCCGCCGAAGCTCACCGGCACCGCTTCGCGGCGCATCGGCAGGTCGCGGTACCAATGCGGGTCTTCCTCGCGGCAGATCTTCACCTCGCGCATGGCCTTGGCCAGCTGCGGATGCTCGTCCACGGTGAACCGGGTGCCGACGACGTCCTCGGGATGCGCGGTGGGCGCGGTAGTCGGCCGCGCGTGCGCGACGCACACGAAATCGCCGCCGTCGGGCTGGTGCTCCGCGGAAACCGGAACCCACAGCAGGAAGTCAGCGAACGAAAGGTCGGCGAGCAGCTGCCACTCCGCGACGACGGTCTGCAGGTGGTCCGCCGCCTCGCCGGGCAGGCCGGTGTTCTCGGCGAGCAGGTCGGAAAGGGTCGACACGGCTACCGGCCGCCCTCGAGTGCGGTGTGTTCGTTCATGCCTGCGCACCTCCTGAGTTCATCCAACCAGAGCGTACGGCGGGTGCCGCCGAAGCACGCCGGGCCCGCATGACACACTTGACCAGTTGACCCGTGCCCGGCCGGTGTGTTTAACCCCGCCCCGGGACACTCAGCACACCGAGGAGAGAACATGTCGAAGCGCGCCCGCAAGCGTCGCGACCGCAAGAAGAACGGCGCCAACCACGGCAAGAAGCCCAACGCCTGAGTCCGCGCCCGGACCTGACACGGCCCCCGTACCGGATTCGGTACGGGGGCCGTTGTCGTAGGAGTGGTCAATCGCTGGTGGTGCGCTGTTCCACGGTGATTTCGGTGCGCTCCACGGTGACGCCGCCCTGCGTGGCGACGGTCTGCCGGATCGACGCGCGCAGCCTGCTCTTCAGCTCCGCCGGGGCGAGGTCGCCGCCGCATTTGCGGGCGAGCAGATGCTTGATGTGCTCGTCGATGCCGTACTCCTCGAGGCACGGCGGGCAGTCCTCGATGTGCCTGCGCAGTTCCGCGTCCCGCTCCGGACTGCATTCGCGGTCCAGCAGCAGGTAGATCTCCGCGAGCGCGTCCTCGCAGGGCATCTTCTCCGCGGGCACGTCTTCCGAACTCATCGCTTCGCCACCTCCTCGCGGTTCCCCCGGATGAAGCCGCGCTCGCGCGCGACGTCGGCCAGCAGGTCGCGCAGCTGGGCGCGGCCGCGGTGCAGCCTGGACATCACGGTGCCGATCGGAGTGTCCATAATCTCGGCGATCTCCTTGTACGCGAAGCCCTCGACGTCGGCGAGGTAGACCGCGAGCCGGAACTCCTCCGGGAGCTTCTGCAGGGCCGCCTTGACGTCGGTGTCGGGGAGATTGTCCATCGCCTCGACCTCGGCCGAGCGGAGGCCGCTCGAGGTGTGGCTTTCCGCCCTGGCGATCTGCCAGTCGCTGATCTCGTCCGTGGGCTGCTGCACCGGCTGCCGCTGACGTTTGCGGTAGCCGTTGATGTAGGTGTTGGTGAGGATGCGGTACATCCACGCCTTGAGGTTCGTGCCTGCCTTGAAGGACGCGAACGCCGCGTACGCCTTCAGGTAGGTCTCCTGGACCAGGTCCTCGGCGTCGGACGGGTTGCGGGTCATCCGCATCGCGGCCGCGTAAAGCTGGTCGAGCAGGGGCATCGCGTCGCGCTCGAAGCGCTCCGCGAGCTCCAGTTCGTCGGCCGCCGTCTCCGGCGCGGAGTTGGGGGTGCTCGGCAAACCGTTCCCTTCCCGTTCGGCGTCGATGCGCTTCTGCGCATACGGCAGCACCGAGTTTACGCGGGGGTTCGGGAAGCCGGTCCCGGGACGGCTCCTGCCGGGGCGGGGAGTGGCGAGCGTGGTGGTCACGCTGTCTTCAACAGAGCGTGCCGACCGGGCATTCCCGGCCGGTTTCGTAGACTCGCCCACATGGCGGGCAAGGGCACTCCGGCGACGGCACTGCTGCAGAAGCGGAAAGTGGCGCACACCGTGCACACCTACGACCACGATCCCCGTGCCGAGTCCTTCGGCCTGGAGGCGGTCGAAGCACTGGGCCTGGAGCCCGGGCGGGTGTTCAAGACCCTGGTCGCGGACGTGGACGGAAAGCTCGTCGTCGGCGTGGTGCCCGTCACCGGCCAACTGGACTTGAAGGCCCTCGCCGCGGCGGCCGGAGGCAAAAAAGCGAAAATGGCCGACCCGGCCGCCGCCCAGCGAGCCACCGGCTACGTCCTCGGCGGAATCTCGCCGCTCGGCCACCGCAGCCGCCTGCCCGTGGTCCTGGACGGTTCCGCGCTGAACTTCCCGACGATGTTCTGCTCCGGCGGCCGACGCGGGCTGGAAGTGGAACTGGACCCGGCCGAACTGGTCGAGCTGACCGGCGCGGTCGTGGCCGGGATCGCGGCGGGCTAGCAGCCTGTCTCCGGTGGTGGCGTGATCCCAGCAGTCCCTTGGATTCCCACGCCAGGGACTTCGAGCGGCGTTATGGGTGCGGCTGAGGCGTGTCCGCCCGGGCCTGCACGGCTGACGGGCCGGGTTGGCTTGCGCCGGGGCCGACGCGGATGGCGGGAGCTGGGTGTGTCGTCTGTGAGGGGCACCCTGAGGGAATCTGATTCCCTCAGGGTGGCCCTCACAGACTTAGCCTTCCAGCAAGGCAAGCGGCACTCCGCCGCTTCCCGTGCCATAGCTCTGCTTAAGCCGCTTCGAGGACGAAGAACAGAAAGCAGAGGAAGGCTTCCTTGTCCCCGAACTCCTCGGGAAACTTCTCCCGCGCCCCTTCTGCCGGATACGGCTCGCTGATCACCGACGTACGGAACCCGGCTTTGGCGAAGGCATCCGTCATCGCGTGCAGCGGACGATGCCAGTACGCGAGCACGCCCTTCTGGCCGTTGAACGTGTACTCCTCAGACCATTGTTCGGTAGCGAAGTAACTGCCGTCGGGATGCAGTGCTTTGTAGACATACGGATGGTTGACCGCCAGGATCAACCGCCCGCCAGGCCGGATGATCCGCCGCAACTCGGCGAGCGGGGCAGTCCAGTCCTCCAGGTAGTGGAGCACCAATGCCGCGATGACGTCGTCGAACGCACCGTCGGTGTAGGGCAGCGGCTGGCTGATATCGGCGACCCGGAGATCCGCGTCGTCGCCAAGTCTCTGCCGAGCGAGCCGGATCATGGTGGCACTGAAGTCAAAGCCAGCCATCTGCGCGCCGCGGTCCCGCAGCGAGGCAAACAGCGGACCAGCCCCGCAGCCCGCGTCGAGTATCCTCCGGCCGGCTACGTCGCCAGCAAGATCGAGAATCGCGGGGCGGGTGTAGTAGGCGTTGATGAGACTGTGCTCGGTTTCGATCGCGTAGGCCTCGCCGAAGGAGTCGTAGTCATTGGCGAGGACTTCGTCGGAAGCGTTGGCAGTCATGCGATCCACCCTGGCACGGGCACCCCGCAACTCGCCGCCGCTGAGCACCCCGCACGACGAGCGCACCCCCGCCCTCCACGGGGGGCTGCCCCTGCCCAGTCTATCCGCCACCACCGGTCCAAAAGCGGGCGCACGACCAGTTGCCCACAGGTTCGCCAAGCTGTGGATAACCCGCAACAACAGGCGCTGACCTGCAAAAACTCTACCTGGAACTATCCACAGCCGACCTGGGCAAGCAACCGGAATCAGCGCGCCGCGAAGTCAACCGATCCGGCCCGCGTCCCCATCACAGATGCGGCCGGACGACCCGCCCCAGCCACTCCGCCGCGGCCCGCGCCACCGAGTCCAGATCTGCGGCCAGCGTGTGATCCCCGTCCACCATCACGACCTCATGATGCGGAGCCGCCGAAGGGCGCCCGAACGGATCCCGCTCCCCCTGGATCACCAAAGCCGGCACCTCGACCGCGTCCAGCTCCGCCTGCCGGGACTTCTCCGGCCGCCCCGGCGGATGTTCCGGGAACGCCAGGCACAGCACCGCGACCGCCTGCCCAGCCGAAGCAGTTCGGCACGCGACCCGAGCGCCCGAAGAACGACCGCCGAATACCAACGGCAAATCGTCGAACCGCGCGGAAATCTCGTCCGCCACCGTCAGCCACGCCGTATCCAGTTGCTTGGCCGGTGCCGGAGCCCGGCGGCCAGCCACTCGGTAAGGCTGTTCCACCAGCGCGACATGCATCCCGGCCGCCTTCGCCGCCTGGGCTACCGCCACGAGATCCTTCGCCCCGATGCCGCCGCCCGCCCCGTGGCCCAGCAGCAGCACCGCGTCTCCGTCGGGCGCGCAGTGCAGTTCGACCCGCGCGGGGCCGTGTTCGGTGTCGATTTCGAGGGTGGTCATGGCTGATCGAACAGCGAGTCGACGGGCTGCTCGGTTTCCGCGCGCCGCAGCAGGTCCGGGCCGTTGTTGCGGACGTTGTTCACCAGGCTCGAAACCGGCCGCAGCTCCAGCGATTCGACCACCGCGGGCGACGTCGGCACCATCAGTTCGTCCACTTCGGACCGGTCCGGGTCGAGCCAGCCCGCCCAGTGGTCGCGCGGCACGATCAGCGGCATCCGGTGGTGGACGTCAGTGAGCTGGCCCTCGGCGTCCGTGGTCAGGATCGAGAAGGTGATCAGCGGTTCGGCGTCCTTGTCGTCCTTGGGCCGCCAGGTTTCCCAGATTCCGCCGAACGCGAGCGAATCCCCGGAGGGATCCGTCATGTAGAACGGCTCCTTCTCCTTTCCCGTGCGCCGCCACTCGAACCAGCCGTCGGCCGGGACCAGGCACCGCCGCGCCGCGAGGGCGCGTTTGAACGAGGGCTTCTCCTTCGCGGTTTCCGCGCGGGTGTTGATCATCCGCGAACCCGCCGAAGGATCCTTGGCCCAGAACGGAACCAGGCCCCACCGCATGATCCGCAGCGAGCGCTCCGCCGGTTCGTCCTCCAGGACGAGCCCGTCGGCGTCGCGGGGATGCCGCTGCACGACGGTGACGACGTTCTTGGTCGGCGCGACGTTGTGGTCCGCTCGCGCCCGGCCCTCGGTCAGGTCGACCGCGGCGAATTCCTCGACCAGCTTCGCCGGGTCTTTCGTCGCGGCGTAACGGCCGCACATGCCAACCTCCTCGGGGTGCCTCAGCGGTCATCGTCGCACGCAAACCGGGCCCGGCGCGACTGGCATGGGATCATTCGACCAGGCAACGGGTGACCGGGAGGACGTGGGCGGCTTGGCGCGAGGCGACTGGCGGCGGCTGGACGAATCCGACGTGCGCGTGCGTCCAGGCAAAGGCACCAGGCCACGCAGCAAGCGCAGGCCCGAGCACGCCGACGCGGTCACCGCCATGGTGATCGGCAAGGACCGCGGCCGCTGGACCTGCGCCGTCGACGCCGATCCGGACCGGGTCGTGACGGCCATGCGGGCCCGCGAAATGGGCCGGGTCTCGGTGGTCGTCGGCGACATGGTCGCGCTGGTCGGCGACGTGTCCGGACGGCCGGACACGCTCGCCAGGATCGTCCGCGTGGACGAGCGCACCAGCGTCCTGCGCCGCACCGCCGACGACACCGACCCGTACGAACGCGTGGTGGTCGCGAACGCCGCGCAGCTGCTGATCGTCACCTCGCTCGCCGATCCCCTTCCCCGGCCCGGATTCATCGACCGCTGCCTCGTCGCGTGCTACGCCGGCGGCCTGGAACCCGTGCTGTGCCTCACGAAATCCGACCTCGCCAGCCCGGATTCGCTGCTCGCCGGCTACGCGGGCCTCGACGTCCCGGCCATCGTCACCCGGCACGACGAGGAACCCGAGGGTCTGCGCGAACGCCTCGACGGCCGGGTCACCGCGCTCGTCGGGCACTCCGGAGTCGGCAAATCGACATTGGTCAACCGCCTGGTGCCCGCCGCGGAACTGGCGACCGGCGACGTCAGCTCGGTCGGCAAGGGACGGCACACCTCGGTGGCCGCGGTCGCGTTGCCGCTGGCCGACGGGGGCTGGGTGGTCGACACCCCCGGCGTCCGCTCGTTCGGGCTCGCACACGTGACCGCGGACGACATCGTCAACGCCTTCGAGGAGTTCGCCGAGGCCGCCGAGGAATGCCCGCCCAACTGCGGTCACCTCGGCCCGCCCGAGGACCCGGACTGCGCGCTGGACGCCGTGGTCGCCGGCGGCAACGCCGGGGCGGAGCGGCTGGCCTCGCTGCGCAGGCTGCTGGTGTCGCGAGCGGGCGGCGGGGAAATTCGCGCCGAATCGTGACCTGAAAGCGGTAACCTCGCGCCGCCGTCCGCGATACGCAAGACGGCAGGGGACGAACCGGAGGAAATTCTGTCCGGACGGGGGAACCTTTTTCCCCCGTGCGGCGTCACAGAAGCGACCTCGCGGAGTCACCCCGCCAGTGGCCCGCTCGCCGGACCGCAAGGAGCCGACCACGACGGTCGACCGGCGACGACGCGGGTGAAAGACCGATTCCTTCCTAGGGGGAGAAGCATGCGCAAGACCACGACGTTCGCCGTCGCCGCCGGTGCGGCGCTGGCACTGGTGCTGACCGGCTGCGGCTCGAGCACCGAGACCGGCACCGCGGCTCCGGCCGGGCAGCAGGGCAAGGACGGCGGGTCGGGCGGCCTCGCGTCGCCGTTCAGCGACGCGCTGAAGCTGGCCGACGCGAGCAAGCAGGGCGCCGAGAAGGCCAAGTCGGCGAAGATGTCGATGGACATGGCGGGCCAGGGCAAGGCCGAAGGCTCGATGCGCTTCGACGGCGAGAACTCCGCCATGACGATGACGATGGACTCCCCGCAGGGCGCCACCGAGATGCGCTACGTCGACAAGACCCTCTACATGAAGGTCCCGGCCGCGCAGGCCAAGCAGTTCGGCAGCGACAAGCCGTGGCTGAAGATCTCGCCGGACGCCACCGACCCGCTGTCCCAGACGTTCAGCAAGACCATGGCGCAGTCGACCCAGCAGAGCGACCCGACCCAGATCCTCGACCAGGTCTCGAAGGCAGGCCAGATCACCGGGGCCGACCAGGTCGAGCTGAACGGCGAGAAGGTCAACCACTACAAGGTTGAGCTGGACGTCAGCAAGTCCATGGAGGCCAACGCCAAGGGCATGCCCGCCGAGGTCCAGAGCCAGATGAAGAAGATGCTCGAGGGCAAGAACATCAAGATCCCGGCCGAGATCTGGATCGACAAGGACCAGCTTCCGGTGCAGATCACGATGGACCAGTCGGAGATGATGAAGCAGATCGGCGGCGCGGCGGGCCAGAACGCCGGGGCCGCAGGCAAGATCACCGTCAAGTACACCGACTGGGGCAAGCCGGTCGACGTGACGGCTCCGCCCGCCGACCAGGTCGCCGACTTCGGCGAGATGATGAAGAAGATGGGGCGCTGATCCCAGCCGCTTTTCGCGGGCCCCGAGCCACTCCGGCTCGGGGCCCGTTTTTTATGCGCTACTGCCGGTAGCACGCGTTCCCCCGAACGGGTCCGCCCAATCCGCTGTGCTTGGCTTGAGGGACTTACGGCCGGTCAGAGAGGGTTTTCGGATGCGCAGGACGGCCGTGGCGGGGGTCGCCGCGCTGCTGGCGGTCGCTTCGGCAGGCTGTTCCAGCACCCCGGAACCACAGCGCTTCACCGACGCCCGCGCGCTCGCGGACGCCGCGTCGGCCGCGACCCTGGCCGGCCATACCGCGAAGTTCACCGCGGACGTCACCACCGGCACCCTCGTGTCCCACGGACAAGGCCAGGCGAAATTCGACAGCACCGGAACGTCGCTGTCGATGACGACGGACTACGTCGGCGAACCGCTCGAACTGCGCCTGGTCGCCAAGACGCTGTACGCGAAGGTCCCGGAAAGCGCTCGTGACCAGGTCAGCGACCACAAAGCGTGGGTGAAGGTGTCGCCGGACGGCACCGATCCGCTCTCGCAGGTGCTGGGCGGCAGCCTGGCGCAACTGGCCGAGCAGAACGACCCGGCGCGCACCCTGGCGCAGGTCCGCACGGCGGGGACGGTGGCCGCCAGCGACGCGACCACCCTCGACGGGGCCCCGGCCGAGCACTACCACCTCACCGTCGACCTGGGGAAACTCGGCTCCGAGCTGCCCGGCGGCCTGCCCGCCGAAGCGCTGACCCGACTCGGCGACCAGGGCAAGGCGGTCCCGTTCGACCTCTGGCTGGACCCGCAGCACCGGCCGATGCAGCTGGTCCTCGACCTGTCGCCGGTCATGCAGGCGACCGGCCAGACCGGTGCCGCCACGGTCAAAGCGCGCTACACGGACTGGAACTCCCCCGTGACGATCGACGCGCCCGCCCCCGCCGACATCGGCACCATGACCGGCGGCAGCTGACGTGCCGTGAAGGACTCCTTGAGGGAATCTGATTCCCTCAAGGAGTCCTTCACGGACCGCTAGAGCAGTTCGAGCAGGAAAGGCAGCTCCTGCAGGGCGTACCAGGCCAGCTCGTGGTCCTCGGCGTCGCCAAGGGTGAACTCGGCGTCCTCGTCGCCAAGGTCGGCTGCGTCGATCACCGCGGCCGCGGCCGTCACGGCGTCCTCCGCCTCGGCCGAGTCCACGTGGATCGCCGCGATCTGCGACTTCGGCACCGGACCGGCCAGCCGCACGACAGCCGCGTCGAGATCCGGGCGCAGGGTCGCGTCGTCGACGTCCACCGACACCACCGCACGCCGCGGTTCGCCCTTTTCCTCAGCCGCGATCAGGCGCAGCGAAGCGCGGGCCGCGTCCAGTAAAGCCGCGTATTCCAGTTCCTCGTCGGAACCGCTCGCATACGCCTCGCGCAGGGCGGGCGTCAGCGCGAACCCGGTGCCGCTGCGAGCGCGGAACTCGCCGTTGGCCTCCAGGTCGCGCAGCATCGCGATCGTCGCAGGCAGATAAACCCTCACCAGTGCGCACCCTTCAGCTCTTCCAGTGCTTCTTCGATCATCCCGCCGAGCAGCCCGACGTCGAACGCGGCTTTGCGGTCGCCGTTGAGTCCGAAGTAGACACCGCCGTGGTAGGAGGTGACCCCGATCGCCAGCGCCTGCGTGCGCATCAGCGGCATCACGGGGAACATCTCCACCAGTCTCGCCTCTCCGGCGTACACCGGCACCTGCGGCCCCGGCGAATTCGTGATCATCAGGTTGAAAATCCGCCCGGACAGCGATCCGCCCGCCCGCGCGCCGAGCGAATGCAGCGTCGCCGGCGCGAACCCGCTCACCTTCAGCAACCCGCGCGCGGCCACCGATCTTCCCGAATTCAGGTGCTCGGCCATCGCGTGCCCGATGTGCTGCAGCCGCAGCCCCGCGCTCGGCTCGCCGACCGGCAGGTCGATCAGATACGCCGCGACCTGGTTGCCGACCAGCGCGGGCGTGGCGAACTCGGCGGTTTCGACGTCGGTGACCGCCATCGGCACGAGCGCGCGCACGGTTTCGGTCGGGGTGAGGTTCTCCCCGCGCGACAGCAGCCATTCCCGCAGCGCACCGGTGATCGCGGCCAGGATTACGTCGTTGACCGTGCCGCCGTGGTCCGCGCGGATCTTGCGGAAATCCTCCAGCCGCGTGCGCACGACCGAGAACACCCGGCCGCCGGACACCCGGACGTTCAGCGGCCCGGGCGGCGCGGGCCGCGTGATCGTCGCCGCGACGCCACCGAGCGTCTCGACAGCCTTGCTCACCGTGGTCACCGCGTCACCGGCGATCGAGCGCACGTTTTCGATCAGCTCGCCGGGCCGCTGCACGGTCTCGCTCATCGCGTCGAGGACCAGTTGCGTACGGCTCGGCTCGCGCCGCGGCGCCCACATGTCCTCGAACGGCTCGGGCGCTTCCGGGGTCTCGTCGAGGATCAGCTGGCCGAGGTCGATCGTGCCGACACCGTCCACAACGGACTGGTGTGTTTTCGTCACCATCGCGACCCGGTCACCGGCCAGCCCCTCGACGAAATACGCCTCCCACAGCGGCCGTTCCGGCGCGAGCCGCCGCGACATCAGCCGCGCGACCAGGTCGAACAGCTGGTCGTCGCTGCCCGGCTGGGGCAGCGCGGAGCGGCGGACGTGGTAGTTCAGGTCGAAGTCGACGTCGTCCACCCACACCGGGCGCGCGAGGTGCCCCGGCACCGCGAGCACGCGCTGGCGGTAGCGGGGCAGGAACGCCAGCCGCGCGCCGACGAGGTCGAGCACCTGCTCGTAGGTGAATCCGGACGGCGGCCGTTCGAAGATCGCCACGCCCCCGACGTGCATCGGCGTCGTCTGGTCCTCGACGTACAGGAACGAGGCGTCCAGCGCGGACAGGCGGTCGGGCATGAGCCGATCCTTACACAATGCGAGACTGGCCTGTGTGGGTGATGAGCTGGCGGGTTCGCCGAAAGACCGCTTCCTGACCGTTTACGGGCGCAAGCCCGTGCTGGAGGCGCTGGGCGATCCGGACCTGCGCGTGGACAAGGTGATCCTCGCCGACACCGCGCGCGGCCCCGCCGCCGCGGAAATCCAGCGCGCCGCGAAAGCCGCCGGGGTGCCGGTGCAGCGGGCGAGCGCGCACCGGGTGAAAGTACTGGCCGGTAACGGAAAACAGGACCAGGGCGTGCTGGCCGACGTCGTCGCGCCGCGCATGCGCGCCCTCGCCGCAGCGCTGGACGACCGCCGCCCGCCCGCGCGGCTGCTGCTTCTCGACGGCATCACCACCCCCGCCAACGTCGGAATGATCCTGCGCACCGCGACGGCCGCCGGGCTGTCCGGCGTGATCGTGCCGCGCCGTGGCGTCGCCGCGCTGGATCCGATGGTGGTGAAATCCTCGGCGGGCGTTGCCTTCCGGGCACCGATGCTGCGCTGCGGATCAGCACGCGAGGCGGCGGAAATGCTGGTGGAGGCCGGATACAGCCTGTACGCACTCGGTGCCTCGGCGTCGACGTCGATCTTCGATGTCGAACTGCCGCAACGGTCGGCGTTCGTGCTGGGCGGTGAAACCGAAGGTGTGGGCGAGGCGGTGGCCGAACTGGTGACGGAGTGGGTGTCCATCCCGATGCCCGGCGACGTCGAATCGCTGAACGTCTCCGCCGCGGCCGCCGTGCTGTCGTTCGAACTGGTGCGGCGCGGGGTCAGCTGAACAACGCCGCCAGTTCGTCGAGGGTGCCGGCGACCGTGCGGTGGTGCACCCCGACCATCCCCGCCGCGACGGCCCCGCGCACATTCCGCTCGGCGTCGTCGATGAAGACACACCGAGGCACGGCCAGCCCGATCCGCTCGGCCGCGACGAGATAGATCTCGCGATCCGGTTTGGCGACGCCGACCTCACCGGAGAACACGAGCGCGTCAAAGTACTGCGACAGCTCGGTTTTCACCCCCGGCGCGGCTCCGGGCGCGTTCGACACCAGCGCGGTGCTGGTGCCTTTCGCCCGGGCATCGCGGAGGTAGTCGTAGAGCAGCGCCGCGTCCGGGTCGGTGAGCACTCCGGCGTAGTCGATGAGCAAGCCTTTCAACACTCCGCCAGCGTATCCGCTGTTCCGCGGGGCGCACTCCGGTTCGACAACGCCCAAGATCTCGGCAAACGCCGCGCCTTCAGCGGAAACATCCCGCCCGTCAGCAGTCCCGTGCTGCGGACTCCCACCGTAACCGGCCCACCGCAGCCCGCTGGGCAAGGCGCACTAGCGCATCAGCCGGAGCCGGTCCGCCCAGTTCCGCCCTTTTCGCCGGATCAGGCGCTCGCCGTCCCGTCGCTGGAAACGGACGCACACCAAACCGCGGGTGGACGTCCATGTTTCGGGGAGGAACTTCAATGACGAACCACAGCCTCCGGCCGCTGGCTGCCGTCGCGGAGGTCAGGGGCAGGCGAACGCACCGCCGAGGCGCGTGGCCGTCGCCGTACGACCTGCCGCCCGCCGGGCACCGGTTGCTGCGGCTCGCCGACCCGCCCGCCGGACGACGACTCACCCAGCGGCTCAACGCCATCCTCGAAGTCCTCGCGGGCCGTCGCGCGGCGGGCCAGATCCGGCCGCTCGTGGACGAAGCGCTGTTCTCGCGGCTCAGCAGCCAGGCCCTGATGCCGGGCATCCGCCACCACGTCGCCGGGGATCTGCACGTCTGCCGTCCAGCCGAGACCGTGCTGGAAACCAGCGCGATCATCCACTCCGGACCGCGAGTGCTGGCACTGGCGGCCCGGTTCGAGCGCACCCGGACGGGCTGGGTGTGCACCCGGTTTCACGTGCTCGCACCGCGAACCGAGCCTGCACGACCTGATCGGCCTTCGGTTGCCTAGCGAAGTGGGACAGCTGTCCTGACTTGTGGTACAGCAATCCTGCATCGGTGGAAATCCGGGCCCAAGAGTTTGGGCAGCGCAGCGCCAGACAATCAACTCGGCCAGGCAAGCGGGCCATCTGCCACCCAGCCAGCGTCCCCTGATCGAGCGTCAGTCCACTGTGGCCCCGGCTCGCCCCGGAAACGACGGAACGGCAGCACGAGCATTGCCCGTGCTGCCGTTCTCCGCCGTGCTCAGCCGTCCACAATGGACAGCCAGGGACGCGTCAGCGCCGCGGTCCCTTCTTGCCCTTCTTGGACTGCGCCCGCTCGGCAGCCCGGCGTTCCCGCCGGGTGCCGCCGCTCGCGCCGCCTGTTTCCGACTCGTTCGCGCTGTCCGAATGGGACTCGACGCCGCCGCCCTCGGACGGGCCGGACATGGTCAGTCCGGATTGGACACCGCCGCCCAATCCCTTGCCGCGCAAGGCGGACGGGACCGAGTCGGAGTCGGTGGCCGGCGGCTGCGGCGGGGCCGGGCGGGCGTGCTTGCCCTCGTCCTCGGCCTTGGCGCCGAAGGATCCGGCCGCCGCGGCGGTCGCGGACGTGACGCCGCCCGGGAGCGCCGACGGTTCCGGCTGGTGCGCGGGTTCCGGTTCGGCGCGCTCGACCTGCAGGTTGAACAGGAAGCCGACGGCCTCCTCCTTCAGCGAGTCGAGCATCGCGCGGAACATGTCGAAGCCCTCGCGCTGGTACTCGATCAGCGGGTCGCGCTGGGCGAGCGCCCGCATGCCGATGCCCTCCTTGAGATAGTCCATCTCGTAGAGGTGCTCGCGCCACTTGCGGTCCAGCACGGTGAGCATGACCTGCCGCTCGAGGCGGCGCATCGAGCCTTCCTCGCCGACCAGCTCGTCGATCTCGGCCTCGCGCTTGGCGTACGCGGCGAGTGCGTCGTCGACCAGTGCCTGGGTAAGGCTTTCCGCGTCGAGGTCGCCGTCTTCGACCAGGTCGTCCCAGTCGAGGCTCACCGGGTACAGCGTCTTCAGCGCGGTCCACAGCTGCTCGTGGTCCCAGTCCTCGGCGTAGCCCTGCGCCGTCGCGCCCGCGGCGTACGCCTTCACCACGTCGATGATCATGTGCTCGATCTGCTCGCGCAGGTCCTCGCCGCCGAGCACGCGCAGCCGCTCGGCGTAGATCACCTTGCGCTGCTCGTTCATGACCTCGTCGTACTTGAGGACGTTCTTGCGGGTCTCCATGTTGAGCTGCTCGACCTGGGTCTGCGCGCTCTTGATCGCCTTGGAGACCATCTTGTGCTCGATCGGCACGTCGTCCGGCAGCCGCATGGTGGTCATGATGCGTTCGACCAGCACCGCGTTGAACCGGCGCATCAGGTCGTCGCCCAGCGACAGGTAGAACCGCGATTCGCCGGGGTCGCCCTGCCGTCCGGAACGGCCGCGCAGCTGGTTGTCGATGCGCCGCGATTCGTGCCGCTCGGTGCCGAGCACGTACAGCCCGCCCGCCTCGCGGACGGCGTCCGCCTCGACTCGCGCCTCTTCCTTGATCTCCTCGAGCACCTTCGGCCACGCGGCCTCGTACTCCTCGGAGTGCTCGACCGGGTCGAGACCGCGTTCGCGCAGCACCTCGTCGGCCATGATGTCCGGGTTGCCGCCGAGCACGATGTCGGTACCGCGGCCCGCCATGTTCGTGGCGACCGTGACCTGGCCCTTCTTGCCCGCCCGCGCGACGATCAGCGCTTCCTTGTTGTGGTACTTCGCGTTCAGCACCTCGTGCGGCACGCCCAGCTTGAGCAGCAGCTTCGACAGGTGCTCGGACTTCTCCACGCTCGTGGTGCCGACCAGCACCGGCTGGCCCTTTTCGTGCCGCTCGGCGATGTCCTCGGCGACGGCCTCGAACTTGGCCTGCTCGTTCTTGTAGATCAGGTCGGCGCGGTCGGCGCGGACCATCGGCCGGTTCGTGGGAATCGGCACCACGCCGAGCTTGTAGGTCTGGTGGAACTCGGCGGCCTCGGTCTCGGCGGTACCGGTCATGCCGGACAGCTTCGAGTACAGCCGGAAGTAGTTCTGCAACGTGATCGTGGCGAGCGTCTGGTTCTCCGCCTTGATCTCGACGCCTTCCTTGGCCTCGATCGCCTGGTGCATGCCCTCGTTGTAGCGGCGGCCGACCAGGATGCGCCCGGTGAACTCGTCGACGATCATGACCTCGCCGTCGCGGACGATGTAGTCCTTGTCCTTGTGGTACAGCTCCTTGACCTTGAGCGCGTTGTTCAAGTAGCCGACCAGCGGGGTGTTCGCCGCCTCGTAGAGGTTCTCGATGCCGAGCTGGTCCTCGACGTACCGGACGCCCTTCTCGGTGACCGCGACGGTGCGCTTGCGGACGTCGACCTCGTAGTGGTACTTCGAGTTGATCAGGTTGGCCTTCTCGACCCGCTCGCGCGTGCCCATGGTGGTGGTGTCGATGCCCTGCATCAGCGGCGCGAGCCGGGCGAATTCGACGTACCACCGCGACGACTGGTCCGCGGGGCCGGAGATGATCAGCGGGGTGCGCGCCTCGTCGATGAGGATCGAGTCGACCTCGTCGACGATCGCGAAGTTGTGCCCGCGCTGCACGCATTCGTCGAGCGACCACGTCATGTTGTCGCGCAGGTAGTCGAAGCCGAACTCGTTGTTCGTGCCGTAGGTGACGTCGGCGTTGTAGTGCTTGCGACGCTCCTGCGGGTCCTGTTCGGCGATGATGACGCCGACCTCGAGCCCGAGGAAGCGGTGGATGCGGCCCATCCACTCCGCGTCGCGCTTGGCGAGGTAGTCGTTGGTGGTGACGACGTGCACGCCGTCCCCGGGGATCGCGTTCAGGTAGGCCGCGAGAACGCAGGTGAGCGTCTTGCCCTCACCGGTCTTCATTTCGGCGACCTGGCCGAGGTGCAGCGCCGCCCCGCCCATCAGCTGGACGTCGTACGGCCGCTGGCCGAGCACGCGGTGCGCCGCTTCCCTGGCGACGGCGAACGCCTCCGGCAGCAGCTCGTCCAGTGATTCGCCCTTGCCGTACCGCTCGCGGAACTCGTCGGTCTTGGCCCGCAGTTCGGCGTCCGACAGGTCCTTCACGTCGTCTTCGAGGGTGTTGATGTGATCGGCGATGTTGCGCAGCCGCTTCACCATCTTGCCCTCGCCCGCGCGGAGCAGGCGGTTCAGCACCATCCGGTCGACCTCACTAGCTGATCATGATCGCGCCCAGGCCGGTCCCGGGCAGTAATCGCCGCGGCTGGCGCCCGTGTGCGCCGCCGCCGTCTCCCCCATCGTAGGGAACGCGGGCTGGTCCGCGCACGCACGTCGTCGCAGAAGGTCACGACAGGTTCGCACAGGTCCCGACGAAGGTCGTGCCGCGGGTCGCACTCCGGGCACGCGGACGGCCCGCACGCGTTCGCGTGCGGGCCGTACCTGCGAGGTTGTGCTCAGGCCGGAGTCAGCCCAGCCGGATCACGCCGTAGTCGAAGCCCTTTCGCCGGTAGACGACACTCGGCCGGCCGGCCTCGGAGTCGTTGAACAGGTAGAAGTCGTGGCCGACCAGCTCCATCTCGTAGAGAGCCTGGTCCACCGTCATGGGGTCCGCGGCGTGTTGCTTCTCGCGGACGACGCGGCCGGGCTGATGGCCCAGGTCCTCGTCTTCCCAGCGCCCCTGCCGGGGAATGTCGCCCGCACTCGTCGCCGCGAAACCGTTCACCATGGGTTCGGTCGCGTCGGGTGCGTCCAGTACGGCCGTGCCCATGGCGGGCCCGGCGACGGCATCGGATCCGCCGGCCATCGACGTCGCCTCGGCGACGGACTCCGGACGGCTGCGTCCGTAATGCACGCGCCTGCGGTCGTGTGTCCGCCGGAGCCGGTTTTCCAGCTTGGTGACGGCGGAGTCGAGCGCTGCGTAGAAGTCGGCCGCGCTCGCTTCGGAGCGGACAGCCGGACCGCGGCCCTTCCCGGTGATCTCGACGCGCTGGCAGCTCTTGGCCTGCCTGCGGTTGGGTTCGTGGAAGAGTTCCACTTCGTAGCGGATGACCTTCTTGTCGTAGCGCTCAAGGCGGGCCAGCTTTTCGCTGACAAGCGCCCGGTAATGCTCGGGCACCTCCACGTTGCGGCCCTTAACGACGATGTCCATACACGACCTCCCTCGCTGAGGAAACTGCGAGCTGTTGTGTTCTCACGGCACCGGTACTGAAGCGGTTACTGCTCGGTTCGGCGGGCTGATAAAGAATTCGGCGACCGGATCACGACGTCTCGTGGCGGTAGCGCGAACGCGGACTCAGCGGGCCGCCGGCGCCAGGGACATGGGCTGCACACCTCCCTGCCTGCGGGTATTGCTGATAGCGGAGCACGTTAGCTTCATCACGCCGTCCGCAACAGCCCCCGAGCCGGGGGATGTCACGATCCGGGAACCCGTCACGGGGCGCAGTGAATCATGCGTGCGCAGCCCGAAATCGCCGCCCGGAAGGCCGAGCGCGCGTGCCCTGGTTTCACGCGGACGGCGCAACCCGGCGGCACCTCGGACGCCGAGGGTGACCGGCCCGCCCGGCACAGCCGCCACCTCGGTGGACTGCCCCGCTGCGGGAGTGATTCCGGCCTTGGCCCTCATATCCGATCAACGGGCGACGGCAGTCGGAGGTTCCCTCTTGACATCACTCGTGTAGGTGACACCTGGCGGTAGTGGTGCGTGGCGCGTCAATTGCCTCCCGGACAAGGAAGTGGGCGAAAGCCGTACGGCGGACGGTTTTTGGAATCGTTCCGGTTTGGCCGCGGCCAGCGCGAGAGATCGGGACGCGCGCACCGGATTTCGGTTTCGGATGTCGGCGGATTCGCGAGCGGCGGACGGCACGTTCGGGTTTCGGACACGGACTGCCTCTCAGACTGTCGCCAGCAGGGCGAGTACCGCCACCACCGGGACGCCCGCGTTTTTCAACGCCGTGACGCATGCGGCGGACGTGGCCCCTGTGGTGATCACGTCGTCCACCACCACGACCCGCGTCCCCGGCGGCGGACGCCCGGCCGCGGCGAAGCGGAGGCGGCCCGCCAGATTGGCGACCCGTTCCGCCCGGTTCAACCCGACCGCGTCCCGCCCGCCCTTCAGCACCAGGGCAGGCGCGACGTAAGCACCCGTCCACCGAGCGGTTTCCGCCGCGATCCGGAGGACGTGCGGACCGCCGCGAACCCGCGAAGCAATCCGCCTGCTCGGAGCGGGAACCAGGCACCACGGACTGCCCAGCAGCCCGCCCAGCGGCAACGCCATGAGGCCGACCGCGAGCACCCAGCCCAAAAACGGAGCCAGATCGCGGCGACGACGTTCCTTGTAGGCGATCAGGATCCGCTTGGCGACACCCGTATAGCGGGCCAGCGCATAGGCCGGGGCCAGCGCCGCCAGCGGCGGGCGAAACACCTCAGTGGGGGACCCCCACGCCGAGGAGCAGGCGGCGCACACCGGCGCGCCGCGGGTTTCACAGCCGGCACAAGCGGTCGGCAGGATCAGGTTCAGCGACATGACTCCGAGTGTGCACCCGACCACCGACAGTTTCGGGCGGCCGCGGACCGGGAGCCCGGAAATCACCCCGGATAGAACGGATCCGCGTTCTGCATCGAGTGCGAATGCGGCCGCCACACCTCGCCCAGCTCCGTCGCCGTCCACAGCCCGCCGGCGTCCGCGACCACGATCGGCCTGCTCGGAGCCGCCGCGACCGCGCGCACCGGAGCGGTGAGGTTCGAGCTGTTGTAGGCGTCCATCCGCCGCCCGTCGACCGACAGACGCTGGACCGGCTGCGACGGCGAGGCAGTCGCGGCGACGAGGGTGTCCGGCGTCGAACCCCAGTCCACGTCCGAGACGTCCGTCAGCACACCCGGCTGCAGGACCCGCGGCTCGCGCAAGGTGACCGTGTCGCCGCTGCGCACCACCGACGCCACGACCAGCTGGCCGTTCACCGTCGCGGCCACGCGGGCACCGTCCCGGGAAAGCCGCAGGACGCCGATCGGGCCCAGCGCCAGCAGGTCGTTCGCGTTGACGCTTTGGCGCAGCCAGTGGCCGTTCGGATCGAGGACCATCCGCGCGATGATCGAATGGTCGACGACCGTCCACACCTCGTTCGACGGCCCGGCCCCGGTCTGCGCCGGCCGCCAGGTGGGACGGCTCAGCGAACCGCCGCCGAGCTCGACTGTCGGCAGGTCGCGGCCGAGGTCGCCGATGCGCAGCCGGACCCGCTCGCCGTCCTGCTCGACCACCGCGAGGCGCTTGCCGTCGATCGACTGGGCCGCGCTCACCACCTGGTACGCGCCGTTGCCCACCGCGCCCGCGACCGGCGCGCCGTCGCCGAGCGAACGGACGCGGCCGCCGATCGTCATCAGGCCCAGCAAGTCCGAACTCGGCGACGAAGCGGCGTTGTACGCGGGCACATCGCTGCCGCGCCAGTACTCGTGGCCGGGCACGAGCGGCCCGCCGTCGGCGAGCAGCCGGATCCGGGTGGACGTGACGGTCTGCATCGACAGCACGATCTGCGCGGCGATCAGCGTCCGTGTCTCCGGGCTGGCCCCGCTGAGCCCGCTCAACTGCACGGTGAGCGAGCCGTCGTCGTTGTTCTTCACGTTGTTCTCAAGCTGCACGCCGTCGCCGAACAGGTTCTTCACCGCGCCGGTGAGCCCGGCCGAAGGGCCCTGCATGATCAGGTCCATGACCCGGCCCGGCATGCCCGACTGCGGTTTCGCCGGGACATAGCGCAGGTCCGGCACGAAGGTGCCGGAGCCCGGCGAGTAGAAGCTCACCGCGACCTGGTTGTAGTTGCCGTCGAACTCGTCGTCGGTCACCAGCAGCACCGGCGGGGGCGGGCTGGAGATCCGCCATTGCCCGTCGGCCTGCTTGCGCACCTGGAAGGTCTGCTCGGCCGGGCCGCTGCCGGGGATGAACGCGGAGTCCGCGCTCAGCGTGCCGAGCACCGAACCGCGCACGGTGACCGTGCGGACGTTCGGATCCGGCGCGGTCGACGACGGCGCTGGCGTGGCGGTGGGACCGGAGGTGGCGGCCGTGTCGTAGACCGTGCTGAACGTCTTGTCGATGATCGTGAACGAGCGGTTCGGCCGCCAGGCGGCCCGCTGTTTGTCGTCGAGGAACGCCTTCGAGGCCGCGTTGTAGGTCCGCGGATCGGCGTTGGCCTTGATGAACAGCCGCACGATGTCGAGGGGCTCGGCGTTGGCCGGCGGCTCCGGCGCGTTGTTGGCCTGCTGCGGAGCCTTTTCCGCGGACACGACGACCGGCAGCGATTCCTGCGGCACATTCGCGCAGCTCACGAGCACCAACGCGCAGGCGAGAAGGAGAAGCACTCGCCTCACTGACCGACCTCCTCCCGGTCCGGGGCCGGATCGGCCAGGATCGCTTCCGGCGCGGGCTGCAGTTCGGCGACCGACGACGGCGACAGCGTGATCTCCGAAACGGCGTCCGGCGGCGGCAGCACCAGCGGGCTGTCCGCGATCGGCACGCCTTGCCGCCGCGGCACCACGAGCCGGAAGCACGCGCCGTGGCCCGGTTCGCCCCACGCGTCGAGGACGCCGCCGTGCAGCCGCGCGTCCTCCTGGCTGATCGCGAGCCCCAGCCCGGTGCCGCCGGTGCGCCGGTTGCGCGACGGGTCGGCGCGCCAGAACCGGTTGAACACCAGCTCGGCCTCCCCCGCCCGCAGGCCGACGCCGTAGTCCCGGACGGTGATCGCGACCGCGGTCTCGTTCACCGCGACGGTCAGCACCACCGGTTTGCCCTCGCTGTGGTCGACCGCGTTGGCCAGCAGATTGCGCAGGATCCGCTCGATCCGGCGGGCGTCCACGTCGGCCGAGGTGTCCTCGTCCGGCAGCACCAGTTCGACCGCGCTGCCCGCGGTTCCGGCGAGCACCCGCACCTGCTCGACCGCGCGGGTCGCGATCGGCCGCACGTCGATGTACTCGGCCGACAGCTCCTCGACGCCCGCGTCGAGCCTGCTGATCTCCAGCAGGTCGCCGAGCAGCGCCTCGAACCGGTCCAGCTCGTCGACCAGCAGCTCAGTAGAGCGGGCAAGGCCGGGCGGGAACTGCTCGCGCGACGCGTGCAGCACGTCGGCGGCCATCCGCACGGTGGTGAGCGGGGTGCGCAGCTCGTGCGAAACGTCGGAGGTGAACCGGCGCTGCAGCCCGCCGAATTCCTCGAGCTGGCGGATCTGGTTCTGGATGCTGGCCGCCATGCTGTTGTAGGAAACCGCGAGCTTGGCGAGGTCGTCCTCGCCCACGACGGCGAGCCGCTGGTCGAGGTCGCCGCCCGCGAACTGCTCGGCCGCCGCGACCGCCTGCCGGACCGGCCGCACCACCTGCCGCACCACCAGGTTCGTGATGCCGGCGAGCAACAGCAGCAGCACGATGCCGGCCACGAACAAGGTGTTCTGCACGGTCGAGACGGTGGTCTGCTCGCTGGTGAGCGGGAACAGCAGGTACAGCTGCAGCGGGCTGGTCCCGGACAGCAGCGGCGTGCCGACGATCAGGTACGTGGTCCGCGCGCCGTTCTCGTCGACGGTGTGCTCGAGCCGGGCGAGGTGATCGGCCTCGACGAACTGGCGCAGCCGCTCCGGCACCGAGCCGAACGGCCCGACGAACACCGGGTCGGTGTCGGACTGGCCGCGTCCGACGCTGGCCAGCACGGGATCGAAGGTGCCCGCGGTGGAACCCGCGCGCGACGAAGACGTGGTCGAAATCTTCTTGAGCGCGTTCTGCAATCGCGTGTGCAGCGCGTCCGCGGACTCGCCGCCGACGCCGACCAGCTCACGGGCGGCGGTGTCGGCCAGCGCCTGGGTCTGCTCGATCGCGGCGCGGCGCTTGGTGTCCAGCAGCCGTTCGGTGATCTGGTTCTGCAGGACCATGCCCAGCACGAACACCACGGCCGAGGACAGCGCGAGCGTCGAGATCGTGACGCGGAACTGCAGCGAGTGCTTCCACAGCTCGTTGAACGCCACCGCGCGGCGGCGGGCGAAAACCACGACCCGGCCGGACAGCCGGGCCGCGGCGCGGACGGCGGCGCGAAGCCGCCCCGCGAAACCGGTCATCGCACGCTCACGGCGGGCCGGCCTTGTACCCGACTCCGCGCACCGTCAGCACCACCTCGGGGTGCTCCGGGTCCTTCTCCACCTTCGAGCGCAGGCGCTGGACGTGCACGTTCACCAGCCGGGTGTCGGCCGCGTGCCGGTAGCCCCAGACCTGTTCGAGCAGCACCTCGCGGGTGAACACCTGGCGCGGCTTGCGGGCCAGCGCCACGAGCAGGTCGAATTCGAGCGGGGTCAGCGGGATCGCCTTGCCCTCCCGGGTGACCTCGTGTCCGGGGACGTCGATCGCGAGATCGCCGATGGTGAGCGATTCGGCGGGCTCGGCCTCGGTGCGGCGCATCCGGGCGCGCACGCGGGCGACCAGTTCCTTCGGCTTGAACGGCTTGACGACGTAGTCGTCGGCGCCGGACTCGAGGCCGAGCACGATGTCGACGGTGTCGCTCTTGGCGGTGAGCATGACGATCGGCACGCCGGACTCGGCGCGGATCGCCTTGCACACGTCGATGCCGTTCATGCCGGGCAGCATGAGGTCGAGCAGGACCAGGTCCGGTTTCAGCTCCCGCAGCGCGGGCAGCGCCCGCGAACCGTCCGCGACCACCGCGGTGTCGAACCCCTCGCCGCGGAGGACGATGGTGAGCATCTCCGCCAGCGCCGGGTCGTCGTCGACCACCAAGACACGTGCCTTCATGACCACATGTTCGCACTACCGCCCGCACCCGCGCGCACGACCCGCGCGTTTGACCACCGGAAAGATCAAGATCACCGACCCGGTTGGGCCATCCGGCGGCGTCCCGCGTCCGGGGGAGGGCCGATTCGCCCGCTCAGCCGAACAGATCGCAGCCGAGCGGTTACTGTTGCGCTATGCGGAACCAGGACTCGGGAAACGCAACGGGAAGCGCGGTGCAGTCCGTCGACCGGGCGATCACCGTCCTGGAGCTGCTGGCTCGCAACGGCGAAACCGGCATCACCGAGATCGCCGGCGAGCTGGGCGTGCACAAGTCCACCGCGTCCCGGCTGCTCAGTGTCCTGGAAGCACACGGAATGGTCGAGCAGCTCGGCGAACGCGGCAAGTACGCGATCGGGTTCGGCGTGGTCCGGCTGGCCGGTGCCGCGACCGGCCGGATGGACCTGGCGAAGCTCGGCAGGCAGACCTGCCAGTCGCTCGCCGAGGAGCTGGGCGAGACGGTCAACATCGCGATCGCCGACGACGGCGTCGCGATCAACATCAGCCAGGCCCGCGGGTCGGCGGCGATCACCACGCAGAACTGGACCGGGCAGCGCACGCCGCTGCACGCCACCTCCAGTGGCAAGGTGCTGCTGGCCGCGATGGACGACGCCGGGCGCAAGCGCGCGCTCGCGCACGAGCTTGAGCAGTACACGCCGCGCACCACGGTCGACCGGGACGAGCTGGCGGCGGAGCTGGACCGCGTCGCCGAGGACGGGTACGCGGCTTGCTTCGAGGAGCTGGAGCTCGGCATGCACGCGGTCGCGGTGCCGGTGCGCGGGCCCGGCGGCGACGTCGTCGCGGCGATGAGCGCGTCCGGCCCGTCCTACCGGTTGTCGAAGCAGCGCATCCGGCAGATCGTCGCGCCGATGGCCGACGCGGCGCGGGAGCTTTCCGCTCAGCTCGGCTACTTTTCCGCGTGACCTCCCGGCCGCGGCGGCTCTCTTGACAGCGCGCCCGCGATCCCGCAATTTGTGAGTTGCAGCAGACGGAACATCGATCTCCATCCGCAACGCGCCCGTCCCCGGCGGGCCGTTCGGCATGCCTGTCTCGTCCCGAGCCGGGCCGTCCGCGCGACGGCCGGCAGGCAGGAGGTACCTCGCGATGGCAGTGCGACCGCGAGTGGTCGTGATCGGCGCCGGGCTCCTCGGCTGCGCGGTCGCCGACGAGCTGACCGAACGCGGGTGGACGGACGTCACCGTGCTCGAACCGGAACCGGCGATCGCCTCCGCCGGGCCGGGGCTGCTCTTCCGCACGCACGAGGACCGCACGGCGTCCGAGTTCGCGAAGTACACCGCGGAGAAGTACAGCGGGCTGACGGTCGACGGCGGCTGGTGTTTCCAGCCCGTCGGGAGCCTGGAACTCGCGACCACGCCGGAGCAGCTTCGCCAGCTGCGGCAACGGCTTGGCTGGGCGACGTCGTCCGGGGTGCGCGGCTATCTGCGCGAGCCGGGCGAATGCGCCCAGCTGCACCCGCTGCTCGACTCCGCGAAGGTGTTCGGCGGCCTGCACATTCCTGGCGATGGACTGGTCAAACCGGTCCGCGCGGCGCTCGCCCAGGCCCGCCGTGCCAAGGATCGGGGCGCGAAATTCCTTACCGGACAAGAGATTGTCGAGATCGTGCGTACCGCGGGCCGGGTGACCGCGGTGGCAACCGCGACCGATCGGTTCCGTGCCGACGTGGTCATCTCGTGCGCTGGAGTACGCGGACCGCAGTTCGGCCGGATGGTCGATCTCGCCGTGCCGGTGGTGCCGATTGCCGTCGAGCACGCGCGCACGACGCCGTTGGCGCAGCTCTCCGGGGACAACGACCACTTCACCGAGGCGGACAAACCGATCTTGCGCGGTGCCGGGCTGTCGCTGCGCGAGCATGTCGACCGGCTGGGCATCAGCGCGCTGGGCCCGGTCGAAACCGATGCCGCGTTCGCTCCAGCCGGCTTCGAGGAATCGTGGACGGCCGCGCTCGGATTGGTGCCCGCGCTGGCGGACGCGAAGGTCGAGGAGGGCGTCCGGCAGCTGGTCCCGGGCACGCCGGACGGGTTGCCGCTGTTGGGCGAACACCCGGACCTCGACGGGTTCTGGGTCGCCGAGGCGGTGGACTGCGCGCGGTCCGCCGGGGTCGCGCGGGAGCTGGCGCGTTGGCTGATCGAAGGGCAAGCGCACCTCGACCTGCAGTCCGTCGACCTCGCACGGTTCGACCGGCTGCAGCTCGCACCCGGACGCGTGCGGGAACGAAGCCTGACGGCGGCGGGCCATCCGCGGCCAGCGACGGAGCTGCTGCGGACCACGCCCTGCTACGAACGCGAAGTCGCGCTGGGCGCGGAGTTTCGCGACGAAGACGGCTGGGCGCGACCGCAGCAGTACACCGACAGCCGCGCGGAGGCCGTCGCGGCGCGCAGCCGGGTGGCGTTGTTCGACTTGACCCCGCGGCGACGGCTGGAGATCACCGGTCGTGGCGCGTTGCCGTTCCTGCAGACGATGACCACGAATCAGCTCGACCGGCCGCCCGGGTCGGTCGCCGGCACGTTGCTGCTCGGCGAAGACGGCGGGGTCCGCAGCGATCTCACCGTGGCCCGGCTCGGCGTGGAGCAGTTCCACGTCGCCGCGCGGCACCATCGGGATGTCGCCTGGCTGCGTCGGCACCTGCCTGGCGACGGGTCGGTCCAGCTGCGCGAGACCACCGGCGGCACCTGCTGTCTCGGCTTGTGGGGTCCGCTTGCCGCGCAGGTGCTGCCCGAACTGTCCACATCGGACTCCCGGGCTTGGCGGACGTACGTCGGCGACGTGCCGGTGACGGTGCTGCGCGTGTCGGAGGTCGGCGAACCCGGCTGGGAGCTGCACACCAGTGCGGACCTTGGCCGGTCGCTGTGGGACGCGCTCTGGACGGCCGGGCAGCCGTACGGGATCGTCGCGGCCGGTGAAGACGCGCTGCGCAGCCTGCGGATGGAGGAAGGCCACCGAAGATGCGGCATCGACGTGACCACTGAACACGATCCGTACGAGGCCGGTCTCGGGTTCGCGGTGCGGATGGACAAGGGCTACTTCCTCGGTCGCGACACGCTTCTCCACCGTTCTCGCGCAACGGTGCGCCGGAAACTGGTGTGTTTGACCATCGACGACACGCATTCCGTCTTGCAGGGCCGGGAACCGGTGTACGTCGACGGCCGTCCGGCGGGGTACGTCACGAGCGGCGCGTACGGCTACACCGTCGACAAAAACCTGGCCCACGCCTGGCTTCCCGTCGAGGACGCCCGGCCGCGCACGCCGGTGGAAATCGAGCACTTCGGGGAACGGTTCGCGGCGCGGGTGGCCGCGGAGCCGTTGAGGAGCGGTGAATGACGCATTACGACGTGATCGTGATCGGTCTCGGCGGCATGGGCAGCGCGGCTGCCTACCGGCTGGCGCGACGGGGCCAGAAGGTGCTCGGGATCGACCAGTTCGCGCCGGTGCACAACCTCGGTTCGAGCCACGGCGGTTCGCGGATCACGAGGCAGGCTTACCTCGAAGGTCCGGATTACGTACCGCTGCTGCTTCGCGCGCACGAGATGTGGGACGAACTCGAACGCGACACCGGACGGTCGCTGTTCACCCGCTGCGGCGCGGTGATGGGCGGCCCGCCGGAGTCGCGCACCATCACCGGCAGCACGCTTTCCGCGGAGAAGTTCGATATCCCGCACGAAATCCTGGACGCCCCCGAGATCCGGCACCGGTTCCCCACCATCACCCCGGCCGAGGACGAGGTGGCGCTGTGGGAACCAGGTGCCGGTTTCGTGTCGCCCGAAGGCAGCGTCGCCGCGCATCTGCAACTCGCCGCGCGCCACGGCGCCGAACTGCACCACGAGGAGCAGGTTTTCACCTGGACCAGCACGGAAACCGGGGTGCGCGTCGGCACCGCTTCGAGCTACTACACCGCCGAACGGCTCGTGCTGTGTCCCGGCGCGTGGGCACCCGTGCTGCTCGCCGACCTAGGCGTGGACTTCGAGGTGCAGCGTCAGGTCCAGTACTGGTTCGAACCGACGGACGTCCGGGCGTTCGCCGATCATCCCGTGTATATCTGGGAAACGGCTGACGGCGGCCAGTTCTACGGTTTCCCCGCGCATACCGCACAAGGCGTCAAAGTCGCTTCACACATCGGCGGCCTGCCGTGCACTGCCGACACGATCGACCGGCGCGTGCACGATTCCGAGGTGAGCGCGGTCGCGGCCGTCGTCGGCTCCCGGATGCCGACGCTTCCGGCGACCTTCCGCCGGGCAGTGGCCTGCCTCTACACCAACACGCCGGACGAGCACTTCGTCATCGCCCCGCACCCGAAGCATCCCCGGGCAGTGGTGGCGTGCGGTTTTTCCGGACACGGCTTCAAGTTCGTGCCGGTGATCGGGGAAATCCTCGCCGATCTGATCGTCGACGGCACGACGCGGCATCCGATCTCGCTGTTCGATCCAGCGAGGTTCACGCGGTAGCGAAGTAGTGCTCCTGTGCCAGGTCTTCAAGCAGGCCAGGGTGTTCCGGCTTCCAGTCGAGCAGTTCGCGAGTGCGCGCGGCGGAGGCCGGGACGCCGGTCTGCACCATCGGTGCGAGGAACGCGAAGTGCGCCGCGGCTTCCTCCGGCGTGATGGACTTCGCCGGGACACCAAGCCGCGCGCCGATCGTCTCGGCGATTTGCCAGAGCGAGATGCCCTCGTCGCCGACCGCGTGCAGCGCGACGCCAGCCGGAGCCTTCTCCAGCGCCAGCCGGTAGAGCCGGGCCGCGTCCAGCGTGTGGCCGGCGGACCAGCGGTTGGCCCCGTCCCCGACATACGGCGAAACCCCGGCCGCGCGGGCGAAACCGATCATGAGCGGGACGAAGCCGTGCTTGTCGAGCGAACTGTGCACCGACGGCGGCAGCCGCACGACTGACGACCGGACCCCGTGGTCAGCGAGCCCGAACACGTAGTTCTCCGCGTCGACCCGCGCGCCGCCGGGGAGCCGGTCGTCCTCGGCGAGAGTGCGGCCGAGCCCGGCGAACATCATCGTTCCCGAGGTCGAGACCAATGGCTTGCCGGTGCCGGCGAGGGTTTCGCCGAGCGCTTTCAGCGCGGCGAGATCCGCTTCGACCGCGCCGTCGAACTGGCCGCTGGCCATCAGGTCGTGCTTGAACGCCAGGTGCACGACCCCGTCCGCCTCGGCGGCCGCCGCGCGCAGGCCGTCGAGATCGTCGAGGTCGCCGCGCCACACCCGCGCGCCGCGTTCGGCGAGCGCCGCGGCGGAGGCGTCCGACCGGGCGAGGCCGACGACCTCGTGCCCGGCGGAAAGGAGTTCGGGGACGAGCGCCGAGCCGACGTGGCCGCTGGCTCCGGTGACGAAAATCCGCATGGACGGTCCTTTCACAGTTGATGACACCTAGTGCCATCACTGTACGCCTGATGTCATCGGGTGTCATCACCTAGACTGGACGGCATGGGCCGCTGGGAACCGAACGCACGCCACCGTTTGGCGGAAGCCGCGCTCGACCTGTTCACCGAACGCGGCTACGACGAAACGACGGTCGCCGAAATCGCCGAACGCGCCGGGCTCACGAAGCGGACGTTCTTCCGCCATTTCGCCGACAAACGCGAGGTGCTGTTCGGCGGGCAGGAGGAACTGGCCCAGCTGTTCGCCGAAGGCGTCGCCGGGACGCCAGCGGACGCGACGCCGTTCGAAGCGGTCGCCGGGGCATTGGATGCCGTGGCGGCGGATTTCACCGGCGAGCGGCTGGCTCGGGCCCGGCAACGGCAGCCGATCGTGGCGGCGAACAACGATCTGCTCGAACGCGAATTGCTCAAGCGCGCCAAGCTGGTCGCGGCCATGCACGACGCACTCGCCGCGCGCGCGGTCGAAGAGCCGGCCGCGACCGTCGCGGCGGAATTGGGCTGCCTCGCGTTCGGGATCGCGTTCAACCGATGGGTCGAGGCAGGAAACCGGCGGGAGTTCGGCGAACTGGCGGTCGAAGCGCTGGACGAACTGCGCGCCGCCACCGCCGCACTGGGCTAAGCGAGCAGCGACTTCGCCAGCATCGGCAGATCCACGCCGGCCACGCCGTCCAGCACATGCCACGGTGCGAGCCACGACGCCGCGGCCAGTTCGTCGTACACCGCGGCGCAACGCTGTTGCAGCGAATCGTCTGACTCGAACGCGTCTCGCGCCCGGTCCGCGTCCGACTCCGCCCGGCGCACTGCCCGCTCGGCCGCGACCTCCGGGCTCACCCGGAGCAGCAGGTGCGCGTCCGGTCGCGGCAGGCCGAACCGCTCTACCTCAAGGTCCCAAACCCACTGCACCACAGCACCATCGGCGTGTTCGCGCAGGCGCGCGGCGGCGTACGCGGCGTTCGAGGCGACGTAGCGGTCCAGCAGGACGACGTCGTTCGCGTCGAGCAGCGCGCGGATCTCGTCGGCCGCACCGCTGCGGTCGAGGGCGTAGAGCAACGCCATTCCGTACACGGAATCGGCGAGGTCACCGTGCCCGCGATGCAGCGTTTCGCGCACCAGATCGGCGTGCACGCTACGGCCGTAACGAGGGAAGGCGAGGCTGCCGACGCTCGCGCCCGCCTCTTCCAGCGCAGCAGTGAGCCCCTCGGACAGCGTGCGCTTGCCCGCGCCGTCCAGACCTTCGATTACGACCAGTCGCGCCACGCGGTCGAAGATACTTGGTGCGATCCTCAGGCCGTCTCGCGGCGCGCGCGGACGTAGCCGAAGTAGCCGACCGGCACCGCGACCAGCAGCCCCGCGAGGCAGAGCAGCGGAATCCAGTCGTCGCCGTGCGGCTGCGCCGGCGTGCTTTGGCCGTCCCTCGGCACCACCTCGCCGCGCGGCACGGACGCAAGGTGGGCGTTGCCGGTGCCGGCGGGCTGCGCCGCGCCCGCGCCCGGAGCCGACACCGGCAACGCCAGGCCCGTGAACGCCACGAGGAGCAGCAAGCGTCCAACGTGCCTTCGGCAAGTGGTCGAGGACCGCCGGACCCGCCCGGCAGTGCTCCCCACGTGATTCGGTTTCCCCAGCACCACGACGCACCTCCCGCCTAGACGTGGCCAGTGGTGGTCACAACGGTGAACTGGTCGATCACGCGGAGCAAGATGCCTGTCCGGCGACGAGGGTGTTCCGGGTCGGCGGTGGAACACGGAACGGTTACCCTTCCGTGGCCAAGCACACCAAACGGGGGCGGGACCTGTTACCGCGCGCTGCTAACGTGAACGTTCCGCGGCATTCACGCCCAGCGCACGGGCGGCGTTGAAGGGACAGCGGTGGCACGAGACGGGGATGGCCCACTGATCATGGAACCTGGCCGGCGCGGCGCGGGTGAACTGCCGCCCGAGCTTGGCGAAGCACTGCGCTCCGGAGAGTTCCACCATGCGCTGCGGCTCGCGATCGCGCATCGCGGACTGTCGCTCGCCCGGCTGCGCGCGCACCTCGCGCTTCGCGGCGTCCACATCGGACAGTCGACGCTGAGCTACTGGCAGCGCGGCCTCCGCCAGCCGGAGGTGCCGAAGGCGCTGCCCGCGGTCCGCGCGCTGGAGTCGGTGCTGCAACTGCCGGCGGACTCGCTGGTGGTGCTGATCGGCCCGCGCACCGCCCGTCCGCGCGGACACCAGGCGGCGGCGTCGTTCCACGACCTGCGCTCGGGCGAGATGGGCGCGATCGTCGAACAGCTGATGAGCGACCTCGGCGCGGCACCGGCGTCCCGGCAGTCCAACTCCGACCTGGAAATGCTGTCGGTGCACGACCAGATCACCATCGACGAGCAGAAACATCAGGTTAAATTCCGCACCAGGCTGGTCACCCGGGCACGCAGGCACGGCCCGGACCGGTACGTGGCGGTCTACAACGGCGACCCCGGCTGCCGGATCGACGACGTCGAGCTGATCACCGCCGAAGGCTGCCGCGTCGGCCGGATCCGCAGGCACCCGGCGCGCGAGACGATGGCGACCGAACTGCTTTTCGACCGGAAGCTCGCCGAAGGCGAAATCCACGTATTCTGCTTTGAAATCCACGACAATTCCGCCGTCACGTTCCCCGGGTACTACCGGATGCTTCGCGACCAATGCGCGAGCTATTTGCTGCAACTGCAGTTCGCGCCGACCGCGATGCCCGCGAGGATCACCCGGGAGGTCCGCGCCCGCGACGACGCACTGCCGGTCGAGGCGGAGGAATTGCCGTGCGACACCGGCGGCGTCACGAGCGGGTATTTCCGCGACACCGGACCGGGACTGGCCGGCATCGCGGTGGAATGGAACTGACTCACGCCCCCGGTCCATGCACGGCGTACCGGGCGGCGATGGTGCGGACAGCCTCGTCGACTACCTGAGCGACGCGTTCGGCGCTCACCTCCCAGCCCGGCACCAGGAGCGTCGGCCAGAAGACGTAGTTGGAGATCATGCCCAGGAACTGGGTGGCCGCGAGGTCCGCGTCCTCGACCCGCACCGTTCCCGCCTCGTGCTCGGCCAGCAGGTAACTGCGCACGGACTCGAAGTACGGCATCTTCCCGCGCGCGAACTGCGCGTGGGCCAGCTCGGGAAACCGCGGCAGCTCCGCGATGACGATCCGGAACAGGTCGGTCATCTGGGCCCGGCCGAGCAGCTGCGCGTAACGGCGGCCGATGATGCCGAGCCCGTCGACGACGTTGCCCGCTGGCGGGGGGTCCTCCTCGTCGGCGGTCGACCATGACTCGGTCACGATGGCGTCGAACAGGGCGGCTTTGCTCGGAAACTGCTTGAACAAGGTGGCCCGAGAAACGCCCGAGGACTCCGCGATCCGCGCCAGCGACGTCCGGTCGTAGCCCAGTTCGAGAAACAGCGCGGTCGCGGCCGCCACGATCAGCGCGCGCTTTTCCTTGGCGACGCGCTGGTGATACGTCGGCACGGCTCCGCTCATCGGCCGAGCATACGAGGTGAGTGGCTTGACTCGCCACTGCCGGGGACCTAGCGTCATGGGTGGTGAGTCGACCGACTCACCACCCATGTACCGAAGGACCATTCGATGCCCCGCTTCGACAACCAGACCGTGCTCGTGACCGGTGGAGCCGGCGGCCAGGGCTCAAGCCACGTACGCGCCTTTCACGCGGAGGGAGCGAACGTGGTGATCGGCGGCATCGACGCGCGACGCGGCACCGCTCTCGCCGATGAACTCGGACCCCGCGCTCGCTTCGTCCGCCTCGACGTCACCGACGAAAGCTCGTGGTCCGCCGCCGTACTAGCCGCCGAGAGTGCCTTCAGCGCCGTAAACGTGCTCGTCAACAACGCGGGCGTACAGAATCCGCCGGCCACCATCGAGCACACGGACCAGGCCACGTGGTCGCGCATCCTCGACGTCAACCTCACCGGGATCTTCCTCGGCATCAAGACCGCGACCCCCGCCCTGCGCCGCGCAGGAGGGGGAGCCATCGTCAATGTCGCCTCGATCATGGGCCTGGGCGGCACTGCGCACTATGCGCCGTACGTCGCCAGCAAGTGGGCCGTGCGAGGCCTCACCCAAACGGCAGCGCTCGAACTCGGCCGCGACCACATCCGCGTGAACACCATCCACCCCGGCGTGATCGCGACCCCTTTCATCCACGAACCAGCAGCCGGTGCCACTGCGGCGATCGCCGACTTCTACTCGCCCGAGCCGTTCGCCATCCCCCGTCTCGGAGAGCCAGCCGACGTCACCCGGCTGCTCCTGTTCCTCACGTCCTCGGACGCGTCGTTCATCACGGGGTCGGAGTACGTCATCGACGGCGGGCTCCTCCTCGGCCCCGCCCTTCAGGCCGCATGAGCACTCCAGACACGACCCATGTGCCCAGCCACGTCCGGCGAGCCATCGTCTTCCACCTCAAGAACGGGATCCGCGCGGATCTGCCCGCCCGGGCCACGCCGGTGACCAGCCCAGCGGAACGTCAGGCCGTGCTGGCGGAGATCGTCGCGGATCTCAATCAGCCCCACGACCCCGGCACCATCCGGCCGACCCGGCTCGAAGACTGGGCGGACAGCCGGCTGATGCGCGTCAGCTTCCGCCATCGGCCGTGATCGTTACCCGTCCACTCGCCGCGGCGTGCCCTTGGTGATCCGCACCAACTCGTCGAACGTCGTCGGGAACACAGCGTTCGGCGTGCCCGCGGCGGCCCACACCTCGGCGTACTGCCGCAACGCCTCGTCCACCACCGTCTCCAGCGGCGCCGGATGCCCGACCGGCGACACCCCGCCGATCACCTGCCCGGTCGCCGCACGCACCTCGTCCGGCTTGGCCCGGCGGATCCGGCCCCGCCCGAGCCGAGCGGCGAGCGCCTCGACGTCCACCCGGTGCGCACCGCTGGTCAAGACCAGCAACGGCGCGTCGTCGGCCATGAACACCAGGCTGTTCGCGATCGCGCCGACCGGACAGCCCAGCGCGTCCGCCGCCTCGGCCGCCGTCCGCGTGGACTGCGGGAGCGCCCTCGCCTGCCCCGCGACCCCCGCCTCGTCGAGCGCGTCCTGCACATTTCGCATCGCCGACATACACACCTCCAGCTGTTCTGTAAACAGAACACTAGACTAGGCCGGGTGTCGACGTCACCCGCCCCGGACGGCCGCGCGCTCGCCGCCGCGGTCGGCGCCCGCATCCGCACCCTGCGCACCCGCGCGGGCGTCGGCCTGACCACGCTCGCCGCGGACAGCGGCCTCGGCAAGGGAACGCTGTCGGAACTGGAAAACGGCCGCCGCAACCCGACGCTGGACACGCTGTTCGCCATCGCCACCGCGCTGTCGATCCCGTTGAGCGACTTGCTCTTCGGCGACGACGGCGTAGCCGAAGCCCACGGCGACAGCGTGACCGCGACCCTGCTCGGCCGCTGGGAGGACGCCGACGGCGTCACCGAGGTTTACCGGCTGACGATCCACGAGCGAGTGCAGGTGTCGCATCCGCACAGTGCGGGGGTGCGGGAAGTCCTGACGGTGCTGACCGGAACGGCGGAGGTGGGGCCGGTTTCCGCGCCGGTGACGGTTTCGGCGGCCGGGACGCATACGTTTATCGCGGAAACGGACCATATTTACCGCGGAATTGGCGGACCGGCTACTGCGGTGCTGACGATGCGGTATCCGCGTTAGAAACACCAAAGCCGCCCCGAAACGCATTCCGGGGCGGCTTAAGCGTCAGCGATCAGTAACGGTAGTGCTCAGACTTGAACGGACCCTCGACATCCACGTCGATGTATTCCGCCTGCTCCTTCGACAGCTTCGTCAGCTCGCCGCCCAAAGCCTCGAGGTGGATCCGGGCCACCTTTTCGTCCAGCTTCTTCGGGAGGCGGTAGACCTCCTTGTCGTACTCCTCGGTCTTGGTGAAGAGTTCGACCTGCGCGATGACCTGGTTCGCGAAGCTGTTCGACATCACGAAGCTCGGATGCCCGGTCGCGTTGCCCAGGTTCAGCAGCCGGCCCTCGGACAGCACGAGAATGCTCTTGCCCTCGGGGAACACCCACTCGTCGACCTGCGGCTTGATGTTGATCCGCCGCACGCCGGGATAGCGGGCGAGGCCGGCCATGTCCAGTTCGTTGTCGAAGTGGCCGATGTTGCCGACGATCGCCTGGTGCTTCATCCGCGCCATGTGCTCGACCATCACGACGTTCTTGTTGCCCGTCGTGGTCACGTAGATGTCGCCCTCGTCCAGCACCGTCTCCAGGCGCTTGACCTCGTAGCCGTCCATCATCGCCTGCAGCGCGCAGATCGGGTCGATCTCGGTGATGATCACCCGCGCGCCCTGGCCGCGCAGCGATTCCGCGGCGCCCTTGCCGACGTCGCCGTAGCCGCAGACCACCGCGACCTTGCCGCCGATCAGCACGTCGGTGCCGCGGTTGATGCCGTCGATCAGCGAGTGCCGGATGCCGTAGCGGTTGTCGAACTTCGACTTGGTCACCGAGTCGTTCACGTTGATCGCCGGGAACAGCAGTTCACCCGCGGCCGCCAGCTGGTACAGCCGCAACACGCCGGTGGTGGTCTCCTCGGTGACGCCCTTGACGCTCTGCCCGATGGCGGTCCACTTGCCGGAGTCCGCCCCTGTGCTCGTAATCGACGCACGCAGCAGCTCCAGGAAGACCTTCCACTCCTCCGGGTCCTCGTCGTCGGCGGCTGGGACCACGCCCGCCTTCTCGTACTCGGCACCCTTGTGCACCAGCATGGTGGCGTCGCCGCCGTCGTCGAGGATCATGTTCGGGCCTTCGCCCTCCCACGTGAGCATGCGCTCGGTGCACCACCAGTATTCCTCGAGCGTTTCGCCCTTCCACGCGAACACCGGGACGCCCTTGGGCTCCTCGGCCGTGCCGTGCGGCCCGACGACGACCGCGGCCGCGGCGTGGTCCTGCGTGGAGAAAATGTTGCACGAAGCCCAGCGCACCTCCGCGCCCAGCGCCACCAGCGTTTCGATCAGCACCGCGGTCTGCACGGTCATGTGCAGCGAACCGGCGATTCGCGCGCCACGCAGCGGGTACACCTCGGAGTATTCGCGACGCAGCGCCATCAGGCCGGGCATCTCGTGCTCGGCGAGCCGGATTTCCTTCCGGCCGAACTCAGCGGCCTCGAGATCGGCGACGGCGAATTCGAGGCCGCCCCGGGTGTCGTGCCGCTTGACAACGCTTTCGGGGGTCATAGTGCGGTTCCTCCAAGGTTTGATGGCACCTGAACAGTACCGTTGTCGGCTCGACCCTGACTCGAACGGATGAGGAGAGAACCACCGTGCCCGCCCCGCTCCCCGGCCCTGACACCCGCATCGTCGAAATGAGGGTGTCCGGACTCGTGGGCACGAGCGGCGAGACGCTCCTCGACACGGTCCAGACCGTCGACGTCGCCGGCGACGGACTCGGCCGCGTGGTGCGCCCGGCCGACCGGCTGCGCCGCCCGGCACCGGGTCCGGTGGTGCCCGCGCTCGGCCGGTCGATCCCGCGCACCGTCGAAGGCTACCTGTGGAGCGGCATGACGTCCGGCGGCGTCGCGAAGGCCGTGTGGGCGCTGCTGTTCCCGTTCTCGCTGGCGAACGTCGCGTTCTGGATGCTGCCGCCGGTGCACCGGGGCCGCTGGCTCGGCGGGCTGTGCCGCGGCCTGCTGCGGATCGCCGCGGTGCTGCTCACCATGCTGCTGGTCAGCCAGGTCGCCGCGGCTATCCTGGACCTCGTCGCGACGCAATGCCTCGCGCCCGGACGCGCCTGCCTCACCTTGGTGCCCCCGGAGCTGCGCAAAGGACCGCTGCGGATCGGCGTCGGCGTGGCGGTGCTGCTGGCGCTGGTGTACGCGCTGCACCGGATCTCGTCCACGAACTGGCGGGTGCGCCCGCCCGAGCATCCCGGCCGCAAAGGCATGCCGATGCGCTTGCGCGCCGACCCGGAAGCGCCCGGAATGTCCGCGACACACGCGGTGGCCGCGCTCGCCTGCATCGCGTTGCTCTTGCTCGGCGGACCATTCCACGTGCCCACCGAAATCCCCCGATTGGTCGCCTGGATCTGCACGCTCGCGCTGGTGCTCGCCGTCCTGATCGGGAGCGCGATCGGCAGCGACACCGGCCCCATCGCACGCCGGAGCCTGGTCACCTTCGCGACGCTCCTGGTCATCTTCGCCGCCGTGCTGGCCGAGCCGGTGGACAACCGGCTGCCCGGCGTCGACAACACCGTCGAAGGTCTCGGCGGCTCGCTGATTGTCGTCACCCTGCTGTTCGCGCTCGCGCTCATCCCGTCGGCACTGCTGGCCCGCTCAGCCTGGCGAGACCGCCCACGCCGGCTCCGCCCATGGCTCGGCGGCTGGGCCGCAGCCCCGGTCCTCGCACTGGCCGGCCTGCTCGGCGGCGGTTTCGGCGCCGGACTGGCGATCGCCATCCGAAAACTGCTCCGCACCGAAAACCTCGCCCTGCCCACGACGTACGACCTGGTCACCGTGCTGTGGGGCGGCGGACTCGGCCTGATGGCACTGCTGGCCATCGCGGGCTACGCGATCGCCGTCCCGCTGCGCCGACGCCGCCGCGGCATCCCTCCGATCGTCGAACTGATGGAGCACGACGAGCAACAGGAACAAGACGCCGCCCGGGCTTGGGCACGCTCGGCTTGGGAGCGCAGGCACCTGCACCACCTGGCCCTGATCGTCGCGCTGGGCCTGTGCGTCGGCGCGATCGCCCTGCTGGTCGTGCGGTTCGGCTTCAACCTGCAACCAGGCTGGTACACCCCGGTCTCGGCAGTCGGCGTGTTCGCACTGGGCGCTCTCGCGGCTGGCCTGCTTCGAGTGGTCTACTCCGCAGCACGTTCCCCCCAACGAAGCCGACACCTAGGCGCCCTCGCCGACCTCGTGTCGTTCTGGCCGCGCGCAGCACACCCCGGAGTACCGCCGTGCTACGCGCTCAAGGTGGTTCCCGAACTGGCGGACCGGGTGAAGGAACACCTGGCTGAACCCGGTACGCGAGTCGTGCTGTCCGGGCTGAATCTCGGCAGCATCCTCACCGTGCTGACGGCCGCCCAACTGTGCGCCGAACTCCCGCCACACGAACGCGACCGAGTCGGCCTGCTCACCGCCGGATCGCCCCTGCAATGGGGTTACCAGCGCGCTTTCCCGGCAGTCCTGCCCCAAGATTCGCTGGCCGATCTCTTCTCCTCGCTGGACGGCCGCTGGCGCGCACTATGCCGAGGCACCGACATCTTCGGCGGCGGCGTCACCACCTGGCGACACCAAACCAGCGGCGGTCACCTACTGGGCGAAGGCTTCCTGCCAGAAGGCGGCTGGGGAGCCCTGGAAACCACCCCGGACGACGCAGGAGTCCTGGTCCTGGGCGGCGACCACTGGCTCCCCGACCCCCTGCGAGCCCCCGACGGCCGCAACCGCTGGGCCCCCGGAGTCCTCAAACACACCGAATATCTGGCCGACCCCGAGTGGGACAACGCAGTCGCCATGGCCGCAGGCCTAGGCCGCCAGAACGGCCGAACCCGCACGCTAGGCGAACAAGGCTCCCTCTTCGGCGATCTACCCCGCCCCCGCTAGTCCGTGAGGGGAACCCTCACGGACTCTGATTCCTTCAGGGTTCCCCTCACGGACAACCGCCGCCCGATGCACCCAATGAAGGCAGGCACCCAGCCCTCCCCCGCACCTCGATACGAAGCCGCCCTGCGGTTCGGGGGTGCTTGTCAAGGCATCTTTCCCGCCTTGACAAGCACCCCCGAACCGTCAGCACACTCGGGCTTCGGGGTGCCCCACCGCAACCGTCAGTTGCTCCCCCGACGACGCAGCTTCAGCAGCACCAGCAACCCACCACCAGCCACAATCAACACCCCGGCGATCCAGAACAGCCAAGCGTTGTCGAACCCAGTGTTCGCCAACCCCCCACCGGTCCCATTCTGATTCCCAGCCGGAACCACAGCCGGAGCACTGGTGGTAGCAGGCGCGGAAGTCGCCCCACTCGGAGCCGAGGACGTCGGAGCACCCGGCGTAGTGGTCGGAGCCTCCGAAGTCGGCTGCCCCGGAGTCGTGGTCGGCGTCTCCGAAACCGGCGGCTTGGTCGGCGCGGTCTTGGTGCCACAAGCGAACCAGTGGCTGATCGTCGGCACCTGGTCGCCGTGGTTGAACGGCGAGCGCAGCTTCTCCCACGGCGGCGTGGCCGACATGCCCTTCTTGCCCGGCACGTACACGTTGTAGCCGGGGCCGCCCTTGACGACGATCGCGGTGACCGTGACGCCCTCGCGCACGGCCGTGACGTTCAGGTACTTGTCCTTCGCGGTGCCGCCGGTGACGGTGAGGTCGCCCTCGGCGAGCAGGTCGCCGGGCACCTTCGCCTGGACGCACGTGGTCGCGTTGCCCTCGACCGGCTTCGCCCGGTCGTCGTCCGTGGTGCAGGCGAGCGCCGAGGTCGCGGTGCCGAGCAGGGCGAGTCCGGCCACCGCGGCGACCGTGAAACCGGCGCGCAGTCTGGTGCTGATGGGCATGGAGTTACTCCTCAGGGAAAAATCCGAACGGGGGATAAGACACGCGGAGAACTGCGACCCTCCGTAGGAACCCCGACCACTGTTCGTGCGAATTACCCGAGAGTGATTAACCCGTCAGAGGGAAGACGACGCGGAGGGTATCGCACCCTCCCGAACCCTTCCCTGGTGGGCCCGGGCCGCCGCCCGAACCGAGATCCGCGAGTTGCGCATCCGTGACCACCGGCTGTCCGGCCACGCGAAACGGCCCGCCGCCCACAGGGGGCGACGGGCCGTTAAGCAGCTAAAACAGGTCAGTCGGCGACTGGCGGCGCGGGTTCGGAAACCACCCCGCCCTGCTCCACGCCCGACTGCCGCTTCCCGAGCAGCGAATGCCGCCGGCTGTAGGCGAAGTAGATGACCACGCCGAGCACCATCCAGGCGACGAACCGCAGCCAGGTCAGCACGGTCAGGTTCAGCATCAGCCACAGGCAGGCCAGGATCGCCAGCGGCGCGATGACCCACACACCCGGCACGCGGAACGCGCGCGGCAGGTCCGGGCGGCTCTTGCGCAGCACCAGCACACCCGCGGACACGAGAATGAACGCGAACAGCGTGCCGACGTTGACCATTTCCTCGAGCTTGTCGGCCGGGAAGAACGTCGCGCCCGCCGCGACCAGCGCACCGACCACGAGCGTCGCGCGCTTCGGCGTCCCGCGGTCGCTCGTCTTGGCCAACGAACGCGGCATGAGGCCGTCGCGGGACATCGCGAAGATGATCCGCACCTGGCCGAGCATCAGGACCATGACGACGGTGGTCAGACCGGCCAGCGCACCGACGGAGATGACGTTCGCGGCCCAGTCGACGCCGTTCGCGGAGAACGCGGTGGCGAGCGTCTTGTGGCTGCCGTCGCCAGCGGAGGTCGAAAGCTCGGTGTAGGGCACCATGCCGACGACCACCAGCGACACGGCGACGTACAGCACGGTCACGATCGCCAGCGAGCCGAAAATGCCGCGCGGCACGGCCTTCTGCGGGTTGCGGGTCTCCTCCGCGGTGGTCGCGACGATGTCGAACCCGATGAACGCGAAGAACACGATCGACGCGCCGGCCAGCAGCCCGAAGATGCCGAACGAACTGCTGCCGCCGCCCGCGATGAGCGAGAACAGCGACTGGTCGACGCCGCTGGAACCGGAACCGGCCGGCTTGCCCTCGGGGACGAACGGCGTGTAGTTGCTGGATTTGATGTAGAAGAAGCCGAGGATGACGACGAACAGCACGACGGCGACCTTGATGCCGGTGATCACCATCGAGAACCGCGAAGACAGCTTCGTGCCGAGCACCAGCAGCGTCACCAGCGCCGCCACGACGATGAACGCACCCCAGTCGATGCCGAAACCGCCGCCGAGATCGATCGACGTCTTGGTTCCCTTGCCGAAGATGTACTCCAGCACCGTCTGCAGATAGGACGACCAGCCCTTGGCGACCGCGGCGGCGCCGACGGCCAGCTCCAGGATCAGGTCCCAGCCGATGATCCACGCCATGAACTCGCCGAAGGTGGCGTAGGAGAACGTGTACGCGCTGCCCGCGACCGGGACGGTGGAAGCGAATTCGGCGTAACACAACGCCGCGAGCGCACAGGCGATCGCCGCGATCACGAACGCCACGGACACCGACGGACCGGCGAAGTCGCCCGCCGTGCGCGCGGTGAGCGTGAAGATGCCGGCTCCGATGACCACCGCGACGCCGAAGACCGTGAGGTCCCAGGCGCTCAGGTTTCTGCGGAGTTTCGTCTCCGGCTCATCGGTGTCCGAAATGGACTGCTCGATTGACTTGGTGCGCCACAACCCAGTGCCGGGCAACGTTGACCTCCTGCGGTGACCTTCGTGGGGACCGGGCGCCACCCTAGCGTGTCAGTTGGGCGCCAGCTGCCCGGACAGTCAGCGCGCCTCGCGGTCGAGGTCGGGTTCCAGGTAGATCAGCGTCGCGACGGGGACTTTCGCGCGCACGCGGGCCTCGGCGTCGTCGATCGCGCCGGCGATCGCGGCGGTGTCGAGACCGGGCACGAGCGCGAGCTTCGCGGCGACCAGCAGCTCGTCCGGGCCGAGGTACTGGGTGCGGATGTGGATGACGCGCTCGACCTTGCCCGCGGCCAGTTCGTCCACAATGGTCGCGAGATCGGTTTCGGTCGCGCCCTCGCCGATCAGCAGGCTCTTCATCTCCACGATCAGGATGATCGCGATGACCCCGAGCAGCACGCCGATCAGGACCGTGCCGATGCCGTCGAACACCGGATCGCCGGTCAGCACCGACAACCCGACCCCGAGCAGCGCGAACACGAGACCGAGCAGCGCGCCGGAGTCCTCCAGCAGCACGACCGGCAGCTCGGGCTCCTTGGCCTGGCGGATGAACCGCCACCAGCTCGCGTTGCCCTTGATCTTGCGCGACTCGCCCATCGCGGTATAGAAGCTGTAGCCCTCAAGGCAGATCGCGACGACCAGAATGATCACCGCGACGACCGGCGTCTCCAGCGGCTGCGGCTCGATGATCTTGTGAATGCCCTCGTACAACGCGAACGCCGCGCCGAGCGTGAAGAGCATGAGCGCGACGATGAACGAGTAGAAGTACCGATCCCGGCCGAAGCCGAACGGATGCTCACGGGTGGCGCGCCGTTTGGACGTCTTCTGCCCGAGCAGCAGCAGCCCCTGGTTCGACGTGTCGGCCAGCGAGTGCACCGCCTCGGCCAGCATCGACGACGACCCGGTGACCACGAAGCCGACGAACTTCGCGACCGCGATCCCGGCATTGGCGGCGAGCGCCGCGATGATCGCCTTGGTTCCCCCGCCAGTTGACACTTGCCCGCTCCCTGCTCGCGCCCGAATTGCCCGGTGGGAGCCTAGAGGAGCCTTCGCGGCGGGGAGCACCGGACCTGACAACCGGCAGGTCAGATCACAACTCGCATGCCCCGGCAGTAGCCCGGAACAGCTGCGTCCGCACCCCGCCCACCGGCCGGATCCGCACCGCCGGGTCCGCAGCCGGCAGCCACACCGACTGCCCCCGCCGCAGTTCCACCTGCTCGCCGTCCGACGCGAGCACCAGCAGATCCCCTTCGGTGCACAGCAGGATCTGCGGCCCGGCCGAATCGACCTCCAGCTCGGCGTCGTCACCCGCAGCCCATTCGACCCGCGACAGTTCGAACTCCGGGGCGTCCGTGTGGTAGACCGCCATCCGCTGACCGGCGCATTCTCCGTGCTGCACCGGCATTTCCCCGCACGCGAAGTCGACCACGCGCAGCAGCTCCGGCACGTCCACGTGCTTGGGGGTGAGACCGCAGCGCAGGATGTTGTCCGAGTTCGCCAGGATCTCCACCGCGGTGCCGTGCAGGTACAGGTGCAGGTTCCCAGCAGGCAGGTAGATCGCCTCGCCGGCGCGCAGGGTCAGGCGGTTGAGCAGCAGCGCGGCCAGCACCCCGGCGTCGCGCGGGTGGGTCTCGCCCAGTTCCAGGATCGTGCGGCATTCCGTCGCGAACTCGCCGTGGTCCTGGACGTGCCGGACGCACGCGTCGAGCACCTCCGGCAGCAGTTCGTCCAGCGCGGACTGCGGCAGCGTGATCCACGTGGTGAACAGCGCGCGCAGACCGGCCGGGTCCGGCTGTGCTTCCAGCAGGCCGGTGTACTTGCCCAGCCCGGGGGTCTCGATCGCCTTCAGCAGCTTGACCGTGCGGTGCGGGTCGCGGAAGCCGGCCAGCGCGTGGAACTCCGTCAGCGCGCAGACCAGCTCCGGCTTCGCCGTCGGGTCCGGGTAGTTGCGGTTCGAGGCGTCGCGCGGGATGCCCAGCTTCTCCTCGCGCGCGTGTCCTTCCGCCGCCTGTGCCGCCGACGGGTGCGCCTGCATCGACAGCGGCTCCTCCGCCGCCAGGATCTTCAGCAGGAACGGCAGCCGGTTGCCCCAGCGCTGTGCGCAGTCCTCGCCGAGCTGGCCGACCGGATCGGCGTCGACGAGTTCGAGCAGGCTCAGTTCGGTGCCGTCCGGGCCAAGCACGTGCGACGGGTCCCCCGGGTGCGCTCCCATCCACAGCTCGGCTTCGGGGTGCGGCGCCGGCACCGGACGGCCCTGCAGCTGCGGGATGGCCGTTCGCGATCCCCAGGCGTAGGGCCGTACGGCGTTGCGCAACAGCTCCACTGTCAACTCCCAATCCTTCCCGTCGGCACTGGGCCGACGCACGCGGCGGCGGAACCGCCTGCCCGCGTTCCCCCCTGCTCCCTCAGGCGGAGGCCGGTTCGTATCTCCCGGCCCCGCCGATGCTGCCCGCCGCCAGTCCCAGGTACACCGCGGCCAGCTCGAACCGCAGCGCCAGCACCGCGGCCCGGACGATCTCGTCCGCCTCGATCTCCTCGGCGGGCGCGATCAGGTCCGCGCCGGGCAGGAACTCCTCGGCCTGGTACCGGGCGGCCTCGGTGGCCGGACCGGTCCGCACCGACAGCAGCAGCACCCGGGTGGCGACTCCACCAGGAGAGTCGTCCGGATCGGCGAAAATGTCTCGCTCCACGCCGCCCGATTGTGCGACCCGGCGCAACGCCGGGCGGGCCAGCGCCTGCCGGTAGTCCTCAACATCGCACACCAGCGCGGCGTGCGCGGCGAACGCGTGCGCCGCGTGCTCGCCGACCGCCACCGCGACCGGGTCGAGCCCCCACAGCAGCGGCACCCGGTCCGCGACCCGGAGCGCGAGCGCCTTCGCCGGATTGGCGAACGACTCGCGGGCCAGGTAGTCCTTCTCCGCTTCCAGGTCGAGCTGGTCGGCGAGCGCCTGCACGTCCGCGATCAGCAGGCCGAGCGCGTTCGCGGTGAGCAGCCCGGCGGCCAGCCCGCGCGGGAACGCCAGCTCCGGCGGCACCGGGACGCGCGGCGCGAGCAGCACGCCCTTGCCCGCCACTGACGCCGCGACCGGCCCCTCCGCCGGCGCGGACAGCACCACCGACGCGCCGAACCGGGCGGCGCGCTCCAGCGAAGCGGCCAGCTCGCGGTCGCCCGCGTCGTCGGTGTGCGCGAACACCACGTCCAGCGCACCGATCCAGGCAGGCACCGATTCGGCCACCACGACCGGCACCGGGCACGACGGCGTGAGCAGCGCGGCCAGCAGCCGGGTGAGCGTGCGGCTCACCCCTGGCCGGTCGATGAGCACCAGCGAACGCGGACGGCCGACGTCCAGCCGTTCGCTCAGCTCCAGTTCGGCTGCCGCCTCCGCGGTGGCCCGCACCTGCGCGCCCGCCATGGCGGCAGCGCGCAGCAACCCCGCGCGGTCGGCGTCGGCCAGCCGCGCGGAGTCGTCGAGCAGGGAATCGTCAAGCATGGTCAAGCACTGTCGCCGTGGTCAGCGTCGGGTCCGGCCGAGCCGGGCAGCGTCGCCTCGTCGAGCAGCAGCACCGGGATCCCGTCGCGGACCGGGTACACCCGGCCGCATTCGGTGCAGGTCAGCGCGTCGGCCTCGGCGTCGTCCGGGGTGCCGGGGCGCAGCGGCGCGTGATCCGGCGACGGGCACGCGAGGATCTCCAGCAGCTGTGCGTCAAGCGTGATGGCCATAGTTCCTCCATACCACGCGTCGTTGGGGAGTTGAGGGCGCCTTCCGGACACAATCCGGCGCCAGCCGGTCAGGCTCGGACAAGGGCGAGCACCTCGGCGGTGAGCGCTTCGACGGCGGCCCGGTCGGCGGCCTCCACGTTGAGCCGCAGCAGCGGTTCGGTGTTGGAGGGACGCAGGTTGAACCACGCGCCGCCGGGAAGCTGCACGGTGAGCCCGTCCAGCTCGTCGATCTCGACGCCGGACTTGCCCGCGTACGCGTCCTTCACCGCGAGCATCCGCGCGACCTGGTCGCTGACCGTCGAGTTGATCTCGCCGGACGCCGCGTAGCGCGAGAAGTCCTGGGTGAGCGCGGACAGCGGGCCGTTCTGCTCGCCGAGCGCGGCGAGGACGTGCAGCGCGGCCAGCATGCCGGTGTCGGCACGCCAGAAGTCGCGGAAGTAGTAGTGCGCGGAGTGCTCGCCGCCGAAAATCGCACCGGTGCGGGCCATCTCGGCCTTGATGAAGGAGTGCCCGACCCGCGTGCGCACCGGCTTGCCGCCGTGCTCGGCGACGATCTCCGGCACTCCCTTCGACGTGATCAGGTTGTGGATGACCGTGCCGCCCGGCTCCTTCGCCAGCTCGCGCACCGCGACCAGCGCGGTGATCGCGCTCGGCGACACCGGCTCGCCGCGCTCGTCCACGACGAAGCAGCGGTCCGCGTCCCCGTCGAACGCCAGCCCGGCGTCCGCGCCGACCTCGCGCACCTTGGCCTGCAGGTCCACGATGTTGGCCGGGTCGAGCGGGTTGGCCTCGTGGTTCGGGAAGGTGCCGTCCAGCTCGAAGTACATCGGCACGACGTCGATCGGCAGTCCCTCGAACACGGTCGGGACGGTGTGCCCGCCCATGCCGTTGCCGGCGTCGACGACGACCTTGAGCGGCCGCGAGCCGGACAGGTCGACGAGGTTGCGCAGGTAGGCGGCGTAGTCGCTGAGGACGTCGCGCTCGGAGACGGAGCCACGCTGGCCCTCGAAGGCGGGGACGCCCTGCTCGACGGTGTCGCGGATCTCAGCGAGGCCGGTGTCCTGCCCGACCGGGGAGGCTCCGGCGCGGCACATCTTGATGCCGTTGTACTTGGCGGGGTTGTGGCTCGCGGTGAACATCGCGCCCGGCAGGTTGAGCGAACCGGAGGCGAAGTAGAGCTGGTCGGTGCTGGCCAGGCCGATCGACACCACGTCGAGGCCCTGGGAGGTCACCCCGTCGGCGAAGGCCGAGGACAGCTCCGGCGACGAATCGCGCATGTCGTGGCCGATCACCACGGCCGGCGCCTCGGGTTTGATGAGCAGCGCGAACGCGGCCCCGAAGTCCCGGACGAGGGCGACGTCGAGCTGCTCGCCGACCACGCCGCGAATGTCGTAGGCCTTCACGATGCCCGAAAGGTCTGGCACGCCTTCTCCCCGCCGCTAGTTTTCGTGGCGGCGCCCGTTCGCGCCGCGGGCGAAAGCCTACCGGGCGGGAGGAGCGCTCAGGCGTGCCCCGGGAGGACGCGCAGATGGCCGCGCCTGCCGGAGGGACCTTCCGGCTCGGGTTGCGCGGCGGGCACGTCGGAGCGACCGGCCTCGCGAACCGCCTCGGCCAGCGCGGTCAGCTCGTCGGCGGACTGCTCCGGGGCGGCGAAGGCCCCCTCGTGCCGCACGACTTCCCAGCCCTTCGGGACGGTCAGCCGCAGCGCGTGGGCCTCGCACAGGTCGTAGGAATGCGGTTCGGAAGCGGTGGCCAGCGGCCCGACGACCGCGGTCGAATCCTGGTAGGCATACGTGAGCGTGGCGACAGCGGGTTCGAGGCAACCCGTTCGCGAACATTTCCGTACGCTCCGCACGATCCGAAACGATAGCGCGTCGCCGCAAGCGAAGTACCGGCGACACGCGCGTCCCCCTGGCGACCGCATAGACTTGGGCGGTGGCGACGGCTCGTGACTACCGACAACGGCAGCGAATGCGACGGGACCGGCACGGCCGGGGCCTGCGCGGGACGCTCTACCCAGCGTCCCTGCCCGCAGCGGCGAGCCGGGCGGAGCGCTTCGACGCCCTGGTCCTGGACGCACTGGAGCCCATCGAGGCCCGCTGGCGGCACGAGCTGACCAAGCTGGACGTAGCGGTAGACGACGTCCCCGAAGTCCGCATGGACGGCCGAGCCCCCGCAGACGGCGTACTCCACGACGGTGCCGTGCCGCTATCACGCCTGGTCCCAGCCGGAGTAGACCGCACCGGCCTGCCGACGCGGGCACGGATCGTCCTGTACCGGCGACCACTGGAAGCACGTGCGAAAGACCCGTCGGAACTGGCCGACCTGGTCCACGACGTGCTGGTAGAGCAGGTCGCGGGCTATCTAGGCGTAGAACCAGACGTCATCGAAGGCGACTGACCGGCAACGAGGTCCGTGCGGGGCCCTAGATCCCCATGCCAGCGACCTAAGCCGGTGACCTCAGCCTGCCGACCGTCCATAAAGGACTCCCCGGCAGATGAAATGCCCGATTAATCCCAGAATGCCCGTTGATTCAAGTCTGTGAGGGGAACCCTGAGGGACTCTGATTCCCTCAGGGTTCCCCTCACGACCAACTGCCACCGCGGAGTCCGTGAGGGGCCCCTTCACGTACTTAGATTCCCTCAATGAGTCCTTCACGGACCGAACCCGCCCTCCGGGGATGCACCCAATGTGGCGTTCGTTGCGTCAGACGCACCCAATGCCACATTGGGGGTTTTTCATCCTGTTGGTGCTGGTCAGGTGGGGTTGACGGTGGCGGG
>NZ_JBHUKS010000019.1:0-8048 GCF_042684085.1 Amycolatopsis silviterrae
CCCACCACAACACACAACAACACACCGCCGCTTGACAACCAAAACCCAGGGATGTCTTCACGGACAGCAACCCCGCTCTGGCGCCGCCAGGCGTTCGACCTGGGCGGGCAGGCGTCGGATCCCCAGCTCAGCCCGGCCGTCGCGGAAATTGTCGGTGCCCCGGCCTACCCTGGTCCTCGTGGCTTTCGCAACCGAACACCCCGTCCTCGCCCAGTCCGACTTCCGCCCGGTCTCCGAGGTGCCTCGCGCCGGCGGCCGGTTCGAGGTGGTCAGCGAGTACCAGCCCGCCGGCGACCAGCCGGCGGCCATCGACGACCTCGAACGCCGGATCAAGGCGGGCGAGAAAGACGTCGTGCTGCTGGGCGCCACCGGCACCGGCAAATCGGCCACCACCGCGTGGCTGATCGAGCGTGTCCAGCGGCCCACGCTGGTCATGGCCCCGAACAAGACGCTGGCCGCGCAGCTGGCCAACGAGCTGCGCGAGCTGTTCCCGCACAACGCGGTCGAATACTTCGTCAGCTACTACGACTACTACCAGCCCGAGGCGTACATCGCGCAGACGGACACGTACATCGAGAAGGACTCGTCGATCAACGACGACGTCGAGCGGCTGCGCCACTCCGCCACGATGAACCTGCTCTCGCGGCGCGACGTCATCGTGGTCGCGTCCGTCTCCTGCATCTACGGCCTCGGCACGCCGCAGTCGTACCTCGACCGGTCCACGAAGCTGGAGGTCGGCGGCACGGTGGAGCGCGACGTGCTGCTGCGCGCGCTGGTCGACGTGCAGTACTCGCGCAACGACATCGCGTTCGCGCGCGGCACCTTCCGGGTCCGCGGCGACACGGTGGAGATCATCCCGGCGTACGAGGAGCTGGCGATCCGCGTCGAGTTCTTCGGCGACGAGATCGACAAGCTGTACTACCTGCACCCGCTCACCGGCGACATCGTGCGCGAGGTCGAGGAGGTCCGGATCTTCCCGGCCACGCACTACGTCGCGGGCCCGGAGCGGATGGAGAAGGCCATCCGCGGCATCGAGTCCGAGCTGGAGGAGCGGCTGGCCGACCTGGAGAAGCAGGGCAAGCTGCTGGAAGCCCAGCGGCTGCGGATGCGCACCGCCTACGACATCGAGATGATGCGCCAGGTCGGGTTCTGCTCCGGCATCGAGAACTACTCGCGGCACATCGACGGCCGCGGGGCCGGCACCGCCCCGGCCACGCTCATCGACTACTTCCCGGAAGACTTCCTGCTGGTCATCGACGAATCGCACCAGACGGTGCCGCAGATCGGCGGCATGTACGAGGGCGACATGAGCCGCAAGCGCAACCTCGTCGACTACGGGTTCCGGCTGCCGAGCGCGGTCGACAACCGGCCGCTCACCTGGGAGGAGTTCTCCGACCGGATCGGGCAGACGGTGTACCTGTCGGCGACGCCGGGCCCGTACGAGATGGGCCAGACCGGCGGCGAGTTCGTGGAGCAGGTCATCCGGCCCACTGGCCTGGTCGACCCGAAGGTGGTCGTGAAGCCCACCGAGGGCCAGATCGACGACCTGGTGCACGAGATCCGCGAGCGCGCGGACAAGGACGAGCGCGTCCTGGTCACCACGCTCACCAAGAAGATGGCCGAGGACCTCACGGACTACCTGCTGGAGCTGGGCATCCGGGTCCGGTACCTGCACTCGGAGGTCGACACCCTGCGCCGGGTCGAGCTGCTGCGCCAGCTGCGCGCGGGCGACTACGACGTCCTGGTCGGCATCAACCTGCTGCGCGAGGGCCTCGACCTGCCCGAGGTGTCGCTGGTCGCGATCCTCGACGCGGACAAGGAAGGCTTCCTGCGCAGCGGCACGTCGCTGATCCAGACCATCGGCCGCGCGGCGCGGAACGTGTCCGGCGAGGTCCACATGTACGCGGACAAGATCACTGACTCGATGCAGTACGCGATCGACGAGACCGACCGCCGCCGCGCCAAGCAGGTCGCCTACAACGAGGAGCGCGGCCTCGACCCGCAGCCGCTGCGCAAGAAGATCGCCGACATCCTCGACCGCGTCTACAACGAGGCCGAAGACTCCGACGAGTCGGTCGCGGTCGGCGGCTCGGGCCGCAACGCCTCGCGCGGCAAGAAGCCGGAACAGGGCGACCGCGTCCGCAGCTCGGGCATGCTCACCGACAAGAACGTCTCGTCGATGCCGCGCGCCGAACTGGCCGACCTCATCCAGCAGATGACCGACCAGATGATGCAAGCCGCCCGCGACCTGCAGTTCGAACTGGCCGCCCGGCTGCGCGACGAGGTCTCCGACCTGAAGAAGGAACTGCGGGGGATGGACGCGGCCGGTATTAAGTAGTTACACCATATCGGGTACCGTTACACCATGGCGATGAATATCAAGGACCCGGACGCGGAGCGCCTGGCGGCCGAGGTGGCCGAGCTGACCGGCACCACCAAAACCGGTGCGGTCCGCGAGTCCCTTCAGCTGCGCCGGGACCAGCTGCGCAAACACGAGAACGCCGAGGAGCGGCTGAAGCAGCTGCGCCGGATGCTCGAAGAGGAGATCTGGCCGCTCATTCCGCCCGAGGAGCTGGGAAAGCCGCTCTCCAAGGAAGAGGAAGAAGACATCCTCGGGTTCGGGCCGGAGGGCGTGTGATCATCGACAGCTCCGCGATCGTGGCGATTCTCCTGCGCGAGCCGGGCCACGATCAGCTCGAAGAACGCCTCGCCGAGGCGACCGCGCCGAGAATCGGCGCGCCGACCTTGGTCGAGGTGGGCGTCGTCTTGACGGTGCGGCTCGGTTCCCGGGGGCGGCTCGCGCTGGCCAGATTCATGCAGGACAACCACATCGCGGTCGTCCCCTTCACCGAGGAACACAGCGAGATCGCCATCGACGCCTTCAGCCAGTTCGGCAAAGGCCGCCATCCGGCGAAGCTGAATCTCGGCGACTGCCACAGCTACGCCACCGCGAAGATCGCCGGAGAACCGCTGCTCTGCATCGGCGACGATTTCCCGCAGACCGACCTCGAACTGGTCAAGCTGGGGGAGCACTGACGGCCCGCCGGAACCCCCGGCCCCGGGGGTGCGCTGCGAACGAGGCACCCCCGGTTCCCGGACCCTCGACTCGACTTTCACAGAAACGTGCGGCCGAAGCAATGGGTGTTCGGGCAGAGCCGGGGAAAGAAAGTCCCCCGCGCCAGGCCTGACCTGGGCGGGCGGGCCGGAAAGCTCAGCGCTTCAGCACCTTCTCCACGTATGCCTTCACCGCCGCCAGCGCCGGTTCCGAGCGCCACAGCCGTTCCACCTGCGCATCGTCGGACACGCGGTTCTCCGCGATCCGCTGGTGGTACGGCTGCCGCAGCTGCTGCTTCGTGTGCGCGAACGCCTCCGCGGGCAGTTCGCCGAGGCGGGTGGCCAGTTCGCGGGCCCGGCCGAGCGCGTCCTCCGCGGGTACGACCTCGTCGACCAGGCCGCGGGGGAGTGCGTCAGCCATGGTGACCGTCGCGCCGCTGTAGATGAGGGACGGCAGCGGTGTCGTCCCGTAGGCGCAGCGCAGGATTTCCAGCGCTGACAACGGGAACGGCACGCCCACCAGCAGCTCCGTCACGCCGATGCGGCCGGGCCCTTCCGCGGCGATCCGGTGGTCGCACGCCGCGGCCAGGACCATGCCGCCGGCGATGGCGTGGCCGTTCACCGCGGCCACCACCGGGCGCGGGAAGCCGAAGACGGCCAGGAACGCGTCCGACAGCGCCGGCAGGAAGTCGCTGACGTAGCGCGCGCCGCCCTCGTCGATGGCGAGCAGGTCCACTCCGGCGGAGAACATGTCGCCGGATCCGGTGAGCACGACGGCGCGGGCCCCGGCCGCGTCCGCTTCTTCGAGTCTGATCACCAGCTCTTTGCAGGTGGCGGTGTCGAGGGTGTTGCCGCGCCCGTGGTCGAGGGTCACGAGTGCGACGCCGGCATCGAGTTCCAGGTGGATCGTCACGCGCCGAACCGTACCGGACATCCGGCTCAGCTGGTGACGTCCTTGCGCGCGAACCGGCGGCCCGCCAGCAGCAGGAACACCGTCGTGTAGATCACCGACGACAGCACCCCGCTGGCCAGGTTCGTCCAGTCGATGTCGGTGGAGATCAGGTCGATCCAGGCGAACGAATAATGCGTCGGCAGATAGTTCCGCAAGCCCTCCAGCGCGGTGATCTGGTCGAGGATCTGCGACAGGATCGCCACCAGCACCGTCCCGCCGACCGCGCCCAGCGGAGCTTCGGTGGACACGCTCAGCAGCAGCGCGAGCCCGGCGACCCAGGCCAGCTGCACCACGATGTACACAGTGGACATCAGCAGCGCCAGCAGGCTGTCGCCGAAGCTGATCGCGTCGCCGGTGGGGCTGATCGCGTCGCCCGCGCCGTACCAGAGGACGCCGACCAGCAGCGAAACCACCGGCAGCAGCACCAGCGCGGCGATCGACAGCAGCCCGGACACCACGGCCTTCTGCCGCAGCAGCCGGTGCCGCGGCACCGGGATCGCCAGCAGGTACTTCAGGCTCGACCACGACGATTCGCTCGCGATCGTGTCGCCGAAGAACAGCGCGACGATCATCGGCAGCAGGAACGTGCCGGACACGAAGAACGCGAGCACCACGAAGTTCGGCGCGCTCGCCGTCGCGAGGTCCACGAACCCGCCGGAGCGGCGGTTCGGATTCGCCTGCCCGATCTGGAACGCGACCACGAGGATGAACGGCAGCACCGCGACGAACGCCAGCACCAGCTGGGTCCGCCGGCGGCGCAGCTGCCGCTTCAGCTCCACGCTCAGCCGCAGCGTCCGGTCGGCGCGGTAGCCGGCCACCGCGCCGTCCGGGCCGACCTCGGCCGGTTCCGCCGTGGCCAGTTCGCTCAGCTCCTGCAGCGCCGCCGGGTCGGTGTGCACCCCGCCGGAACCGTTGCCCTCGCTCATGAATCCTCTCCCACCAGCTGCAGGAACGCGTCTTCGAGCCGTCGGCGCGGCCCGGCCTGCTCCACCGCGACCCCGGCGCGCACGAGCGCCGCGACCGCGTCGGCGCGCGGCAGCCCGTCGAGATTCGCGTGCACCAGGTCGCCCTCGGTCTCGATGTCCGACACCCCGCCGACGCTCTTGAGCGCCGCCGCGGCCGCCGCCGCATCGCCGACCCGGAACGTGGCCTCGCCGCTCGAGGCCGCCAGCTCGCCGACCTCGCCCGAGGCCACGAGCCTCCCGCGGTGCATGACCACCACGTGCGAACACGTCTGCTCGACCTCGGCCAGCAGGTGGCTCGAGACGACGACGGTGCGTCCGGTGGCGGCGTAGCGCTGCAGGACCTCCCGCATCTGGTGGATCTGCGGCGGGTCGAGCCCGTTGGTCGGTTCGTCGAGCACCATCAGCTCCGGCAGCCCGAGCATCGCCTGCGCGATCGCGAGCCGCTGCCGCATGCCCTGGCTGTACGTCTTCACCCGCCGGTGCACCGCGTCGCCGAGCCCGGCGATCTCCAGCGCCTCGGTGAAATGCGCCTTCTCGACCGGCCGCCCGGTCGCGGCCCAGTACAGCTCCAGGTTCGCCTTGCCGGACAGATGCGGCAGGAACCCGGACCCCTCGACGAACGACCCGATCCGCGACAGCACCGGCGCGCCCGGCGTGATCCGGTGACCGAACACCCGGATCTCGCCCGCGGTCGGCGTGATCAGGCCCATCAGCATCCGCAGCGTGGTCGTCTTGCCCGCGCCGTTCGGGCCGAGCAGGCCGAGCACCTGGCCCGGTTCGACGCGGAACGACAGGTCCCGGACCGCGGTGAAGCCGCCCGCGTACTGCTTGCGCAGCCCCTTGATCACCAGCGGAGTGTCCGCGAGTTCCGGGTCGACGTCGTGCGCCCGGCGGCGCCGGATCACCGCGACCACGACCACCGCGAGCGCGACCAGCAGCGTCGCGCCGATGCCGATCAGCTGCGCGACCGGCAGCGGAGCACCGACCGAAGCGCCCGGCACCACCGGAACGGCGAGCGCCGCGCCCGGGGCGAGCCCGACCCGGAAGACTCCCGGCTGCGCCGGCACCGAGTACGCCTGGTCAGTCGTGCCGACCACGAGCCGCAGCGAATGCCCGGCGTCGATCGGCCGCACGACGCCCGGCAGCGTCACCGTGACGTCGACCGGCGTGCCGTCGGCGGGCAGCCCGGTGACCCGGAACGGCGCGACCGCGTTCGCGGGCAGCACACGGGTGCCGTCCTGGCCGACGTCGTAAAGCTTCGCGAACAGCACGGCTTCCGGCTGCGGATGCGCCGGGTCGGTCGCGACCTGCAGCCGGACCGTGCTCGAACCGGACAGCAGCACCTGACTGCCGAACGGCGAGGTGCCGAACTGCGCGGCCTGCCCCGGCGGGTCGCTGCTGAACAGCGGAGCCAGCCGCGAGGTGCCCGACGCGAGCGCGTTGAGCCCCGGAATCCCGCTCACCGCAGCGGGATTCGCGCCCGCGGGCCGGACGATCGGCTGCGCGGGACCGGTGAGCGCCACCTGCTTCCGCTCGGTCCCGGCACCGGCGAGGCCCGGGTACTCGGCGGCGTTGACCGTCCGGACCGACGGGGTTCCGTTGGCGCGCAACGTGCCCTGGACGTCGTAGCTGAATCCGTGGCCGGGGTCGCCCTGCCCGGTGAGCGACGCCCACAGGAAGTCGCCGATCTTCGCGCGCAGCTGCGGTCCGGGGATGCCGCCGTCGTGCCCGCCGGTGTACCAGATCGTGCGCACCGAACCGCCCGCCGCGGTGATCTGCCGGGCGGTGGCGTCGGACTGGTCGAGCCCGAACAACGTGTCGCTCTCGCCCTGCACGAGCAGCGTCGGCGCGGTGATCTTCTCGGTGACCGAGGCGGGGGAGACGCGGTGCAGCAGCGCGACCGTCGCCGGGCTGGCCTTGCCGGTGGTCGCCAGTTCCGCGTACGCCTGGCAGACCTCCGCGGTGAACCGTCCGCAGGGATCCGCGGACGGCCGCTCAGCCCGCGCCCCGGCCGGAGGCGCGGCGGCCTGCGGTGCGGTGCCGCCGCTGTTTCCCGCCGTGCTGCCGCTGTCATTGGTCTTCTGTCCCGCTTCCGGCGCTTCGGCGGACGGCGTGCTGGCCGCGGCCGCACCCGAGCCAGCGGAGAAGAAGATGCCCGCCCAGCTCTTCTTGAAGACGCCGTCCGGGGAGAACGCGCCAGCCGCCGGAGTCTTCGCCGACGGGGCTGCGGTCGCAGCGGCGTTCGGCACGAGTGCCTGGCCGAGGTCGTTGTAGGTGATCATCGGCGCGAGCGCGCGCACCCGTTGATCGGTCCCGGCGAGCAGCAGCGACAGCGAACCGCCGTACGACGCCCCGGTCACCCCGATCTCGGGCGCTCCGCCGGACCCTTTCGCCACTTCTTGGCTCGCTGCCAGCCGGTCGACCAGGCGGCGCGCGTCGGCGACCTCGCGATCCGGGTCGTTCAGCCCGATCTTTCCGGTGCTGTGCCCGAATCCGCGCGCGGACCAGGCGAGCACCACGAACCCGCGCTGGGCCAGCTCGCGCGCCTGCGGGTCCACACTGGACTTGTCGCCGCCGAAGCCGTGCGCGAGCAATACCGCGGGCGCGGGCGTGTGTTCGGGGTAGTAGGTCGTGGTGTCGATCTTTACCTGATCGGGCGAACCAGGAGCAGCGGGCATCGCGACGAACGCGTCCTGGGTCCGGACCGGCGCGGGACCGCGGTCGCGGGTCGCCCAGACGGTCACCGCGGCAGCGGCGACCAGCACCACGGCGGCGACGGCGGTGAGCCGGGAGCCGCGGGTGCGGGGAAGCGGGATTCGGGGCACGACGCGAACGTTATGACGATTTTGCTGAGAACGCGCACAGGGACTCACACGGATTAGACATGGGGTCGTTCGGGGGGGGGGGGTGGGGCTGGGTGCGGTTGTGGGTGAGTCAGTCGGGGGCGGGTTTTCGGGGAAGGTGCGGCACGCGAACTGTGTTTGATGGCGTCGGCTTCGCCGCCGCGGGCGGGATCGCCTTTAGTCGGCGTCTGACCGAGTGGTGTGCTGGGCCCGGGGGGGCCGGGCACACCACTC
>NZ_JBHUKS010000019.1:8127-58503 GCF_042684085.1 Amycolatopsis silviterrae
GAGCGGCGGGAGGGGCCTTCGGCCTGTCCCGCCGCTCACCCCAAACGCCGGCGCAATCCCGCCGGTGTGGTCGGGTTGGGCAGGGGGTCGTGAGTGGCGATGCCGGTTCTAACCGGGATTGCCACTCACGAGCCCCTCTCCACGCTGGTTCGGCTGTGCGGAGAGTGGTCGGTCGCCTGTCCGGTGCTCGGAGTGATGAAGAAGACACGGCCGGTTCGGTGACGTGGGCAACCTCGGCTGGCGTTTGCAGCCCGTAACCGGCAGACTGAACGCGCTGTGAGGGGAGTATTCCTTCGCGGCGGTGTCGTCAGCACGGTGACCCGGGCGAGTCATTCGCCGAGGTCCCCGGCACCGTCGGCCGGTTTCGCACCGGCGGGAGAGACCTCCGGTTAGTTGCTGCTGCGCACTATCCGGAGGTTTCAGATATGACCGTCCCCCTGTGGCTGTGGTTCGCGACAGTCGGCGGGCTGCTCGCGCTGATCGCCATCGACCTGGTGATCGTCGACCACAAGCCGCACGAGGTGACCACCGGCGAGGCCGCTCGCTGGGTGATCTTCTACATCACCTGCGCCGTCCTGTTCGGCGCGGGCGTCTGGTTCTTCGCCGGGCACGACCCCGGGGTCCAGTTCTTCACCGGGTACATCACCGAGTACTCGCTGAGCGTGGACAACCTGTTCATCTTCATGATCATCATGACCTCGTTCAAGGTGCCCGCGATCCACCAGCACCGCGTGCTGCTCGTCGGCATCCTGCTCGCGCTCGGCATGCGGAGCGTGTTCATCGCGGTCGGCGCGGCGCTGATCAACCAGTTCGTGTGGGTGTTCTTCGCCTTCGGCGCGGTGCTCATCTGGACCGCGATCAGCATGCTGCGCGGCAACGGCGAGGAAGAGGAGTACCACGAGAACGCGCTCACCCGCTGGGTGCGCAAGCTGTTCCCGGTCACCGACGACTACCACGGCCACAAGTACCTGGTGAAGGAAGGCGGCAAGCGGAAGATCACCCCGATGCTGCTGGTGATCATCGCGATCGGCTCGGCCGACCTGCTGTTCGCGGTGGACTCCATCCCGGCGATCTTCGGCATCACCCAGGAGGCGTTCCTGGTCTTCACCGCCAACGCGTTCGCGCTGATGGGCTTGCGGCAGCTGTACTTCCTGCTCGGCGGGCTCGTCACGAAGCTCGTCTACCTCAGCTACGGCCTCGCGGTGATCCTCGCCTTCATCGGCGCGAAGCTGGTCGTGCACGCGCTGCACGAGTACCACCTCGCGCCGGACTGGCTGGACATCAACAACTGGATGTCCCTGGGCGTAATCGTCGTCGTCCTCACCGTCACCACGGTGCTGAGCCTGGCGAAGGCCAAGCGCGACGAACAGCGGGCGGTCGAGGCCAAATAGGTCGTTTGCCTTGCTAAGGATCGGGTACGGTCGTCGGCATGCGTCCTGCCGACATCGAAGTCCTCGCCGTACCCGGCCGTCCCGCGCTGCGCGGTGACCTCCTGCTCGCCGCGGTGAGCAGCCCCGACCTGGAAACCGACCAGTACCGCGGCTCGATCCGCCGGATCTCGCTCTCCGGCGGCGAAACGCCGTGGACGCACGGTCCGCGCGATTCCGCTCCGGCGATTTCGCCGGACGGCCGCTGGGTCGCGTTCCTGCGCACCGGCGAAGGCAAGGGCGCCGAGGGCAGCCCGCAGGTGCACGTGATGCCCGCCGGCGGCGGCGAATCCCGGAAGCTCACGTCGCTGCACCTCGGCGCGGACGCGCCGGTGTGGGCCCCGGATTCGCGCTGGCTCGCGTTCACCGCGCGGGAAGCCGAGCCGGGCCGCTACGGCACCGAGGACGCCGACGAGCGCACGCCGGAGCCCGGTGCCGAGGCGCCGCGGCTGATCACCCGGCTCGACTACCGCGTCGACAACATCGGCTTCCTGCGTGACCGGCCGAAGCGGCTGTTCGTGCTCGACACGTTCGAAGAGGGCGAGCCGGAAGCGGTGACCCCGCGCGAGTACAGCGTCAACCAGCCGGTGTGGACGCCGGACGGCGAGCGCGTGGTCGTGAGTGTGCCGCACGACTTCGACCGGACCGAAACGCGCGAGCACGACCTCGTCGCGTTCCCGGTCGACGGCGGCGAGCCCGAGGTGCTCGCGGCCTGCGCGGGGTATGCCGATCAGCCGGTGTACACGCCGGACGGCACGCTCTACTTCTACGGCACGTCCCATGAGGACGGTGTCGTGGTCGCGTCCAACTTCGGCCTGTATGCGGTCGTGCCGGACGGAAAGCCGCGGCGGCTGACCGATGTGGAGACCGTCGACGTCGAATGCGGCTCTGGTCCGGCGATTCCGCGCGGCGACGAGGTGCTGGTCGCCGTGCGCAACCGCGGCGCGGTGGAGTTGCGCGCGGTTCCGGCGAACGCCGACGGCGCGAAGCTGGACGGCTTGCGGGTGCTGCACGCCGGTCGCTCGGCAGTCCACGGATTCGCGGCGGACGGCGACACTGTCGTCGCGGTAGTGGCCGGTCCGGACACCGCGGGCGAGCTGGCGGTGCTCGGCGCGGACGGTCCGCAGGCGCTCACCGATTACTCGAAGCCGTTGCGGGACAAGGGTCTTTGCGAGGTCGTGGAGCTGGAAACGACCGCGCCGGACGGATATCCGGTGCACGGCTGGCTCGTCCTGCCCGAGGGCGACGGACCGCATCCGGTGCTGCGCGTCGTGCACGGCGGGCCGTTCACCCAGCAGGAATGGACGGTGTTCGACGAGGCGCAGGTGTACGCGTCAGCCGGGTTCGCGGTCGTGCTCGGCAACCCGCGTGGCTCGGCCGGATACGGGCAATCGCACGGTACTTCGGTGGTGCACGGCCTGGGCACGGTCGATGTCGACGACGTGCTCGCGCTGCTCGACAAGGCGCTGGAGCGGCCGGATCTCGACGCGTCGCGGACCGGCATCATGGGCGGTTCCTACGGCGGGTTCATGACGAGCTGGGTCGCCGCCAAGCACCCGGACCGGTTCCGCGCGGCGTGGAGCGAGCGCGCGGTGAACGCGTGGGATTCCTTCGCGGGCAGCTCCGACATCGGCTACTACTTCGCCGAGAACTACGTCGGCGCGGACTCCGACGAACAGCGCCGCCGCAGCCCGCTCAGCTACGCCGCCGACATCCGGATCCCGTTCGCCGTCGTGCATTCCGAGCAGGACTGGCGGTGCCCGCTGGAGCAGGCGCAGCGGCAGTTCGTGGCGCTGCGCCAGGCCGGCGTCGAAACCGAGTTCCTGCTGTTCCCCGGCGAGGGCCACGAGCTGACCCGCTCGGGCAAGCCGCGGCACCGGGTGCAGCGGTTCGAGGCGGTGCTGGACTGGTGGGCCCGGCACCTCAGCTGAGCAGCGTGTAGTTCAGCTCCTCGCACACCCGGCCCAGCGGCACGTCGAGCCCCGGATGGTCCAGCGGAAGCAGGACGTCCGGGGCGATCGGCAGCGCCGCGCCCGCGGGCGGGTCCCACAGGCACACCGAGGGCTTGCCCGCGTCCATCGACGAGCGGTACCAGAGCCCGTCGAGGTCGGGCATCGCGCCGCGGATCGCCCGCGCCCACGCCTGGGTGATCTTCTTCGGGCCGCTGGAGATCTCCTGCGACGCGCCGACCCGGGTCGGCCACAGGCCGGTGAGGTCGAGCAGCCGCAGCACCCGCGTCGGGCGCACCACGACCAGCCGGGGGCCGCGCGTCGTGCGGTCCACCGTCGAGGTCGTCTGGAACACCTCGGCGACGCTCGTGCGCACGGTCAGGCCGAAGTACAGCACGCCGTTGCCCGGGTCGGTGACCGGACGGCCGCCGCGGCCGGGCGGCTGCTGGTCGAACCGGCCGTGCGGGAGCGGGCCGGTGTAGCGGAACGTGTTCCACTGCTGCGGGTGGTTGCCGTGTGCGGTGAAGATGCGGACCAGCCGGGTCTCGGGCTGCACCGAAACCACGTCGTGGCTGCGGTCCAGCCCCTTGACCAGAGCAGACCGCGCCGGAGGCGAGGGGAGCCGGGCCATGCGGGAGGAGTTGTCCGTCCTGTGTCGGGGCAGGGGGCGGGCCTGCGCACGGAGGGCGGATCGGTGCGCGGGCGGGGAGGGTCAGCGGATCAGAACGGCGAGCCGAGCGTGGCGACGAGCCGGGCCACCTGCTCGGGATCGCCGCCCGCGAGCAGCCACTGCCGCGGCGTGGCGGGCCGGTCGCTGATCACCAGGTCGGACTGCGGGGTGTTCATGAACGCCGCGACGACCAGCGCGGGCTGGTCGTCGGGCACCGCGCGCAGCACCGTTTCGAGGCCGGGCAGCACGCCCGCGCCGTTGAACTGCCACGCGGGCAGCCGCCAGCCCTGGTCTTTCCAGCCGGTGAGCCTGCCTTCCTTGAGGCGGTGCCGGATCCGGCTGTCGTCGACGTTCAGCATTTCGGCGGCCTGGCCGACCGACAGCGCGGAATCGGCCAGCACCGCGTGCGCGGCGACGGTGCGCGCGCGGAAGTCCGGTTCGCCCTCGCCGCGCGGGCTCAGGTCGAGGCCCGCGTCGGTGAGCGCCGACTGCTGATCGGGGGAGAAGTAGTGCGAGGGGTCGGGGTTGGGCGGCGACAGCCTGCGGGCCGCGTCCTCCACGAGCGTGAGGAACTCGTTCGCGTCGGCCTTGAGGCCCGCTCTGGCGAGAACGTTCTCCAGCGCTATCGACATACGCTCAGCCTAGCGCGTGTGTGCGGGTTCGTGCGGTTTCTCGCCCTTTTGTGGGTGAATTCACCAAAGATCGCCACGCATCGCACAGAAGTAAACACGATGCGTAGGCACGACCGGGACAGTCTGCCCCGCGCCGGGTGGCTTGTCCAGGCTTTCGCGCGCTTGACACTCCCGGACCGCCGATTTACGTTGCGAACGAGTAATCGGTTTCCCGCCCTCGGGTGTGGCCCGTTGCTCCGCCGTCCGCGGCGGAAGCTGGGGGGACAGGGGGTGGGGCGTTCCTGGCGGTCCGCCGGATTTCCGGCGGACCGCCAGGCACGTCGTTTCCCTTCGCCGCGCGCGGCTGCCTGCCGGATTTCGCCGTGTGCCACGGTTTGCCGCCCGCGGCGGCTGAGATCGATCGCCGTGCGCCGCTGTTCGCCGCCTTCGCTGGTCGCTGATGCCGGTGCGTGATCCGCGGCGTTCGCGGTTCGCGGACGTTCGCCTGCGCCGTGCGCTCACCGCCCGCCGATGCCGGATTTCGCGGCGTGGCGGGCCTTTCCGGGTTCTTTCCCGTGCCGGGAGTGCGTCAGCGGTGCGAGCTTTGCCGTTCGATGAGCTGTGCGTCCAGGGTCGTGGTGACCGGCGCGCGGGTGCTGTCGGCGATGCGGGCGAGCAGCAGCTGCGCGGCGACCCGGCCGATCTCGTACGCGGGCTGGGCCACGACGGTGAGCGGCGGGTCGATCAAGGTCGTCCACGGGGCGTCGTCGAAGGAAACGATGCCGACGTCGCGGCCGGCGCGCAGATTCCGCGCCGCGAGCGCTTCGAGGACGCCGATCGCCATCGTGCTGTTGGCGACCAGCAGCGCGTCCGGCGGCTCCGGCCGGTCCAGCAGGTCCCCGGCGGCGTGCCGGGCGCCCTCGGCCCGGTATTCGGCGCGGCGGTAGACCGCGTTCTCCTCGCCGACCGCGTCGAAATAGCCGGCGAGCCGGTCGTCGGCGGTGCGCACGCCCGGCGGTCCGGTCAGGCACGCCACCTGCCGGTAGCCGTTCGCGACGAGGTGCCGGGCCGCCTGCCGGGCGGCGCGGCGGGTGTCGACGAGGACCTGGTCGCCGTCGGTGCCCGGCAGCGGCCGGTCGACCGCGACCACCGGCGTGCCGAGCCGGCGAAGGCGCGTGACGTTCGTGGCCGCGCCGGTCGGGGAGAGCAGCACGCCCGCGACGCGCTCCTGGAGCGCGACGTCGAGGTACCGGCGTTCCTTGTCCTCGTTCTCGTCGGAATTGCAGAGCACGACCGAGTACCCGGACACCTGCGCGAGATCCTCGACCCCGCGCGCGATCGACGTGAAGAACGGGTTCTCGACGTCGGAGATGATCAGCGCGAGCACCGCGGTTTCCTGGCGGCGCAGATTCCGCGCCAGTCCGTTCGGGTGGTATCCGAGTTCCGCGGCCGCCTCGAGCACGCGCGCGGCCAGTTCGGGGTCCACTGTGGACTTCCCGTTCAGCGTCCGCGACACGGTGGCGGTCGAGACGCCTGCCCTGGCGGCGACGTCGCTGATCGTGGCCACCGCGCCTCCTCGTCCTGGTTTCCTTGACACCCCGGTGACCGCAGAATACCGTCCCGGTAATCGTTTACCGTCCGCTTACCGGGGGTGCTGCGATGCAACCGGGCCCGTTGCTCGGCATCGACATCGGCACGTCCAGTGCGAAAGGCGTCCTCGTGGGTGCGGACGGCACTGTACTGGCGCGCGCCGCCCGCCCGCACGGCACCTCCCGCCCGCGGCCCGGCTGGTTCGAGCACGACGCCGAAACGGTGTGGTGGGCCGCGTTCGCCGAGCTGGCGCGCGAATTGCTGGCAGGCGGCCAGAAACCCGCCGGGCTCGCGGTGAGCGGCATCGGCCCGGTCCTGCTGCCCGCGGACGGCGGCGGCCGCCCGCTCCGTCCGGCGATCCTGTACGGCGTCGACACCCGGGCCGGCGCGGAAATCGCCGAGCTGACCGCCGAACTCGGCGAAGAGTCCATTGTGGAGCGGTGCGGCAGCGCGCTGTCGAGTCAGGCGGTCGGCCCGAAATGGCGGTGGCTGCACCGGCACGAGCCGGAGGTCGCGGTGCGGGCCCGGCAGTTCCTGATGGCGAGTTCGTATCTCGTGCAGCGGCTCACCGGCGAGTACGTGCTCGACCACCATTCGGCCAGCCAGTGCGATCCGATGTACGACCTGCGCGCGGGCGGCTGGGCGGAGGACTGGGCGGCGCTCGTCGCGCCCGGGGTCGAACTGCCGCGGCTCGCCTGGCCGACCGAGGTCGTCGGCACGGTCACCGCCGCGGCGGCCGCCGAGACCGGGTTGCCGGCCGGGTTGCCGGTCACCTGCGGAACGATCGACGCGTGGGCCGAAGCGACCAGCGCAGGCGTGCGCGAGCCCGGCGACACGATGGTCATGTACGGCACCACGATGTTCCTCGTCCAGGCGGTCGCCGAGGCTCGCGCGGTGCCCGGGCTGTGGGCGACGCGCGGGGTTTTCCCAGGCAGTTACTCGCTCGCCGCCGGAATGGCGACGTCCGGCGCGATCACCGACTGGCTGCGGGAACTCTTCGACGGCGATTTCGCCGAGCTGGTCGCTTCGGCAGGCCGCGTCCCGGCAGGGAGCCGTGGGTTGCTGATGCTGCCGTACTTCGCGGGAGAGCGGACGCCGGTGCCGGATCCGCTGGCCCGCGGGGTGATCGCGGGGCTGACCACGTCGCACGGCCGGGCCGAGCTATATCGCGCGGCTTTGGAGGGAACGGCTTACGGGGTGCGGCACAACCTCGCGGCGATGGGCTCGCCGGCTCGCCGGTTGGTGGCGGTCGGCGGCGGCACGCAGGGGCGGGTGTGGACGGGCATCGTGAGCGACGTGACCCGGACGCCGCAGCATCTTCCGACGGAAACTGTCGGCGCGTGCTTCGGGGACGCGTACCTGGCGGCGGTGGCGGTCGGGCTGGAGCCGGACATCGAGGCGTGGAACCCGGTTGCCGAGGTGCTCCAGCCGGATCCGGCGCGGGCGGATCGGTACGACGAGTTCTACGCGCACTATCGCGCGCTGTACCCGGCTACCGTGGAGACGGCGCATTTCCTTGCGCGGCAACAGGATCTGGCGGCGGAGTGACCCTCGTGAGTGGCAATCCCGGTTCTAACCGGGATTGCCACTCACGAGGGCGAAGTAGGTGCGCGGGGTGAGGCCGGTGAGCGCCCGGCATTCGCGGGTGAGGTGCGGCTGGTCGGAGTAGCCCGCGGCGACGGCAAGGTCGGCGAGGGTCGCGGTGGCGGGGGCCAGTGCGATGGCCCGTTGGAGGCGGAGGACGCGCCGGTAGGTGGCCGGTCCGTAGCCGACTGCGAGGGTGAAGAGCCGCCGCGCTTGTCGTTCGCTCCGGCCGGGAGTTGCTCGCCAGGCGGACTGGCCTTCGGCCCGATATCCGGCCGGATCTGCCGGATGCCAGCGGGAGTGGCCGTCGGCCCGGGGTCCGCCCGGAAGCACGGCGGTTCGCGCGCCCGGGTGCATTGGTTGCGAAGCGGTGCCTAGGCCGGGAATCCCGGTGTCCCAGGCGAGTCGCGCCAGCATCCGCTCGACCACCGGGTCCACGGGGTCCGCCGGGTCCATTGTGGCCGCTCGTTCCACCGCAACGTCGGCCATCGCGTCGGCGAGGTCGCGGCCGCTGAGGATTTCGTCGGCGAGGGCCGCGCCGCGCCGGTTCCAGAGATCGGCCAGCGGGATCCGGCTGTCGCGCAGCTCGTCCGCGCCGACGCCGAGCATCGCGAACGCCGCGCCCGGCTGGAAACGCAGCCCGCGCAGCCGGGCACCGGGCGGGAACATCGACGTCCACGCCACCGTGTCGGGGCCCGCGACGAAGACTTCGCCGTCTCCGGCGACGAGGTCTACGCAGCCGTCCGGGACGATCCGTTTCGGGCCGCGCTCCACCGACTCCCAGCCGCACCGCACGAGGCGGCGCAGCGAGGCCGGCGGCGGGCTTTCGCAGTACACCCCGCGATCATGCCTCCCGGGTACGACAGAATGCGATCCATGACCCCGATCGATGCCTTGGCCTGGGTCCACGTGCGGGACCGGCGGCTGCTGTCCGTCCGCACGACCGGCAAGGAAAAGTTCTATCTCCCCGGCGGCAAGCGCGAACCCGGCGAGGGCGACGTCGAGGGCCTGTGCCGGGAGATCCGCGAAGAACTGGGCGTCGCGCTCGACCCGCTCAGCTTCCGCTTCTTCGCGCTCCTCGACGAGCAGGCCGACGGGTTCGCCGACGGCCGCCGCGTGCGGATGACCTGCTACACCGCCGACCACACTGGCGAGCCGGAGCCCTCGGCCGAGATCGCCGAGGCCGCTTGGCTGCGCGCCGCCGACGCCGCCGCCTGTCCGCCCGCCGGACAGCGCGTGCTGCGGATGCTGTCCGAGGCCGGGCTGGTCGACTGATCACCCTGCGTCGCGAGGGGAGTGCGCGAGCGTTATCGGCATCGTGCGTGGTGACCGTACTCCTGTGCGACCGATCGTTACCCCCATCAGGGTGAAATGGGACAGGTTTCTCCGGGTTGGCTAACGCCGTGTAACGGTCTGGCGAAGAACCAGACGTCGCACTCGCGGGAAGTGCGCTCGAGAAGAGAAGACCTCTCCATGGGTGTTCCTGGCGCGACCCGGCCCACGGCGGTTCGGGGGGATTCGGGCAGGCTGCGGCCGCTCGGGAGCGCGGTGGTCGTGATCGGCGTCATCGCCGTGGCGGTGACCGTCGCGTGGTACGTCATGCCGAAAGCCACGCCGGACGACCAGCCCGCGCCGGCCGCCGCGGTGCCGTCGGTGACCGTCGAGCCGGCGATCACCCGCGAGGTGACCCGCACCGTCGTCTACGAACTGACCGGCGGGGACCTCGCGCACAACCTCACCTACGTCGCGAACGGCGGCGACCTCGAACAGCAGGCCGAGGTGCATCTGCCCTGGTCGGTGACGGTGCAGCGGAGGGTGCCCGCCGAACAGCCGGTGTTCAGCAGCCTGGTCGCGCAGAGCGCCGGGGCGCTGCTGTGCCGGATCCGGGTGGACGGGCACGTGGTGGCCGAGAAATCGGTGGCGGGGGAGGGGCGGCAGCTCAGCTGCAGCGCCTGACCCGCGGCGGTCCGTGAAGGACTCCTTGAGGGAATCAGATTCCCGCAAGGAGTCCTTCACGGACTTCTGCGGGAGCGGAGAGTTCGCCTGGCCGATGCATGTCGCGCACCCAAGGCGGTTAGGCGGCGGTCATCGCGGCGAGCCCGGCTGAGGCAGGATCGGCACCGTGAACGGTGCGATCGGGTTCGGGCCAGCGCTGATCGCCGTGCTCGTGGTGCTGACGCTCGCGGGCGCGGCCGTCGTCCGGTTCGGGCAGCTCGGGCAGGGCCGGGCGGTGCTCGTCGCGGCGGTGCGCGCGGTCGCGCAGCTCGCGCTTGTCTCGCTGGTCATCACGGTCATCCTGCGCTCCGACTGGCTGACCGGGCTGTTCGTGCTGCTCATGTTCTCCATCGCCGCCGCGACGTCCGCGAGCCGGATCGGGGCGCCGCGGCGGGTCGGGTGGGTCGCGCTGGCGCTGGCGTCCGGTGTCGTTCCGGTGCTGGGACTCGTGCTGGGTTCCGGAGTCGTGCCGGCGAAGCCGATCTCGGTGGTGCCGGTCGCGGGGATCGTGATCGGCGGGTCGATGACCGCGACGTCGCAGGCGGCCCGTCGCGCGCTCGACGAACTCAAGCAGCGCCGCGGCGAGTACGAAGCCGCGCTGGCGCTGGGGTTTCTGCCGAGGCACGCCGCGCTGGAGATCTGCCGTCCGTCGGCGGGGCACGCGTTGATCCCGGCGCTCGACCAGACCCGGACGGTCGGCCTGGTGACACTGCCGGGCGCGTACGTCGGCGTCCTGCTGGGCGGGGCGAGCCCGCTTCAGGCCGGGACTACGCAGGTGCTGGTGCTGATCGGGCTCCTTGCCGCCGAGTCGGTGGCGGTGCTGGTGACGGTGCAGCTCGTCGCGGCGGGGGCGCTCCGCCGCGACGAGCACGCTCAGCCGAGCGGGGCGGCCAGGTGAGAGCGGTCGTTGAACCCGCGGATGAGCCAGTTGTCGCCGTGCACGACGAGGTGGGAGATCGATCCGTTGTCCGCGCCGAGGAACGCGAACCGTTCCAGCGCGCGGCTCGCCTGGGCGAACACCTCGCCGATCACGCCGCCGTGGGTGAACACCGCGACTCGCTGGTCCGGATGCGCTGCGGCGATGCGGGTGAGCGCGGCCCGGATGCGGCGGCCGAACGCTTCGTCTGATTCCGCCCCGGGCAGGACGTCCCAGCGCTGTTCCTCCCACAGCTTCTGCGCCAGCGGATGGCCCTCGGCGGTGTGCTTGCGGAACAGCCCGTTTTCCCATTCGCCAAGGTGGATCTCGCGCAGCTCCGGCTCGACGACGGGGGTGAGGCCGAGCTTCTCCGCCAGCGGCGCCGCGGTCTGCGCGGTGCGTCGCAACGTCGTCACGTACAGCGCGCTGATGCGTTCCGACGCCAGCCGTTCGCCTACGCGCGCGGCGTGGTCGCGGCCTTCCGGCGCGAGGTCCGGGTCGGCCTGGCCGTCGACGAGATCGAACGGCTCGCTGAGCCGTTGCGGCATCGATTCCCCGTGGCGCACCAGGAAAATCTCGGTGGCGCCGGAGGGCGGGCTGAAGCGGTGCTGGCGGTACTCGACTTCCTGTTCGGGCGTGCTCATGCCCCGACCCTAACCGGTCGGCTCAACCGAGTTGCTTGTCCACGAAGCACCATCGCCACGTCTCGCCCGGCTCGAAGCTGCGCATCACCGGATGCCGGGTCTCGTGGAAATGCTGCGACGCGTGCTTGCCCGGCGACGAGTCGCAGCAGGCGACGTGGCCGCACTTGAGGCACATCCGCAGGTGCACCCAGGTCATCCCGGCTTCGACGCATTCGGCGCAGGAATCCGGGGAACTGGGTTCCTTGTCCGTCCAGGCATGGCTGAGGTGCTTGCACGACCCGGCCGTGGCGGCGGGGGTGCTGAGTTCGCGTTCGGCCACCGGTGGTTCCTCCTCGTCGCGGTCGAGCATGGATTCTTCGATGTCGAGCCGGGCCAGCACGCGGCGCAGCACGGCGTCGTCGGCGGTGCCCCGGTCGCGCGCCAGCAGGAACTGTTCGCGTTCGGCTTCGAGCAGCTGGACGCGAAGCCTGCGGTAGGCGTCGCTGGGGGTTTCGGCGAGAGTGCTTTGGCGTCCGAGCTGTTCCCACGCGGCGTCGGACCGGCCCTGCAGCCGGTCCCGCAGCCGCTGGATCACCTCGGGCGGGTCTTCCGGACGCTGCAGCTCTTCCAGTTTCGCGAGCGCGACCCGGGTCATGTCGTGCAGCACGGCGGCTTCCTGCAGCGCGTCCTCCGCCGGGTCCGGACGAGGCAGCCGCAGCCGTCGGATCAGCGGCGGCAGCGTCATGCCCTGCATCAGGAGCGTCCCGGCCACCACTACGACTGCGGCGAGCACGAGCACCGCGCGCTGCGGCGTGTCTGCGGGCAGCACGAACGCCGCGGCGAGGGTGACCACGCCGCGCATCCCGGCCCACGCGATCACCGCCGAATAACGCCACGGCCAGACCTTGCCGCGCTGGACGCCCAGTCCGTTCAGGACGCGTTTCACCACGCCGATGCCGGCCATCCAGAGCATCCGGGTGAAGATCGTCGCGGCGAGCACCGCGGCGCAGATCCCGACGAGCTGCCACAGCGACAGCCCGCTCTTGCCGACCTCGTGCAGGATTCCCCGCACCTGGAGGCCGATCAGCAGGAAGACCATGTTCTCCAGCAGGAACTGGACGGTTTCCCAGTTCAGCCTGCTCGCCAGCCGCGACGGCCCGGACTGGATCCGCGGCGTCTGGTGCCCCTGGATCAGCCCGGTGACGACCACCGCCAGCACCCCGGATCCGTGCACCGCTTCCGCGAGCAGATAGGCCGCGAAGGGCACCGCGAACGACAGCGCGGTGTCGGTGAGCGTGTCTTCCAGCTTCGCGCGCACGTACGTCACGATCAGCCCGACGAGGAAGCCCACGACGATCCCGCCGACGGCCGCGAGCAGGAAGTCGAGACCGACCTGCCAGAGGCTGACCGCACCGGCGATCGCCGCGATCGCGGTCCGCAGCGCGACGAGCGCGGCCGCGTCGTTGAAGAGGCTTTCGCCTTCCAGCAGCCGGACGAGCTTGCGCGGCATTCCGACGCGCCGCGCGACCACGCTCGCCGCCACCGCGTCCGGCGGGGCGACGACCGCGCCCAGCGCGATCCCGGCGGCCAGCGGCAATCCGGGCACGACCAGCCAGGCGACGACCCCGACGCCGAACGCGGTGAACACCACCAGCCCGACCGACAGCAGCGCGATGGGCCCGCGCAGCTTGCGGAAGGCGACCAGCGACGTCTGGATCGACGCCGAGTACAGCAGCGGCGGCAGCAGTCCGATGAGGACGATCTCCGGGTCCAGCTCGTACTGCGGCACCCCCGGGATGAACGACACCCCGACGCCGACCGCGACCAGGCACAGCGGCGCCGACCAGTCCATCCGGCGCGCGACGACGGTCACCAGGAGGACCGTCAGGACCAGCGCCACCAATTCCGCTGCGATTTCCACCGGACAATCATCGCCCGCGGCTTCGGAGGACGCGCGGGGACCGGCGTTAGGCTGCGGTCGTGACGACGGTGGAGACGCGGGCCGGTGCCGTCCGCGGCGAGGTGCGGGACGGGGTCGGGCGTTTCCTGGGGGTGCCGTTCGCGGAGCCGCCGGTGGGGGAGCTGCGGTTCCGGCCGCCGGTGCCGGCGGCGTCCTGGACCGGGGTGCGCGACGCGACGGAGTTCGCCGCCAAAGCCCCGCAGCCGGACGTGACCGGGAAACGCTTCATCGGCGAAGAGGACTGCCTGTACGTCAACGTCTACGCGCCCGAAGCGCCCGGCTCGTACCCGGTGCTGGTGTGGATCCACGGCGGCGGCGGGCTGATGGGCGCGCCGCATCAGTTCGACGCGTCCGCGTACGCCCGCAGCGGCGTGGTCGTGGTGACCATCGCGTATCGCCTCGGGGTGCTCGGCCTGCTCCGGCTGCCCGGGGTTTCCGACGGGAATCTCTCGCTGCACGACCAGGTGCTGGCGCTGGAATGGGTCCGCGACAACGTGGCCGCGTTCGGCGGCGACCCGCGGCGCGTCACGCTCGCCGGGCAGTCCAACGGCGGCCGCACGGTCGGGACGCTGCTGGCGGTTCCGGCGGCGCGCGGGCTGTTCAGCCAGGCCATCGTGCAGAGCGGCACCGGCGTCGGCTCCGTCGTGCACACCCCGGCCGAGGCGGAAGACGTCGGCGAGGCGGTGCTGGAGGAGCTGGGCGGCGCGGACCTGGCCGTGTTGCCGGTGACGGAGATTTTGGCGGCGCAGCAACGGGTGACGGCTCAGCTCGGCACGCTCGTGCCGTACCGCGTGGTGGTCGACGGCGATCTTCTGCCGCGGCGGCCCGGCGAAGCGGTCGCGGACGGCGCGGCGCGGGACGTCCGGATCCTGACCGGAACCACGGCCGACGAGCAGGACCTGTTCTCCTGGCTGCAAACCGGCGGCGCGAAACTGCTCGGGACCGGCTCGACGATGCTCGAACCGGACGTCATCGCCCGGATGACCGAGGCGTACCGGGAGCTGCTGCCGGACTGGCCGGAGGACCAGCTCGTGAACCGCGTCCGCACGGCGGGGGACTGGTGGCTGCCGGCGATCCGGCTCGCGGAAACCCAGCACGCGGCGGGCGGGACGGCGTGGATGTACCGGCTGGACTGGCGGATCGCGCCGCGCGGGAAGGGCCTCGGCGCGGCGCACGGGGTGGACCTGCCGTTCGTGTTCGACGACATTCGCAACCCCAGCTGGCGGTTTCTGTTCGCGATCGCGCGGCCCGATCCGGAGCGGATGCGGGGGATGGCGAAGGAGATGTTCGAGACGTGGGTCCGGTTCGTGGTGGTCGGGGACCCGGGGTGGGCGGCCTACGAGCCGGGAGGCCGGGTGACGCGGGTGTTTGACGACGTGAGTGTGACGGTGGCTGATCCGGATGCGGAGCAGCGGAGGTTGTGGGGGTCGTGAGTGGCAATCCCGGTTGGAACCGGGATTGCCACTCACGAGGCCTAGCTTCCGACGGTCTGCGTGCCGGTGTTCCAGCCCGCGACCCGCACTGAAGGCGCCGAGCCGTGCAGGTCGGCCGTGCGGTAGGTGGCGGTGAGCGTCACCGATTCGCCCGGCCACAGGCTGACCTGGTTGTCCGACCAGGACACCGGAAGCACCGGCGTGCCCGCGCTGTCCACCATGTGCGTGTCCACCATGAACGCCGGGGTCTTGCCCGACGACGTGTTGGTGAGCTTCACCGTGGTGACGGTGGTGCCGTCCGGACCCGGCGCGGACGTCGCCGTGGCGCCCACCTTCGCCGCGCCCAGCTTCGACAGCCCGGACAGGTCGGCGTACGACGACGTCGGCGTGTAGTACCAGTCCGACTTGCTCCAGTTCAGCTTGTCGTCCTTGGTGGACAGCCAGTACACGTTCCGGCTGACCTCCTTGCCCGCCGAATCGGTGAGCACCAGCTTCGCCAGGTAAGTGGACGAAAGCCCGCTGACCGAACCGATGTCGAGCGCCTTCGCGTGCGCGCCGCCGCCGTTGACCGACAGGTTCTTCTTGGTCTTCGAGAACTTCTTCGTGCCGTCGGTGTTGAACAGCTCGACGCTGGCGGTCAGGCCGGACGCCTTCTTCGTGGTGGAGTTGACCACCTCAGCCGACTTGGTGTCGTACGAGTACTGGATGTGCAGCGGCTCGTTCGCCTTCTTGGCCCCGAAGTAGGAGCCGTTCTGGTCGAGGTAGGCGTCGAACAGCTGCCAGTGCAGCGAGGTCCAGCCGCTGTTGAGCATCCAGTAGATGAGCCCGGTCGACGGGTCCTTCGAGTCGGTGAAGTTGCGGGAGTGCGATTCGAACTCCGCGCGGACGTTCTCGTACTGCGCCAGCTGCGCCTTGCGGACGAAATCGTCCAGGCTCGTCGGCTTGCCGTAGCGGCCGGCCAGCGCGTCGCCGAAGATCTTCAGGTTGGCGAAGGTCTCCGACTCGGACCGGTGGTACTGCGGCGCGGACGGGTTCTTCCACAGCGTTTCCAGCTCGGCGGGCGTCATCATCCGCTTGAGCGTGTCCATCGTCGGGATGTCCGGCCCGGCGCTGGTCTCGGAGTTGAAGTTCCACGCGCCGCCCGCGTCCTTGTGCGCCTTGTCGTACCAGTAGTTCGGCGGGACGTAGTCGTACGGGCCGTTCATCTTCATCCCGGACGGGCCGAGCTTCGGCGAAGCCTTGGCCGACGCCGCGGAGATCACCGCCGCGGGCCAGTCCGCCGCGGACAACGCGTCGAGGTAGCCCTTTTCGATCCGCGCGTTGGGCGCGAAGTCGCTGCCGATGTGGAACGAGAGCACGCTCGGGTGGTCGCGCAGCCGCTCGGCCTCGGCGGTCATCGACGCCTTGGCGATCGGGTAGTCCGCCTCGGTCCACGGCTCGCCCTTCTCGTCGCCGTTGACCTGGCCTTCCCACTTGTCGCAGCATTCCCAGCCGGGCATGGTCAGCACGCCCATCCGGTCCGCGAGGTCGAAGAACGCGTCGGGTTCGATGTGGCCTTCGAGCCGCACCGTGTTGAGCCCGAGGTTCTTGACGTAGGCGAGCTTGTCCGCCGCCCGGCCCGCGTCCCAGCGCAGCAGCAGGTCGGGGGACCAGCCGCCGCCCTTGATCATCAGCGGCTTGCCGTTGACGAGGTACTGCCTGCCGCCGCTGGAGTTCAGCGGAGCCTTGACGTCGCGGATGCCGAAGCTGGAGTGGCTCGCGTCGGACGTGGTCCCGCCGACGGTGGCGGTCAGGTCGAGCTGCTGCATCGGCTGCCCGCCCATCCCGGCCGGCCACCACACCTGCGGCTTGTCCACGCCGATCACCGGGAACGAGACCGTCTTCTTCTCGTGCGCGGCCAGTGAGACTTCCTGGCTCACCGGACGGCCCGCGACCGTGCCGGACACCGTGGCGCGGACTGCCGAATCGGAGTCGTTGCGGACGTCGGCCTTGGCGGTGAGGTCGGCATGGTCGAGCCCGGGCACGTTCAGCTTCGTGACCACGTGCGCGCCGCGGAGCGCGACCGGCCCGCTGTGCCGGACGACGACCTCGCGCGCGAGACCCATGTTCTGGTCCGGCGGGGTCTGCGCCCAGTCGATCCAGCCCATCGAGAGGTCGTTGTTCGGGTCGTTCGGGTAGACCTTGAACGCGACGCTGTTGACGCCCTCGTGGACCTGCTTGGTCACGTCGAGATCGTGCCGGGTGTAAGGGCCGTTGACCTCGTCCTTGGTCGCGACGCGGGTGCCGTTGACCCAGATGTCGGCCTTGGACAGGACGCCGCTGATGTCGAGGTAGGTGCGCTGCGAGGGGTCGGCGACCTTGATGTCGGAGCGGTACCACCACGGGACCTTGAAGTCCGCGGTAGGCACGTTCTTCATGTTCGTGGAGTAGAACGGGTCGGAGTAGCGGCCGTTGGCGAGCAGGCCCGCGTAGACCGTCGACTGCGCGCCGACCGGATACCAGCCCTTCGCGTCGAAGCCGGGCTTCGACACCGCGGCGTCGTCGGCCACCTTGGCCGAGGACTGGATCAGATAACCGGGAATCGCGGCCTGACCGGGCTCCGGCCCGGCCGACGCGGCCCCGGCGACACCGGGGATCAGCGCCGCGGTCAGTGCGGCGACTGCTAACAGCCGTCCGGGCATTCTTGGCCGGCGTGGGGTCACGAGCGGTCCTCCTCGGGCTCCTGGCGGCGGCGATTGTTAGTAAAGTTCCTTAACGATTGCCGGTGATGGTAGCCGCCCGGAGCGCCGGGGAACAGACCTCGGCGGGTGCTTTTCGCCCGATTTTCCGCCGGGGTTCAGAGCGCGTCGACGTAGTACCAGCGGCCGTCCTCGCGGACGAACCGGCTGTTCTCGTGCTGCGCCTCGTCGTGGCCCTGGTAGCGGTAGTGCGCGCGGAACTCGACGGTGCCGTCGTTCTGCAGCAGCGAGCCGCCGGTGCGGCCGAGGATCTCCAGCCGGGTCCACTCCTGCGCGGGGTCGAGGCGCAGCCGCTTCGGGCGGGTGTCCGGATGCCAGGTGTCGAGCAGGTAGCCCGGGTCTCCGACAGCGAAGGCGCAATACCGCGACCGCATCAGCCGCTCGGCGGTCGGGGCGTGCTGGTCGCCGCGGTGGAACCGGCCGCAGCAGTCGGGGTAGGGCTCGGGGAGTCCGCAGGGGCAGGGTTTCTTCACGCGGGTGATTGTGTCGTCCGGGGTGCGGGCGGCAGCTTCGGGCTGCTCTCAGCCGCGGGCCCGGCGCACCCCGGCCGCGGCGGCCTCCTGCGAACCCTTCACCGCGAGCTTGTCCGCGCGCTCGTTCTCCGGCAGCCCGGCGTGCCCCTTGACCCACAGCCACTCGACCTCGTGCCGCTCGCAGGCGGTGTCGAGGCGCTGCCACAGGTCGGCGTTCTTGACCGGCTGCTTCGCCTGCGTCTGCCAGCCGTTCTTCTTCCAGCGCGGCATCCACTGGAGGATGCCGTTGCGGACGTACGTGCTGTCGGTGTAGATCCGCACCACCGACGCCCGGGTGAGGCTTTCCAGCGCGCGGATCGGAGCCATCAGCTCCATGCGGTTGTTGGTGGTGACGGAGTCGTCCGCGCCGTACATCTCGCGCTCGTGCTTGCCGTAGCGCAGCAGCGCGCCCCATCCGCCCGGTCCGGGATTGCCGCTGCACGCGCCGTCGGTGTAGATCTCCACGGCCTGTTCCGTCTGCTCCGCCACCCGGGGGACCCTACCGTTCTCACGTGGTGGGAGCCGGAATGCCGGGCCGGGCCCGGTGTTGTGCCCGTCGACACGAGCGGAAGGGATCCGACATGGCGGTGGAATTCGCGCAGGCGTGGCAGGACTGGAAGGCAGACCGGGAGAAGACGCTGGCCGACCCGTACGGCTGGCTGGCGCTGGTGTCGCTCGACTGGCTGGAGGACTCGCCGCGGACGTACCCCGGCCTGCCCGGCCGATGGTGGCAGGACGCCGAAGCCGCCTACGTCGACCCGGACGGCGGCGACCTCCGGCACGACGGCGCGGTGCTGACCGGCGTCCACCGCTTCGAGCTGGTGAACAGCGGCGCGGGCACCCGGGTGACGGCCGGTTCTGTCGAAATTGAGATCGCCCGCCGGTCGGGCTACTTGATCCGCGTGCACGACCCGAAAGCCCCGGTGCTGCACGATTTCCACGGCGTGCCCGCGTACGAACCGGACCCGGATTGGGTCCTGAGTGGCCGCTTCGAACCGTTCGACGAACCACGCCCCACGACGGTCGGCGCGGTCGTGGAAGGACTGTCGCACGTCTACACGGCACCCGGCCGGGTGGTCTTCTCGCGCGACGGTGTCGAGCATGTGCTGACGGCGTTCAACGGCAAGGCCGGCGGCTACAGCATCCTCTTCACCGACGAGACCAGCGGCGTGACGACCTATGCCGCGAACCGTTCTCTCCCGGTCGCCGAAGCCGCCGCGGACGGGACGGTGACGCTGGACTTCAACCGGGCGGTGAACCTGCCGTGCGCGTTCACGGACTTCGCCACGTGCCCGTTGCCGCCGGAGGGCAACCACCTGCCGTTCGCAGTGGAGGCGGGGGAGAAGCTGCCTTACGAGCGGCGGTAGTGGGGGTTGGTTGATCGGGTCGGTGCTGGCTCCGTGCGGTGCTTGGGCGCTGAGCCGAGCGGTCATCCGCGAAGGTCTCGGTCCGCGGGCGGCAGCCAGTCGCGATCAGGCTGCGGGAGGCGGCCGCTGCGCACGTCCAGGTCGGCGCGAGCGGATACGTAGAACTCGTCCCGTTTGGCGCCGATGACCTGGTAGAGCCCGATGAAGTCATCGTGGCTCATCGCTTTGCCCCGGGCGACCCAGCTGAGCTTCCAGACGGTCTCGTGCCAGCGGCGTCCGGCGTCGACCGCGGCTGGCGAACCGAGGAGCAGCACCGTCTCCCACTTGATCGTGCGCTCGTTCTCGGCGTCGGCGAGGGCTGTCAATCCCTCTTCGAGATCGACTGGCAGGGCGCCCGCCGGGTAGCCGCGGGTGGCAGCGATGCGGTAGGACAACTGCGCGCAGGACTTCAATGCGGTTGCGTACTCGGCGTAAGCGCTGAGCCGTTTGTCATCCCACCGCGTCGAGTACTGGCGTCGCCATTTACTGCGTTCGACCAGCGTCGTCGCGGTGAACGAGGCCGCGGCGCCCAAGAGCACGGCGGTCAGCGTAAGCAACTGCTGGACAAAAGGGCTCATCGGCGCGAACAGCCCCAATCTTCCTGCCTCGGCGGGGAAAGCAGCTTATCGCGACAGCCGGTCCGGATAGGCGACTTTCACCGACGCGAACGGTCAAGCACCGCTGGCAATCTCGACCTTGTCAGCGAACGCTCTGGCAATTCGCCCGGAAGGAAAATCCCGATGATCTACCACGGCAACCGTTTCACCATCAAGCCCGGCACTGACCCGGAGCAGGTCGAGGCAGCGCTGGAAAGCCTTCGCAACCAGGGGAGGACCATCCCGTCGGTGAAGTCGTTCGTCGTCGGCCGCGACTACGGCGGCGAGTACGAATGGGGTGCCACCTTCGTGATCGACGATCTCGACGGCTACTGGGAGTACCTGGTCCACCCCGCGCACCTCGCCACCGACCGGATCGGGTTGCCGCTGGTCGACAAGTTCATGTCGTTCGACATCACCGACGACCCGGACCCGGAAACCGGCGCGAAGATCGCCGCACTGCACCAGCGCCGGTTCGACAGCATGGCCGACATCGCCGATCTGGTCTCGAATCTGGGCGAGTACATCGGCAGCGCCGCGCCCGCTGTCACCGAAGGGTGAAGACGCGCTCCGCGTTGAGGTGGCTGATCTTCGCTCGCTGCGCGTCGGACAACGGCGCGGACCGGAGAAAAGCCATGGCGTCGGCGGTGTCTTCGTAGGGGGCGTCGACGGCGAACAGGATGTTGTCTTCGCCGACCGCGTCCAGGGCGAGCGCGAGGACGGCTGGGTCGTCGATGCCGCTGGTGGTGATGACGAAGTTGCGGCGAAAGTATTCGCTCGGCGTAAGCCGGAGCTTCGGCATCGCGCCGGCGGCACCCGGGATGCGAGCGGCGAAGGCGTGGCGGTTGTCGATGCGTTTGAGCCAATATGGGATGCCTTCGCCGAGGTGGCCGAGCACGATCGTGAGGCCCGGGTATCGGTCGAACACTCCACTCAGAATGAGCCGCATGGCATGCAGCCCGGCTTCGGCCTGGTAACCCCAGACCGCGGCCTGCATTCCGTACGCGTTGTAGGGCGCCAGCATGCTCGGGAATCGCGGGTGCAAGTAGATGGGTGCCTTCGCCGCTTCGGCCGCTTCGAGCAGCGGGGCGAACTGCGGTTCGTCGAGGTACCGGCCTTCGGTGTGGGAGTTGATCATGATGCCGTGCAGCCCGAGCGGCCCCATGACCCGTTCGATCTCGTCCGCGGCGGCGGCCGGATCCTGCGGTGCCACCGTGCCGAGGGCGCCGAACCGGTCTGGTTGCTGCCGCACCAGGCTGGCGAGGGAGTCGTTCACCGTGCGGGCAAGGGGGACGGCGTCGGCCGCCGGGTAGGGCTGGACGCCGGGCGGATTGATGCTGAGGACCGCCATCTCCTGACCCGCGGCGTCCATGGCGGCGATCCGCCCGTCGAGGTCGGTGAGCGCGGACCGCAGCGGTCCTTCGACCATGCGCATCAGGTCGACTTCGGTCCGGTCGCCTTCGAAGACGGGAAGGTGGTGCGCGGTGGCGAGGAACTGCTCGGTGGCGACATGTTCCTCGACCGCGATGACGCGCGTCGGGTGATTGATCATTTTTCCATTGCACGGCTGGATGCGGCTCCTGTCCAAGACGCGTTCGGCATCGCGCGATGCGGGCCAGGAATGGATTCACACCTGGCCGAATCCCCTTGGCGGGCTTGGGATTCCCAGCTCACTCGCGAGGCCGGGCGAGATCCTTGCGGGCCTGCCGCCAGGTTCGTTCCTGCTCGAACGACGGCGTCCACCAGCCGTGGCTGCGCAGCAAGCCCTCGTCGCGGAACCGCTTGATCACCTCGACGTGCGGCGGCCAGCGGACGAAGCCGCGCAGCGCTTCCTCGTCGCGCCAGACCGAGACCGAACCGGTGCGGCCGAGGGCCGGCTGGCACCACAGCCACATCCCGATCGCGCCGGGAAGCTCCGGCCAGCTGCGCCGGAGCAGGGTCCCGGCCTTGGCGACCGCCAGCATGTCCCGCCGCCGGTGCGGCCGGAACTCGGTGATCGCGACGAACACCGGTTCGCCGCCGTCGGTCGCCGGACCCGCCCGCCACCCGGCCCTCAGCACGAGACGGCCTGTTCGCGCCCGGCAGCGGCCTTTCCGTTGGCACGCCTCACCCGCGGCGGCAGGCTTCGGTGAGTTTTAGTACGAACGATCGTGCTTTTTTCTGGCCAAAAAACAATCATCCTGTGTCCTCGGTGAGGTGCGGTTACGGGGTGACTCGCGCGGCGGCGAGCAGGTTTTCGAAGGCGCGCCGGGTCCTCGCCTCGGCGGCGGGCGCGGCCAGCAGCCGGTGCGCGTGGAAGAAGCCGAGCATCGCGCCGTGCAGGTCGTGGGCGAACTGATCCGGGTCCGCGTCCGGGCGGAACTGGCCCTCGCTGATCCCGGTGCGGAACATCTGCGCGACCGAATCGGCGAAGTCGAGGTGGTCGCGCACCAGTTGGTCCCGGATCGGGCCGGGCTGGTCGTCGTACTCGGTGGACGCGGAGACGAAAAGGCACGAGGGGCCGCCTTCCCTGCCGATCGCGACCCAATGCTCGAACAGCGCGCGCACCCTGTCCTCGCCGCGCGGGGCGGCGAGCGCGGGGCGCACGACCCGATCGGCGAACAGCTCCCTCGCGTGGGCGAGGACCTGGGCCTGAAGGGACTCCTTGGACTGGAAGTGCGCGAACAGGCCGCTCTTGGAAAGCCCGGTGTCCGCGGCCAGCGTGCCGATGGTCAACCCGGCGAGCCCGATCCGGCTGGCGGTTGCGGCGGCCCGGTCCAGGACTGTCTGCCGGGTCGTCTCGCCTTTGGTCATGAGACCTTTCTAGCACGATCGTTCGTTTTTGCCAGCTCTCCAGCCGCGTTCGCGCCACTCTGGCGGATGTGGCCGCTGCTCGCCCAGCGTCGAGTCGTCACCGTGTCCCGGGTAGAACCACGTGTCGTCCGGGAGTTCGTCGAAAATCCGCGACGAGACGTCGTTTAGCAGTGACGTGAAGTCCGCGGGCGAATGAGTCTTCCCAACCCCGCAGGGGAACAGCGCCGAGGAGTAGGAACGTTGCGACTGTCTTGTAAGGACCCTTGCTCACCACGGGATGTAACACCGATGCGCAGCCGTACGACTGACTCGCAAGGTCAGGCGTTGCCGGGGAGGGCAGTAAGCAAGTGGAATGCGCACGATGTGGTCTGACGGTCGGCCTGGGGTGTGCCTGTGCGACTGACCGCCGCTCTCGCTCGAGAGCAGCCAAGCAGGCGAGCCCGCAGCGTGGTGCGCGGTCTGCGAAGTCCGCCCGCCCTTTCCGGGAACTACGTAACTTGGTCCGGCAGGGCAGGCTCGCCTGGAGTGACCTCGATGCCGCCGAACGTGCCGCGCTGACCGCGGAACAGCGTCGTCAACTGCTGGACCTCGAAAACGACGTTCTCCATCGCAGTGATCAAGACATTCACGGTACTACCTCAGTGTCCACTCGATCCGGCGGTTTGCCGACCCTTGGCCGACGCCGCTGACACGGAACGGGGCCGCCCTTCAAGAGGGCAGCCCCGTTCCGGAATGTCAGCTCACCAGCCGCGTTCGCGCCACTCCGCCAGGTGCGGCCGCTGCTCGCCCAGCGTCGAGTCGTCCCCATGCCCCGGATAGAACCACGTGTCGTCCGGCAGCTGATCGAAGATCCGCGACGACACATCATCCAGCAGCGACGTGAAGTCCTCCGGAGACGACGTCTTCCCGACTCCGCCAGGGAACAGCGAATCCCCGGTGAACAGGTGCCCGTGCCCCTTCGGATCCCGGTACAGGAGCGCGATCGACCCCGGCGTGTGGCCGCGCAGGTGGATCACTTCCAGCGTCACCGCGCCGACCTTCAGCGTGTCGCCGTGTTCGACCAGGAAGTCCGGGGGCACCGGCAGCGGTTCCGCGTCCAGCGGGTGCGCCGCGGTGTTCGCGCCGTTCGCGCCCGCGACCGCGCCCAGGGCCTGCCAGTGGTCCGCGTGCTGGTGCGTCGTCACGACGGTGCGCAGCGCGGGCCGGTCGGGGCCGTGGCCGATCAGGTCGGAGATGCGTTCCGGGTCGTTCGCCGCGTCGATCAACAGCGCTTCGTTCTCCTCGCGGCACACGAGCAGGTACGCGTTGTTGTCCATCGGGCCAACGGAGAGCTTGGTGATGGTGAGCCCGTCCAGCGTCCGGCGCGCGGCGTCGCCGCCCGGTTCGACGTGTCCGGTGTAAGTGTCGGCGATGTTCACGAGTCCCCACCGTAGCCGGATCACCCGCGCGTCGGCCATGCGGCCGTTTTTGTCGGTGCCTGCTGTCAAGATCTCCGCATGACCTCTTGGATCGACCCGCTCGCCAAGCTGGCGCGCGAGAACCTGCCGCCGGACGTGGCCGAGGCGTGGGAAACGGTGTTCCGTCCTGCGGTGCGGCTCACGGCGGGCGGGGCCGGTGCCCGCGTTGGCTGTCTCGGCGGGAACCCAGCACTGCCCGCGGATGTGGAATGGCCGGTCTGGCGGGGCGAGTTGCCGATGAACTTCGTCGCGGCGGTCGACTGCGCGGCGCTGCCTCGGGTGCCGGGCGGGATCGAGCTGCCCGCGTCGGGTTCGTTGCTGTTCTTCTACTGCGACGACTGGTTCGAGGCCGAGGCTCCGGTCGATCTGACGGCGCTCGGCGGGGTCGTCGTCGTGGCGGAGGGCGTCGAAACCGCGGATCGGGCCGCGCCCGAGGGGGTCGAGGTCTATCCGCGGCTGGAGCTGTCCGCGGCAGTCACGGGTACTTTCCCGAACTCCCAGCAGGAGGTGCTGCGCCGCACGCTCGCCCGCGACGGGCTTCCGCTCTCCGATCCGGACAACTGGTCCGAGGAGTTCTTCGACCTTCTTCGGGAGTCGACGGCCGCGCCGTACCACCAGATCGGCGGCTGTTCGTGGCCGATCCAGGGCCCGCCGGAGGACGAGGTCGCCTTGGCGGTCCTGCCGGAGGGCACCGACTCCGACTGCGCGGACGAAGCGCTGCGCTGGGCTTTGCTCGCCCAGATCGACAGCGACGGCGACGCGGGCCTGATGTGGGGCGACGTCGGCATCCTCTACTGGCTGATCCGCGAGGACGACCTCGCCGCCGGCCGGTTCGACCGGGTTCGGTGCGTCATGCAATGCGGCTGAGCCCTCAGCCGCGCCGGTGCCGTTTCAGCCATTCCGGCGTGCAGCAGGCTTCGCACGGTTCGAGTTCGCCCGGGATCACCGACGCCCAGGCGATCCGGACGATCTCGTGCGTGTCGCGGCCCATCCGCTCCTGCCGTTGCTGGCCTCGGCGCAGCCAGGAGCAGTCGGCGTCGTTGTGGTAGGCGCTGCCGCCCTTGGTGCGGTAGCCGGTCGGCAGGACTCCCGCGTCGAGCTGCCGGCAGTCGGCGCAGTAGGCCTTCGTCATGCCGTGCCTGCACTCGTCGTCTTCCGGCGGGGCGGTCGGCCGCGCGGCGGGCCGGGCCGCCGTCGCGAGTTCGTCGAGGCGGGCGCGGACGCTCGGTTCCTCCACCGCCCGCCACGTGATGTGGTGGCGAGCGGTGCAGGCGCGGAGCCTCGCGAGAAGGTCGTCAGACAGCTGGCCGTCCGGGTCGAGTGCGGTGCGGAGATACTCGCTGTCGCTGTAGAGGTGCACCCGGACCGGTCTTTTCAGCCTTTCGAGCGCTTCGACCGCCGCGGTCAGTGCCATCCGGTCAGCGGTCGTGTCCGCCGCGCCGCCCGTCATCGACTTCCGGTGATCGCCGTAGGCCAGCACGGCGGCCCAGCCTCCCGGGCCGGACCGGACGCCGCCCTTCCCGGCGGCGTAGACCCGGACGGCGTTGGCATCTTCGCTCCCCACGCCCCGAACGTAGCGGGCCGCCGGCGCCCCGGCGGCGGGTCCCCGGAAAACGCTGCTCGCCGGCCGGTTTCCCGGCCCCCGCACCCGGGCCGGGCAGCCGTCGCCGACCTGTATCGTGGAACCGGGCCAGCCCGCGCATCCGCTCTGCCGCGCGGGGCCGCCGGCAGCGTCCGCGGACCCCGCCGCGGGCCGCTTCCCCCGGCCCCCGGAGAGCGGAAAAGCCCAGGCAGGACACGTGCGGTCCGGTTTTTGTCGGTGGTCGTCCCTACTCTGGGCGCGTCCGCCGGAACCGGATCTCCGGCGGGCCACCGAGCAGAACGATGGAAGGGACGAAGGCGTGGCTGATCGCCTCGTTGTTCGCGGAGCGCGCGAGCACAACCTCCGCGGCGTGGATCTCGATCTGCCCCGCGACAGCATGATCGTGTTCACCGGCCTGTCGGGGTCGGGCAAGTCGAGCCTTGCCTTCGACACGATCTTCGCCGAGGGGCAGCGGCGGTACGTGGAGTCGCTGTCGGCTTACGCCCGGCAGTTCCTCGGGCAGATGGACAAGCCGGACGTCGACTTCATCGAGGGCCTCTCGCCCGCGGTGTCGATCGACCAGAAGTCGACCTCGCGCAACCCGCGGTCGACCGTCGGCACCATCACCGAGGTCTACGACTACCTGCGGCTGCTCTACGCCCGCGCGGGCAAGGCGCACTGCCCGAAGTGCGGCGAGGCGATCAGCAAGCAGACGCCGCAGCAGATCGTCGACCAGGTGCTGGAGATGTCCGAGGGCACCAAGTTCCAGGTGCTCGCGCCCGTCGTGCGCGGGCGCAAGGGCGAGTACCTCGACCTGTTCCAGAACCTGCAGCAGCAGGGCTACGCGCGCGTGGTCGTCGACGGCACGGTGCACCCGCTCACCGACCCGCCGAAGCTGAAGAAGCAGGAGAAGCACCAGATCGGCGTGGTCATCGACCGGCTCACGGTCAAGACCAGCGCCCGGCAGCGGCTCACCGACTCGGTGGAGACGGCGCTGCGGCTGGCCGACGGCCTGGTCGAACTCGACTTCGTCGACCTTGACGAAAACGACCCGCACCGCGTGCGCGGCTTCTCCGAGAACCTGGCCTGCCCCAACGGCCACCCGCTGGCGATCGAGGACCTCGAACCCCGGTCGTTCTCGTTCAACTCGCCCTACGGCGCGTGCCCCGAGTGCACCGGCATCGGCATCCGCAAGGAGGTCGACCCGGAGCTGGTGGTGCCCGACGACGAGCTGTCGCTGTCCGAGGGCGCCATCGCGCCGTGGGCGGGCGGGCAGAGCGCCGACTACTTCCTGCGGCTGCTGGAATCGCTGTCGGAGGCGGTCGGGTTCCGCATGGACACGCCGTGGCGGCGGCTGCCCGCGCGGGTGCAGAAGGCGGTGCTGCACGGCGTCGACGAGCAGGTGCACGTCCGCTACCGCAACCGGTACGGCAGGCAGCGCTCGTACTACGCGGCCTTCGAGGGCGTCATCCCGTTCCTTGAGCGGCGCCTCGAACAGACCGACTCGGAGTACATGCGCGAGCGGTACGAGGGCTACATGCGCGAGGTGCCGTGCCCGGCCTGCCAGGGCACCCGCCTCAAGCCGGAGATCCTCGCGGTCACGCTGGAGCACGCGACGCAGGGCGACCGGTCGATCGCCGAGGTCTGCGCGCTGTCCATCGCGGAGGCGTCGGAGTTCCTCGACCAGCTGGTGCTCGGCCCGCGCGAGGCGATGATCGCGGGTGCGGTGCTGAAGGAGATCCAGGCGCGGCTGCGCTTCCTGCTCGACGTCGGGCTCACCTACCTGTCGCTCGACCGCGCGTCCGGCACCCTGTCCGGCGGCGAGGCGCAGCGCATCCGGCTGGCGACGCAGATCGGGTCCGGGCTGGTGGGCGTGCTGTACGTGCTGGACGAGCCGTCGATCGGCCTGCACCAGCGCGACAACCACCGGCTCATCGAGACGCTCACCCGGCTGCGCAACCTCGGCAACACGCTGATCGTGGTCGAGCACGACGAGGACACCATCCGGGCCAGCGACTGGGTGGTCGACATCGGCCCGGGCGCGGGCGAGCACGGCGGGCACATCGTGCACAGCGGCCCGTACAAGAAGATCCTGAAGAACAAGGAATCGATCACCGGCGCGTACCTGTCCGGGCGGCGGCAGATCGAGGTGCCGGCGATCCGGCGGCCGGTCGACAAGAAGCGGCAGCTCACCGTGGTGGGCGCGCGCGAGCACAACCTGCGCGGCATCGACGTGTCGTTCCCGCTCGGCTGCCTCGTGTCGATCACCGGCGTGTCCGGGTCCGGCAAGTCCACGCTGGTCAACGACATCCTCGCGCAGGTGCTGGCCAACAAGCTCAACGGCGCGCGCCAGGTCCCGGGCAGGCACACCCGGGTCAACGGCCTCGGCAACGTCGACAAGCTGGTGCGCGTCGACCAGTCGCCGATCGGCCGCACGCCGCGCTCCAACCCGGCCACCTACACCGGCGTGTGGGACCACGTGCGCAAGCTGTTCGCCGCCACCACCGAGGCGAAGGTCCGCGGCTACCAGCAGGGCCGCTTCTCGTTCAACGTCAAGGGCGGCCGCTGCGAGGCGTGCGCCGGCGACGGCACGATCAAGATCGAGATGAACTTCCTGCCGGACGTCTACGTCCCGTGCGAGGTGTGCAAGGGCGCCCGGTACAACCGGGAGACGCTCGAGGTGCACTACAAGGGCAAGACGGTGTCCGACGTGCTGGACATGCCGATCGAGGAGGCGGCCGAGTTCTTCGAGCCGATCAAGGCGATCCACCGGCACCTGCAGACCCTGGTCGACGTCGGCCTCGGCTACGTCCGCCTCGGCCAGCCCGCCCCGACCCTGTCCGGCGGCGAGGCCCAGCGGGTGAAGCTGGCGAGCGAACTGCAGAAGCGCTCCACCGGCAAGACCGTCTACATCCTCGACGAGCCGACCACCGGCCTGCACTTCGAGGACATCAGCAAGCTGATCGGCGTGATCAACGGCCTGGTGGACAAGGGCAACACGGTGATCGTGATCGAGCACAACCTCGACGTGATCAAGACGTCCGACTGGATCGTGGACATGGGCCCGGAGGGCGGCTCCGGCGGCGGAACCGTGATTGCCGAGGGAACGCCGGAACAGGTGGCGGCCACCGAGGGGAGCTACACGGGCGAGTTTCTCGCGGAGGTGCTCAACCCGGCCTGACCCGCGCGGGTGTCGTGAGTCGTGAGTGTTTATGCCGGTGAGAACCGGGTTTAACACTCACGACCCCTGGCGGGGCCAGACCCAGCCCGCCGGAGTTCTCGCATGAGGCGAGTGGCCCGGTCCGGCTTGAGTCGCGTGGTCTCGGGCTGAGCTGGCGTGCCGCCGGTCCGGCCGGGCGCGGTCTCGGGTGGTGCTGGCCTGGGCCGGGAACGGGGTCAGCCCTTCCCGGTCGTGCGTTCGACGACAGGGGAAATCGGACCATAAGACAGAGCGCGGATCCGGAAAGCCGAACCCTGCTCGCCCGGCAGCAGGGAAAGCGCACACTGCGTCACGTTCGGGTCCGTGACCTCGACCGGCGTGAAATCCGGGGCGCCCGGGCGGCGGATCTCCAGCAGGAAACCGGCCTCGTCGGTCGAGTGGTCGGTCCAGCTGAAGTGCATGCTCTGGTCCGCCGATGGCCCCGCGGTGAGGTGAGTCGGGGCGGCACCGGGGTCGCGCACGGACGTGGGGGCGGCCTTGGCGGAGGGCGGAACGGAGCCGGCCCCGGGAACGACAGCCGACACCGGGCCGGAGAAAGTGCGGATTCGGTAGTAGAACGGGGTTTCCGGGATCAGGTCCGGGTGGGTATAAGAAGTCTGGCCGGGCGGGAGGTACTGGAGCGCCGTCCACGGGCTGTCGGTGGTGTTGGTGTATTCGAGCAGGTAGCCCGCCGCCGCTGGGTCGGAGGGCCAGTGCAGGACGACGTTGGTCGGCGAGGTGAGGGTCGCGGTGAAAGCGGGGGAGGCCGGGGACGCTGGAGAGGCTGGAGCCGACGGGGTGCTGCAGCCGGCGAGGGTCGCGGCGAGGATGGTCGTCGCGAGGGCGGTTCGGGCTGGTACGGGCACGGCAAGCCTCCGAAGGGTGGTTCTGGCGGCGGCGTGCCCGAGGGCGTGCGCCAGCCTAAAAACCACGGTCAAGATCGACAAGCGGGCGTCCCGCTGATCGGCACTGGGAGAGAGGGTGGTCCGCGCGAAACGGGAAAGTGCCCAGTACTCGTTCCGGAGTGTCTGGTGGCTGCCGACCACCCTGCCGGAGCGGGTGTTCGACGCGATTGTCGACCTCGAGGCGTATCCGCGGTGGTGGCCGGACGTCCAGTCGGTGCGCCAGGTCGACGACGACACCGCGCAGGTCGTCTGCCGGTCTCGGTTGCCGTACCGGATTGTCGTCGCGATGCATCGGGAGCAGCAGGACGCGGCGGGACTGCGGGTGCGCGTGCGGCTGAGCGGGGATCTCGACGGGGTGCTCGCGGGGGCGATCCGCGCCGCGGGCGGCGGCACGACGCTGGAGATCACTCAGCACGTCCGGGCGCGGAAACCGTTGCTGCGCAGGCTTGACGTGGTGGCCCGGCCGTTCTTCCGCGCCAATCACGCGTGGATGATGCGGCGGGGCCACCACGGGCTGGCCGGGTACCTGGCGGCTTAGGAAGCGACCGGTTCGGGAGCGGCGGCGGGCGAGGAGCGGCGGCTCAGGATCACGGCGGCGAGGATCGCGGCTAGGGCGGTCAAGCCGGCGCTGAAGCCGTAGGCGACTCGGAAGCCGGACGCCAGCGCCTCCTTCTCGGGTGCGCCGTCGCCCAGCAGGTCAGCGGTGCGGGTTGCGGCGGCCGCGGCGAGCACGGCGGTGCCCAGGGCGCCGCCGACTTGCTGGGTGGTGGTGATCAAGCCGGAGGTCACGCCGGAGTCTGCGGGGGTCGCTCCGGACATGGCCAAGCCCATCAGCGCGGGGATCGCGGTACCGGCTCCGGCGCCCATCAGGATCAGCGACGGGAGCACGTGCAGTGCGTAGCCGCCGTCGGTCTGGACTTGGGTCAGGTACAGGAACGCGACCGACGTCGTCAGCAAACCGGCGATCAGGACCGCGCGCGGGGAGAAGCGGGTGTTCAGCCAGTCGGCCAGGCCGAGCGAGAACGCGGCGATCATGATCGGCGTCGGGACGAAGGCGAAACCTGTTGTCAGCGCGTCGAAACCGAGGACCTGCTGGAGATAGAGCGCGGTGACGAACTGGAATCCCAGGAACCCGGCGACCATCACGACCATAGTCAGGTTCGCACCGCTGATCGCGCGGACACGCAGCAAACGCAGTGGCAGCAACGGGGTTCGCGTTCGGGCCTGGCGCAGCAGGAACAGGGAGAGCAGCACGACGGCCAGCGCGAGCGTGCCGATGGTCAGGAAGGTCCAGCCGGTGTCGCCGGCCTGCACGATGCCCAGCACCAGCAGCATCAAGCCGGCGGTGACGAGGAGTGCGCCCAGGACGTCGATGCCGGTGCGCAGGCCGAGGCCGCGGTCGGACGCGACGACCAGCGGGGTCAGGACGAGGGCGGCGACGCCGATGGGCAGGTTGATGTAGAACGTCCAGTGCCAGTCGAGGCCCTGGGTCAGCGCGCCGCCGGCGACCATGCCGATGGACGCGCCCGCGGCTTGGGTGAAGCTGTACACGCCGATCGCGCGGACACGGGCGCGTGGTTCGGGATAGAGCGTCACGATCATTCCCAGGACGACTGCCGACGTCAGAGCGCCGCCGACGCCTTGTATGAAGCGTGCGATCACCAGCGTGGTGGCGTTGGGGGACAGGCCGGCGGCCAGCGACGCGGCGGTGAAAACGACGATGCCGATCAGGAACACCCGCCGCCTGCCCGCGAGGTCGCCGAGGCGCCCGGACAGCAGGAGCAGGCCGCCGAATGCGACGAGGTAGGCGTTGACCACCCAGGCCAGCCCGGACGCGCTGAACCCGAGGTCGGCTTGGATCACCGGCAGGGCGACCGCGACGATCGAGCTGTCGAGCACCACCATCAGCGAGGCGGCGGACAGCACGGCGAGCGCGGCGCCGCGATGCCGAGCGGTTTCGGGCATGACAAAGTCCTCCAGAACGAGCACAGGGGAGATTTTTCGCTGGTCGAAGCCAGGGCATCTCTTGTTACAGTGCCCATCATGTGTGACCATGGGGCAGTGCGGAAGGAGGCACTTTCATGTCCCAGGGGAACATCGCTGTGACCGAGGAGGCCACGGACTTCGACCCGGCGAAATTCGCGGTGTGCACGGTGATGGAGGTCGTGAACCGGATCAGCGGGAAGTGGGTGATCGGCATCCTGCTGGAGGCGACGCGCGGGCCAGTGCGGTTCACTGAACTCGAACGCTCGGTGCAGGGGATCAGCCGCCGCATGCTCACGCTCACCCTGCGGAACCTGGAACGCGACGGCCTGCTGACGCGCACGGTCTACCCGACGGTGCCGCCGCGGGTCGAGTACGAGGCCACCGAGATGGCGCGCGAGCTGTACGACTCGCTGTCCGGGCTGGTCGACTGGGCGGAGCGGCACCGCGAGGCGATCGCGGTTTCGCGGCAGGGGTATGACGGACGCACTGCCTGCTAGCACACGCAAAAAGGCGCCGCAGCCGTGCGCACGGGGGACGCGCACGGCTGCGGCGCCGAAACAGTCCGCACCCGGAGGGAAGGGGCCCGGGCGCGGACTGGGCCTCAGGTGTTCGCCGGAGCCGGAGCCGGAGCGGCGGGTTCGGCCGGTTTTTCGTCGAGCAGGGTCGCTTCGTCGAACGGGGACTGGCCCGCGAACACCTGCCGCGAGCGGTCGCGGTCGAATTCCTTCATCCACGATCCGATGAGGACAGTCGCGACCGCGTTGCCGGCGAAGTTCGTCAGTGCCCGGGCCTCGGACATGAACCGGTCGATGCCGAGGATGAAGCCGACGCCGTCGACGAGTTCCGGCCGGTGCGACTGCAGGCCGCTGGCGAGCGTCGCGATGCCGGCGCCGCTCACGCCTGCCGCGCCCTTCGACGCGATGATCATGAACAGCAGCAACGTGATCTGCTCGCCGAGCGCGAGCGGCTGGTCCTGCGCGGTGGCGATGAACAGCGTCGCCATCGTCAGGTAGATCGCGGTGCCGTCGAGGTTGAACGAGTACCCGGTGGGCACCGTGATGCCGACGACCGGCTTGCTGACCCCGAGGTGCTCCATCTTCGCGATCAGCCGCGGCAGTGCGGATTCCGAAGAGGACGTCGACAGGATCAGCAGGAATTCGCGGCCGAGATAGCGCAGCAGGCTGAAGATGTTGACCCGCGCGCCGAGCCACAGCACCGCGCCGAGCACGCCGAACACGAACACCAGGCAGGTCAGGTAGAAGCCGAGCATGATCACCAGCAGGCTGCGCAGCGCGCCCCATCCGGTCGCGCCCACCACCGCGGCGATCGCGCCGAACGCGCCCACCGGGGCGGCCCACATGATCATCGAGAGGACGCGGAACACGAGCCGCTGGATGTGCTCGACGCCGCGCAGGATCGGCTCGCCGCGCTTGCCGAGCTTCTGCAGCGCGAACCCGGCCAGCAGCGCCACGAGCAGCGTCTGCAGGACCTCGCCCTCGGTGAACGCGGACACGAAGGTCTTCGGGATGATCCCGAGCAGGAAGTCGGTGGTGCCCTCGCCGCCTTCGGCCTGCTGGTGCACCTTGGACACGTCGGCCGGGTTGAGGTGCAGGCCGCTGCCCGGGTGCAGCAGGTTGCCGACGACGAGCCCGATCGCGAGCGCGAACGTCGACATCACGACGAAGTAGACCAGCGCGGTGACGCCGACCTTGCCGACCTTCGCCGCCTTCGCGACCGAGCCGATGCCCAGCACGATGGTGCAGAAGATGATCGGCGAGATCATCATCTTGATCAGGTTGACGAAGCCGGTGCCCAGCGGGGCGAGGCTCTTGCCGACGGACGGCCAGAGCAGCCCGACCGCGACGCCGAGCACTACGGCGGCGATCACGGCCAGGTACAGGTAACGCGTGCGGTCGCGCTTGGGCGCGACTGCCTCGGGGGTCGGTGTCGGCACCGTTGCCTCCAGCTCGGTGGGGGGAACGCGGGTCACTATGCGGGGACAGTATGACTGGCGTCACTGTTGTGTTCATTGAGTTCGCGGCGAGACCGTCCGGTGTGGACTTCCCGGCCGCGGCGCCGGAGTGTTGCCGGACCCGTGCGTGTGCTGGTATGAGCAGGTGCCCCCGACACCCCGGATCCGGACGAGCCGCTGGAGCCTGGCCCGTCAGCTGCTGGTGCTGCAGCTGGCGATACTGCTCGTGCTCGTCTCCGGCGGGATCACTATCGCCTACCTCGACGCCCGCCGCACGACGACCGACCGGGCCGGGGAGCAGTCGCTCGCGGTGGCCCATTCGATCGCGGACGCGCCGGATGTCGCGCGGGCGGCCGCCACCGCCGACCCCACCGCGACGCTGCAGCCGTACGCGCAGCGGGTGCTCGTGGACACGCGCGTGGACTTCGTGACGATCATGTCGCCGCAAGGAATCCGTTACACGCACCCGAATCCGGCGCTGATCGGGCAGCCGTTCCTCGGGCACATCGAAGCGGCGCAGCGGGGCGGGGTGGTGTCCGAGACCTACACCGGCTCGCTCGGCCCGTCGGTGCGCGTGGTGGTGCCGGTGTTCGACGCGAACCACCGGGTAGTTGCGCTCGTCGCGGTGGGCATCACGATCGCGGCGATCTCGGCCGAGCTGCAGGAACGCGTCTGGCCGCTGCTCGGCGTCGCGGCGGCAGTATTGCTCGTGGGCGCCTGCGGGGGCTGGCTGGTGAGCGCCCGGCTGAGGCGGCAGACGCGCGGCATCGCGCCCGCCGAGCTGAGCAATCTGTTCGAGTATCACGAGGCGGTGCTGCACTCCGTCCGCGAGGGCGTGCTGCTGGTCGATCGCGACGGCCGGGTCGGGCTGTGCAACGACGGTGCCCGCACGCTGCTCGGACTGAGCGGCGATCCCGTCGGGAAGCCGCTCGCCGGACTGGGGTTGTCGCCCGAGTTGGCGGCCGCGTTCACCGCGCCGGAGAACCGCACCGAGGAACTGCATCTGACCGACTCGCGGGTGCTCGTCGTGAGCACCACGCTCGTCAGCTCCGGCGGCCGCGCGCAGGGCACCGTCGTGATTCTGCGCGACCACACCGAACTTCAGACGCTCACCGGCGAGCTGACCACCGCGCGCAGCCTCGCCGAGGCGTTGCGGTCGCAGGCGCACGAAGCCGCCAATCGGCTGCACACGGTGGTCTCGCTGGTCGAATTGGGCCGGCCCGAGGACGCGGTGGAATTCGCGACCGCCGAACTCGCGCTGGCGCAGGAACTCACCGACCGCGTGATGACCGCGGTCGCCGAACCGGTGCTCGCCGCGTTGCTGCTCGGCAAGGCCGCGGAGGCGAGCGAGCGCGGCGTCGAGTTCACCATCACGCCGGACACGATGATCGACGACCTCGGCCCCGGCGTCGCCGGACGGGATCTGGTGACGATCCTCGGCAACCTGATCGACAACGGAATCGACGCCGTGGTGCGGGAATCCGGCGCGCGCCCGGCGGTGGTGGTCACCGCTCGGTCCGAAGAGGACGGTCTGCTGCTGCGCGTCGCGGACAACGGGCCGGGCGTGCCGGAGGAAGCGGTGGGGGAGATGTTCCGGCGGGGCTGGTCGACCAAGGCCGGGGACGAGCACGGGCTCGGGCTGGCGCTGGTGGTGCAGGCGGTGCGCCGCTACGGCGGCACCATCGACGTCGGCCGGGACGGCGGCGCGGTGTTCACCGTGCGGTTGCCGAGGCAGGAGGTGCCGGCGTGATCCGGGTGCTGGTGGTGGAGGACGAGCCGGTGGCGGCCGAGGCGCACCGGCTGTACGTCGAGCGGCTGCCCGGGTTCGAGGTCGCCGGGGTGGTGCATTCCGGCGGCGAGGCGCTGCGGTTCTGCGAACGCGAACCGGTCGACCTGGTCCTGCTCGACTTCTACCTTCCCGACACGCACGGTCTCGCGGTGTGCCGTTCGCTGCGCGCGGCCGGGCTGCCGATCGACGTCATCGCGGTGACGTCCGCGCGCGATCTCGCGCTGGTCAAGGCGGCGGTCTCGGTCGGGGTCGTGCAGTACCTGCTGAAGCCGTTCACGTTCGCCTCGCTGCGGGACAAACTGGAGCGCTACGCGTCGTTCCGCGAGGCGTCCGGCGAGGTCACCGGGCAGGCGGAGATCGACCGCGCGCTCGGCACGCTGCGCACCACCGAGGCCGCGCCGCTGCCGAAGGGGATGAGCGCGGAGACGCTGGACGCGATCACCGACGCGCTCGCCGGAGCCGGCGAAGGACTGTCCGCCGGCGGGGCGGCCAGCGCGATCGGAGCGTCCCGGGTGACCGCCCGGCGGTACCTGGAGTACTTGGCGGACAACGGATTGGCTCAGCGCGAACCGCGATACGGGCAGGTCGGGCGGCCGGAGGTGTGGTACCGGCTGAAGCCTGGCTGACCCCCGTCAGCGTTTCGTGCGCGGACGGTAAGCGCGCCCCTCGAAGGTGTGGACATCGAAGTTCACACCACTTCAAGGGGAGCAAGAAATGAAGATCGCACTCGTCACCGGCGGCAGCAAGGGCATCGGCCGGGCCATCGCGACCCGGCTCGCCCACGACGGCGCGCTGGTCGCCGTGCACTACGGCAGCGACGAAGCCGCGGCGAAAGAAACCGTCGCGTCGATCGAAGCAGCAGGCGGCCAGGCGTTCGCGGTGCCGGCGACGCTGGACGAGGACGTGGCGACGCTGGTCGACCGTCTCGCCGCGGAGTTGCGTGAACGCACCGGCGAAGTCGCGCTCGACATCCTGGTCAACAACGCGGCGACCGGTGCCGGTTCGATCACCACGGCGACGCCGGAGGAGTTCGACCGGGTGTTCGCGGTGAACGTGAAGGCACCGTTTTTCTTGGTACAGCGCCTGTTGCCGGTGCTGCGGGACGGCGGCCGGATCGTCAACATCTCGTCCGCGGACACGCGCATCGCGTTGCCGTTCGAGCTGGCCTACAGCATGACGAAGGGCGCGCTCGACGTGTTCAGCCGCAGCCTGGCGCAGGAACTCGGCCAGCGGGGGATCACGGTGAACAGCGTCGCGCCCGGTCCGACGCCGACCGACCGCACCGCGCACCTGTTCGCCGACGAGCGGCTGCGCGCGGGAATGGCGGGGGCGTCCGCGCTGCGTCGGGTGGCCGAGCCGGCTGACATCGCCGATGTGGTGGCGTTTCTGGCCTCGGCGGACTCGCGGTGGGTCACCGGGCAGGTTGTTGACGCGACGGGCGGAACGTTCCTGGGCCCGGTCGCCGGCTAGTTGAGGGCTTGCGCGACATAGGTCATACTTGGCTGATGCGCGTAACGCACGCCCTGGTCCAGCTCGCCGCTGCGCTGATGGCCGCCTCCGACGACCGGCACTGGGGCTACCGGTTGTCGCGAGCGTCCGGAGTCCGCTCCGGCGCGATGTATCCCCGGCTGACCCAGATGCTGGCCGAGGGCTGGCTGGAGGACGGGTGGGAATCGGTCGAGGAGGCCGACGGCCGCCCGCCCCGCCGGTATTACACGCTGACTGGGAAAGGCAAGGCCGAGCTGGGCGCACTGCTCGAACGGGCGGCCGCCGACGAGAGGTTCCGCGGCGTCCGGCTCGGGTGGGCCTGATGGACGAGCTGGCGGGCCAGGTCGCGACCTGGGGAGCGGGCACGCTCGTCCTGACCGCCCTCGTCTTCGGGTTCTTCCCGGTCTTCGCGGTGAACCTGCTGGCAAGGGTTTACCCGCAAGGACATCCGCGGCGGGCGGAGCTGGTGGCCGAACTGCACGACGTGCCGCGGCGGGAACGGCTGATCTGGGTCGCCGAGCAACTCGCCACGGTCTTGTTCGACGGGGTGCCGGAACGGCTGCGGGCCCGTCGGCAACGGCAAGACGACGCCTCGGCCGAGCGGGAGCGCCGCGAGTTCGAGGAGCTGACGGCGGTCGAGCAGATGGAACGGCTGCGGATCCTGATCGCGCGGCTCCGCAGCTTCGGCAGCGACGACCTCATGTCGGAGGAGATCGTCGGCATCACCGCCGGGAGAGCACGGTTTTCCGGCGATATCGTCCAGGTCCACGTGCGCGCCCATCGACGGCCGGGCTTCGAGCCGTCGCCGGAGTGGCAGCTGGCCGCCGCCATCCCCGCCGCGGTGTGGACCCGGCCCGCTTACAGCCCCCGGCTGTTGCACCGTGCTCCGCGCCCGTCCGGCTGCCTGAAACCGGGCGGCCCGGCCTGAATCCGGCCGAGCCGCCCGGGGGCTCAGCGCGGCCGTCCCGGCGCGTCCGGCCGGGTCTGCCACGGGTGCGGTCCTTCGAGCGGCCGGTACTCGACGCCGAGCGCATCCAGCCGGGGCAGGTGGTGTTCCCGCAGCCGGGGCAGGAATTCCGCGTAGTCGCGCGGTCCGCTGCTCCACGCGACCTCGGCGAACGCCGACAGCCTCGGGAACGCCGCGTAGTCCGTCCGCCGCACGGTGTCCAGGTGCTCGCACCACAGCTGCGCCTGGACGCCGCGCACGCCCGGCCCGGCCTCGGGTTCGAAACCGTAGAAGTGTTCGAGGTCCTGCAGGAACCCGACCGGGATCGGTTCGTCCGGGTGGTCGCTCTGCCGGTGGTCGAGGTACACGCCGTCCTCGGGGCAGAGCACCACCTCGTGCCCGGCCTTCAGCGCCAGCGACGCCCGTTCGCGGTCCTGCCACACGCCGATCACCATCTCCGGCAGGTCGCCGCCGTCGAGGACCTCGTCCCAGCCCATCGGCGTGCGGCCGCGGGCGGCGAGGTGGTCCGCGATCGCCCGGACGAACCGGTGGTGCGCCTCGGTGATGCCGGGCACCTCGTCGCCGCCGAGCGCGATCACCGGGGACGGGAAGATGTCCAGCAGGTGGTCGAAGACCGCGCGGAAGAAGTCCAGAGTGGACTCCGACGGGTCGAGCAGCGAGGTGCTGACGCCCCAGGAAGTCCATACCTCCCAGGGAGTGTCGGACGCCGGGCCGAGTTCAGGGTAGGCCGTGATGGCGGCCCGTGCGTGCCCGGGAATGTCCACTTCGGGCACCACGGTGACCGAACGCGAAGCAGCGTAAGCGACGATCTCGCGCAGATCGTCCACAGTGTAGTAACCGCCGTGCGGACGGCCGTCGCGTTCCGGGCCGTCGTGCCTGCCGACCATCGACGATTTCCGCCAGCCGCCGACAGAAGTCAGCTTGGGGAATTCCGGCGTCTCGATCCGCCAGCCCTGATCGTCGGTGAGGTGCAGGTTCAGCACGTTCATCTTGTGCGCGGCCAGCAGGTCGATGAACCGCAGCACCTCGGCCTTCGTCCGGAAGTGCCGGGAGACGTCGTAAAGGCAGCCGCGCCAGGCGAAGCGCGGATGGTCGGTGATCGTCCCGCACGGCAGTTCGGCCGGTCCATTGTGGATCGACACGGCGCGGAACGCGTCCGGTCCGGCTAGCTGACGCAGGGTTTGGCGGCCGTAGAACTCGCCCGCGGCGTCGGCCGCGTCGAGCGTGACGCCGTCCGGGGCGATGGTGAGCCGGTAGCCCTCGGCGGGCAGGTCCGGCGCCGTCTGCACGACGACCGGAGCGGGCCACGGGCAGGTGCCGGGCGCGGCTTCCGCGGACACCGGACGGGGGAGGAGAGTCTCGAATCCAGGCATGGTCATCCCTTCACGGCTCCGGCCGTCCCGCCGACGAGCCTCCGCTGCACCAGCACGAAAAACACCAGCACGGGGATCGTCATCAGGGTGGACGAGGCCATCACGGCGCCCCAGTCGGTGTCCTCCGGCTTGAAGAACACCAGGATCGCCTGGGGCAGAGTCTGGTTTTCGGTCTTGGAGATGATGAACGTCTTGGCGAACAGGAAGTCGTTCCACGCGTGGATGAACGCGAGCACGCTCACCGCCACGAGCCCGGGCGCGACGAGCGGGAACAGGATCTGCCAGGTGAACCGCATCCGCGACGCACCGTCCAAAGTGGCCGCTTCCTCGAGTTCGGCGGGCACCGCGGCGACGAACCCGCGCAGCATCCAGATCGCGAACGGCAGGCTGAACGCCAGGTGCACCAGCATGAGCGAGCCCAGTTCGTTGAGCCCGAACGCCGGCACCGCGTCGCCGACCGACCGCATCAGGAAGAACAGCGGAATGGTCAGCGCCTCCACCGGCACCATCTGCGCCACCAGCACCATCACCAGCAGCATGCCGCGGCCGCGGAACCGGAATCGCGTCAGCGCCACTGCGGAAAGGAACGACAGCAAAAGCGACAGCAGCACCACGACGACCGCGACGACGAGGCTGTTGAGGAAGTACCGGCTGAACCCGGAGACCGTGAGCACGCGCTTGAAGCTGTCCAGTGAGGGCGCGAACGTCCACGGTTTCGGATGCGCCGACTGGATCTCGCCGGCCGGCTTGAACGCCGAGAGCACCATCCAGTACAGCGGGAACGCGACGATCCCGGCGATCACCACGGTCACGATTTCGGCGACGAGCCGCGCGGGGCGGCGGACTTTCAGAGCCATGCGGCACTCCGGCGCTGGGACCGGACGTAGAGCCCGGTGATCGACAGCAGCAGCAAGGTCATCACGACCCCGATCGCCGAGCCGAGCCCGTACTCCTGCCCGGCGAACGCCTGCTGGTAGGCGTAGACGTTCAGGATGAGGTTCCGCCCGGCGACGCCGCCGCCGTTGGTCATCACGTAGATCTGGGTGAACACCTTGAAGTCCCAGATGATCGACTGCACGGTCGCGATGGTCAGCAGCGGCCGCACCGCGGGCAGGATCACCGACCACGTGGTGCGCCAGACCGACGCGCCGTCGAGCGCCGCCGCCTCCAGCGTCTCCTTCGGCACCGCGCTGATCCCGGCGTACATGGTGACCAGCACGAACGGGAACGAGCACCAGATCACCTCGGCGGCGACCAGCCCGAACGTGCCGAAGGTGCCGAACGTCCAGGAATGGTGCGCCATCCCGCTGAACCCGATGCCCGAGAGCACCTCGTTCACCAGGCCGAAATCGGTGTCGAAGAGGAACAGCCAGACGTACGAGCCGGCGATCGCCGGGGTGGCCCACGCGCCGAGCGCCGCCAGGAACAGCAGCGTGCGCGGGAACGCGCGGACCCGGCTCGCCAGCACGGCCAGCGCCGTGCCGACGGCAAGGCTGCCGATCACGCAGGCCGCGGCGAACGCGACCGTCTTGCCGAGCACCGTCCAGAACTGGGCCTCGGCGAGCAGGTTCGCGTAGTTGTCGAGGCCGAGGAACACCAGCGGGGCGGCGCCCGCGGCCTGCGGCTGGCCGTAGTCGTAGAGCGAGATCACGACCAGCTGGTAGATCGGGTACACCAGCAGCGCGCCGAGGAGGATCCCGGCGGGCAGCAGGTACAGCAGGGCTGCGCGGCCGTCGCGGCGGACGGTCGCGGAACGGACCGCGGCCACCGGTCAGCCGAAGTTCTTGTTCATCGCCGCGGCGGCGTCGGCCAGTGCGGCGTTCACGTCCTTGCCGCCGGTGGCGATCTGCTGCACGGCGGTCGGCAGCACGTTCTGGCTGTCGATCTTCGACCACGCCGGGGTGGCCGGCACGAACTTCGTGCCCGCGGCGAGGGTGTCCACGAAGGCCTTCAGCGTCGGGTCGCTGGCGGCGAGCTTCTTCTGCACCGACGCGAGGGTGGGCAGGTTGCCCATCGCCGCGTACATCTTCTCCTGGTACTTGACGCCGGCCAGCAGCTCGGCGAACTGCACCGCGAGACCGTGGCGCTGGCTGGCGCCGAACACGCCGAGCAGGTTGCCGCCGGCGAACGCGGGAGCGGTGGAGTTCGGCGTGGTGCCGGGCAGTGGCACGATCGCGTACTTGCCCTTGACCGAGCCCTGTTCGACGGCCTTGCGGTTGAAGTCGCCGCCGATCACCATGCCCGCCTTGCCGCCGGCGAATGCGGTGACGCTCTGCGTGCCGGTGAGGTTGGCGCAGGCCGACGGCGGGCAGGTGTCGTCCTTGATCAGGTTCGCGTACGCGGCGACGCCTGCCTTGGCCTGCGGGGAGTCCACAGCGGACGTCCACTTGCCATTGTCCTGTTTGGCCAGTTCGCCGCCGTTGGCCCAGATGAACGGCAGCATCGCGTAGGTGTACTTGCCGCCGGTGGCGATGCCGTACATCTCCGGCTTGGCGGCGCGGATCCGGCGGGCGTCGTCGGCAAGCTCGTTCAGCGTCGTCGGCGGCTTGAGACCGAGCTCGGTGAAGACGTCAGTGCGGTAGTACAACGCGCGAATGCCGGTGTACCAAGGGATTCCGTAGGTCTTGCCGTTCGCCTTCGCGGTGTCCACAACGGACGGGAGGAGGTCCTTGCCGTCGGACCAGTTCGCGATGTCCTTGCTGAGGTCGGACAGCGCGCCGGTCTGCGCGTAGCTGGAGACGTCGGTGTTGCCGAACTCCGCGACGTCCGGGGCGTTGGACGGGTCGTTGAACGCGCCGGAGAACTTGTCCGCGCGGCCCTCGACCGGGACCCACTGCACGTCGACCTTCACGCCGGCGTGGCTGGCCTCGAACTCGGTGATGGCTTCCTTGACCGCGGCCTCCTTCGGAGCGCGGTTCGCTTCGTCGAACAGCCAGACTCTGAGCGTGCCGTCGGTTTTGTTCCCGCCGGAAGCGGCTGGGCCGGATTGGGTGGGCGCACACGAGGCGAGCAAGGCCAGCGCGGCGACAGCGGGCAGGACAGAACGCAGCTTCATCGGTGACTCCTGTCGAGGGGACCGGTCGAAGACCGGAAAGACGGGACTGTGCGGCGTGACAGCCCCGGTTTTTCTCAGACGAAGAAGACGGAATTGACGCTGGGGACCGCGAGCGAGCCCGCGGACGTGCCGGGCAGGCCGGTGGCCGGGTCGCGCGGCAGCCAGGTGACGGTGCCGGAGCGCTGGTTGGAGACGTAGAACCACTTCTCGTCCGGGTCCAGCGCGAGGTGCCGCGGCCAGTTGCCGCCGGAGGGGGCCGAGGAGACCAGGGCGAGCCCGGCACCGCCGTCGGAGACGGTGAAAGTGGCGACGGTGTTGGGCCCGCGCACGGTGGCGTAGACGAACTTCCCGTCGCGCGAAACGGCGATCTCGCCGGGGAACAGGTCGCCGGTGCTGCCGGGCGGAACGGCGGGCACGACGGCGATCGGCTTGAACGCGCCGGTCGCGGAATCCCAGCTGGCGACGGTGATCTCCGGCCGCAGTTCCTGGGCGACGTACGCGAACTTGCCGTTCGGGTGGAACGCGAGGTGACGCGGGCCGGCGCCGGCGGGGAGGGTGATCTGCTTGTGCAGCTTCAGTTTTCCCTTGCCGGTGTCGAAGGAGTAGACGTACACCGAGTCGGTGCCGAGGTCGACCGCGAGCACCCACTTGCCGGACGGATCGGTCACGACCTGGTGCGCGTGCGGCTCTTTGCCCTGGTGCTGCTGGAGGTTAGTGGCCGCGCCGAGCTTGCCGCCCGCCTTGATCGGCAGCACGACGACGCTGCCGGAGTCGTAATTGGCCGCCAGCACGTACTTCTGGCTCGGGTGCACCGACAGGTGCGTGGGCGAGCCGCCCTTCGAGGACGTCGACCCGAGCAGCTTCGGCCGGGACGGGTCGGAGATGTCCAATGCGGACACCGTGCCGGTCTCCGCGCCCTCGTTTTCGTTGGTGACGTACAGGATCCGGCCGTCGCGACTGCGATCGAACCAGGATACGTCGGTCAGCTTCGGAACGGTGCGCACCGGCGTGAGCGCGGGGCTGCCGGCCGCACGCTGGGTGACGTCGAGCCCGTGGCCCGCCGGTGCGCTGCTGGTGTAGCTGCCGACGTACACCGTGGCGGCCGCGCGCGGCCGGGGCGCCGCGGTGGCGAGCTGTGCGCCCACCACGGCGGCGGCTCCGGCCGCGCCGACTGCGCCGACGAACGTGCGGCGGGAAATCTCGGTCATCGAATACCCCCGGAACATGTGCCGATGTGGTTCAGACCAATGCCATCACCAATGCTGCCACACCGAAACCGCTCAGGGAAAGGACTGTTTCCAAAGCCGTCCAGGTTTTCAGGGTCTGGGTCACGGTGAGCCCGAAATACCGGGACACGATCCAGAATCCGCCGTCGTTCACGTGCGAGGCGATGATCGACCCGGCCGAGATCGCGACCACCAGGAGCGCCAATTGCGCTTGCGAGTAATGCAATTCCAGCACCGTGGGCGCGACGATGCCGCTCGTCGTCACGATCGCGACGGTCGCGGAGCCCTGTGCGATGCGCATGCCGCAGCTGATGATGTACGCCGCCAGCAGCACCGGAAGCCCGGCGTCGCCGAGGGAACCGGCCACTGCCTTGCCGATTCCGGTGGCGGAAAGGACCGCGCCGAAGAACGAACCCGCGCCGACCACAAGAAGAATCATCGCGACCGGACGCAGCGCGTTGGCCGACAGCTGGGCGAGATCCGCGCCGCTCATTCCCCGGCGACGGCCGAGCAGCCACGACGCGAGCAGGGTCGCGATGGTCAGCGCGATGGCCGGGGTGCCGAGGAACGCGGCGATGCCCGCGCCGGTGGACCCCTTGGGCAGCAGGATGCTGCCGAACGTGCCGACGAGGATCAGCACCAGCGGCACCGCGATGATCCCGCCGACCAGTTTGAGCGACGGAGCGGGGCCGTCCTGCTCGCCGTCCTCCCCGGCGAGCTTCGCGAAGTCCTCGGCCAGCGGCACGTCCACGCGCTTGCCGATCCAGGTCGAGTACAGGATGCCGCCGATGAACCACGCCGGGATGCCGCAGACCGCGCCCATCAGGATCAGCCAGCCGAGATCGACGTGCAGCAGCCCGGCCGCGGCGACCGGTCCGGGGTGCGGCGGGATGAAGGCGTGCGTGATGGAAAGCCCGGCCAGCAACGGCATCGCGTACAGCACGATCGACCGGCCGCCCTGCTTGGCCGCGGCGTAGACCAGCGGCGCGAGCACGAAAATGCCGATGTCGAAGAACACCGGGATGCCGAAGATGAGCCCGGACAGGCCCATGGCGAGCGGAGCGCGTTTCTCGCCGAAGGTGCGCAGCAGCGCGGCGGTGAGCACCCGTGCGCCGCCGGATTTCTCCAGGATCGAGCCGAGCAGCGTGCCCAGCCCGATGATCGCCGCGATGTGCCCGAGAATGCTGCCGAAACCCTTCTCCAGCAGCGAATCCGACGTCTTCTGCGCGGTGCCGACCAGGGTGCCGACCGGAACGCCCGCGGCCAGCGCGGTGAGCAGGCCGACCACGATCAAGGCGATGAACGGTTCGACTTTTACCTTGATGATGAGGAAAAGCAGCACCGCGATGGACACCGCGGCGAGGGTGAGCAGACCGGCCGTGCTGGTCTGCAGCCAGTGAATCATCGTCGACTCCCGGGATGGCGAAGGGAATGCCCGGCGAGTGCGCCGGTGGGGGTTCCGTCTTCGAGGGCGGCGACGCCGTTGACGAAGACGTGGGAGAGGCCCGCGGCGGGCTGCCGCGGATTGTCGAACGTCGCGGTGTCGGCGACCGTGTCCGGGTCGAACAGCACCAGATCGGCCGCGTGCCCGGGGCGGACGAGGCCACGGTCGGACAGCCCCAGCCGCCGTGCCGCGCGCCCGGTGAGGTGCGCGACGCAGTCAGCCAGTTCGAGAACGCCCAGCTCGCGGACGTAGCGGGCGAGGTACCGCGGGAAGGTGCCCCACGCCCGGGGATGCGGCCGCGCGCCGACCAGCAGGCCGTCCGAGCCGCCGGTGTGCGTGCGGTGCCGCATGATGGACTGCACGTTCTCCTCGTGCCCGACGTGCATGAGGCAGGACGTGCCGAGCTTTTCGTCGATCAGCGTGTCGAAATACAGCTCCGCCGGGGGTTTCCCGTTCTTGCGGGCGGACGCGAGGACGCTGTGTCCCACCAGCGCGGCGTTTTCCTCGCGGCGGACCCCGTTGATTTCGATGGCGTCCCAGTCGATCGGGACGCCGTGCGCACCGTCCGAACCGGACTCTTCGATCTCCGCCCGGATCCGTTCCCGAGTGTCCGGATCGGACAGCCGCGCGAGCGTCGATTCCAATCCGCCTTCGGTAGACCAGCTGGGCAGCAGCGCGGACAGGTAGGTCGCGCCGGGGAGATACGGGTACGTGTCGAGGGAGATGTCGCAGCCGTCGTCGAGCGCGTCGTCCAGCAGCCGCAACAGATCCGGGGCCTTGCCCTTGTTGACGGAGAAGTTCATCGTCGCGTGCGCGAGGTGCAGCGGGCAGCCGGAGCGGCGGGAGACGTCGACCATCTCCGCGAACGCCTCCAGCGCGCCCGCGCCGTAGCTGCGGTGGTGCGGGCTGTAGTAGCCGCCGCGCTCGCCGACCACGCGGCACAGTTCGACCAGTTCTTCGGTGGTCGCGTACATCCCGGGCGTGTAGGTGAGCCCGGACGACAGGCCGAACGCGCCTTCCTCCAGCCCGGTCGCGATGAGGTCCTTCATCCGGGTCAGCTCGGCGTCGGTGGCCGGCCGGTCTTCCCAGCCCACCACCAGCATCCGCACCGTGCCCTGCGGGACCAGGTATGCGGCGTTCGTCGCGATGCCCTGGTCGAGCCGGTCGAGGTACTCGCCGACCGAGCGCCAGTTCCAGTCGAAGCCGGCCGGGTCGTCGTTCCATCCGGCCAGTTGCTGGCGGAGGGCGGCGAGCACCTCGTCGTTGACCGGCGCGTAGGAGAGGCCGTCCTGGCCCAGCACCTCGGTGGTCACGCCCTGGCTGATTTTCGCCAGGTGGTCCGGGTTGGCGAGCACCTGCAGGTCGGAATGCGAGTGCATGTCGATGAAACCGGGGGAGAGGACCTGACCGGTCGCGTCGAGCACGCGCGGCGCGGTCAACGCTCCCGGCGCGGCGACGTCGGCGATGCGGTCGCCGTCGATCCCGACGTCGCGGATCTCCAGCGGGGCCCCGGTTCCGTCGGCGACGCGGGCGCCACGGATCACGAGGTCCATCAGAACCACGTCCGGACGAAGTCGACCACGGTTTCGCCGTCTGCGGCCACGACCGGCAGCAGCGACCATTTGTCGAATGTCGTGCACGGATGCGACAGACCGAGCCGCACCCAGTCGCCGACCTCGACCGGCGACCCCTCGGGCAGTTCGAGGAACGCGTGCTGGTCGTTGAGCTTCGGGACGGTGTGCCCGGTCAGCTCGGTGACCACGCCGTTCTTGCGCAGCAGTTGGGGCTCCGGCATGCCTTCGTCGTAGGGCAGATCGCGCTTGCCCGCGGTGAGCAGCGCCAGCTCCGGCGTCGGCTTCGACGTGACCTGCGCCCACGCGTGCAGCGCCGGACGGAAGCTGTCGACACCGGCGATGCGCGGGTGTTCGCCGAGCGGCGAGATCTCGCGGTAGAAGCCGTCGTCGTGCGTCAGGTACGCGCCGCTGCGCAGGATCGGAAGTACATCGAGACCGTCCGGCCACGGCTTCGTCAGCTCGTCCACCACGCGGTCGAAGTACGCGCTGCCGCCCGCGGTGACGTACACCGGACCGTCGGCGAGCAAACCCTTCTCCGCGAAGGTGACCGTCGCGTCGCGCAGACTGTCCACATAGGAGCTGATCTTCGCCAGCGCCGCCTCGTCGGTGTGGTGCGAGAGCGCGCCCTCGTAACCGCCCGTGCCGCGCAGACGCAGCACCGGGCTCTTCGCCGCGGCCTCAGCCACCGCAAGCGCAGTCGCCGCGTCACGGACACCGGTGCGGCCGCCTTCGCCGCCCAGCTCCACCAAGACATCCACCGGACGCTCGGCACCGGCGAGCGCCTCGGTCATCAGCTCGACGCTGCGCACCGAGTCGACCCAGCAGACGAACTCGAACTCCGGATCCGCCGCCAGCTCGCCGGCCAGCCAGCGCAGCGCGGACGGGTCGACCAGCTGGTTCGCCAGCAGGATCCGCGACACGCCGAACGCGCGGTAGATCCGCACGTGCCCGGCGTTCGCCGCGGTGATGCCCCACGACCCGTGCTCCAGCTGCCGGGCGAACAGCTCCGGCGCCATCGTCGTCTTGCCGTGCGGCGCGAGCGCGATGCCGCGGTCGGCGCACCAGCGGGCCATGGTGGCGAGGTTGTGGTCCAGCGCGGCCGCGTCGATGACCACGAACGGACCGAAGAAGCCGTCGTCGAAGAGCTTCGCGCGGCGGGCCGCGGCTTCGTCGAGAGTGAGTCCGGACAGGGCAGGCGGGAGTGCGCGGAAGCGCCAGTCGATCCGTTCGCCGCGCCCGGCTCGGACGGCGGCGGTGAGAGCGGCGTTGCTGTTCATTCAGGACCTCGGTTGCGTATCTTGCAACGGACGTTGCGCAAAATGCGTTGCATAGGTGTAGCATCCGGGTCGCCACAGGTCAACGGGGAAGGAACACGTCAGTGACCAGCAGTCCGTCAGCTTCGCCCGGAGTGCCGCCCGAAGTGCTCTGCATCGGCGAGTCGATGGCGTTGTTCGTGCCCGCCGAACCCGGCCCGCCGGACGAGGTGCGCACCTGGCTGCGCACCATCGGCGGTGCGGAGTCGAACGTCGCGTGCCATCTGCCCGCATTGGGCGTCCCGAGCGGATGGGTCAGCGCGGTCGGCGACGACCCGTTCGGCCGCGCGCTCGTCCGCGAGATCGCTTCGGCCGGGGTGGACGTCCGCGGCGTCGTGGTCGATCCGGCGCGCCCGACCGGGATGTACGTGAAGGAAAGCGGCGCGGGCGGCAGTCCGGTCCGCTACTACCGCTCGGGCTCCGCCGCGTCCGGCATGGGCCCGGAACTGGTGTCCCGGCTGGACTTCTCCGGCGTCCGCGTACTGCACCTCTCCGGGATCACGCCCGCGCTGTCGGACAGCTGTCTCGCGCTGGTCCGCGCGCTGCTCGACCGTCCGCGCGGCGACCTGATCGTGTCGTTCGACGTCAACCACCGGCCCGCGCTGTGGACCGGACGAGACCAGTCCGTCCTCGCCGAACTGGCCGGGAAGGCCGACCTGGTGCTGACCGGCGACGACGAGGCGGAACGCGTGTGGGGCACCGGCGATCCGGTGCGGCTGCGCACTCTTCTGCCCGGCCCGCGCACGCTCGTGGTCAAGCATGGGGAACGCGGCGCGACGCTCGTCGAAGGCTCGGCGGAACCGCTGTTCTCGCCCGCGCTGCGCGTTGACGTGGTCGAACCAGTCGGCGCGGGCGATGCCTTCGCCGCCGGATTCCTGGCCGCGACGCTGCGCGATGCCGATCCGCTGACCCGGCTCCGCCGCGGGCACCTGCAAGCCGCGGCGACGCTGCTGACGCAGGACGACGTCGGCACTCCGCTGGCCGAAGCCGTCGTGACGAAGCTGGTGCAGGCGGACGCCGACCTCTGGGGTTCCGTCCGGCTCACCGGAGAGGGAGTGGTGGCCACGTGAGCCAAAGCCTCGACCGCGCGCTGACGCTGCTGGGCGGCCTCGCCCGCGGCGGCAAGACGCTCGACGAGCTGGCCGAAGAGATCGGCGTGCACAAGACGACCGTGCTCCGGCTGCTGCGCACGCTCGAATCGCACCACTTCGTGCGGCGCGAGGGGACCCGGCACTACCGGCTCGGCAGCGCGCTCTTCGACCTCGCCAACCAGGCGCTGGAAGACCGCGACGTCCGGCGCAGCTCGCACGAAGCGCTCGCCGCGCTGAACCTGCGCACCGGGCACACCGTGCACCTCGCGTCCTATGAGGACGGTGAGGTGGTGTACATCGACAAGTTCGAGGGACACCACGCGGTCCGGATGTACTCGCGGGTCGGCAAACGCGCGCCGCTGCACTGCACCGCGGTCGGCAAGGTGCTCGTCGCGGCGATGCCGCGGGCCAAACGCGAGGGGATCGCCCACGCGATCACCTACGTCGTGCTCACCGCCAACACCATCACCACGCCCGAGCAGTATTTGGCCGAACTGGACCAGGTCGCCGAGCGCGGATACGCGGTGGACAATGCCGAGCACGAGGACTTCATCCACTGCATCGCCGCACCGGTGCGCGGCGCGGGCGGCGAAGTCCTCGCCGCGGCGTCGATGTCGGTGCCGAAGGTGCTGCTGGACTACGACGGGCTGCTGGCGCTCGCGCCCGAGCTGCTGGCCGCCGCCGAGGAAGCTTCCGTCCACAGTGGATGGACGGGGAACGGAAAGGGGCAATGATGGGCAAGACGGCGATCACCAGCGAGAACGCGCCGAAGCCGCCGGCGAACTTCTCGCAGGCCGTCCGCAAGGGGAACATCCTGCAGGTCGCCGGCGCGGTCGCGTTCGACCCGGCCACGAACGAGATCGTCGGCGACGACGTGGTGAGCCAGACCCGGCAGGTGTTCAAGAACCTGACCGCGCTGCTCGACGAGGCCGGTTCGAGCTTCGCGGACGCGGTGATGGTGCGCGTGTACCTCACCGACACCAGCCACTTCGCCGCGTTCAACGAGGTCTACAACGAGCTGATCGGCGAGGCCCCGCACGCGGCCCGCACCACGGTGTACGTCGGGCTGCCCGCCGGTCTCCTGGTCGAGATCGACGTGCTCGCCGTTCTCGACTGAGCTTGCTGAGTCGTGAGTGGCGATCACGGTGAGAA
>NZ_JBHUKS010000019.1:58548-83387 GCF_042684085.1 Amycolatopsis silviterrae
CGGCGTCAGCCCAGCACGCTCGTATACGCGTTGATCGCAGGCTGCCCGCCGAGATGCGCGTACAACACGTTCGAGTCCTTCGCGATCTCACCGGTGCGCACGAGATCGATGAGCCCGGCCATCGACTTCCCCTCGTACACCGGGTCGGTGATCATGCCTTCCATCCGCGCCGCAGTACGGATCGCCTCAAGCGTCCGCTCGTCCGGAATCCCGTACACCCCAGCGTGATACCGCTCGTCAAGTTCGACGTCTCCCACCGCCCCGGCCCCGACCAGCTCCGCCGTGCCTTTCGCGATCCGCCCGATCTGCTCGCGCGTCTCGTCCGGCTTCGCCGACGCGTCGATCCCCAGGATCCGCCGCGGCTTCCCGCTCACCGCCGCCCCGGCCATCATCCCCGCCTGCGTGCTCCCGGTGACCGAGCAAACCACCACAGTGTCGAAGAAAACGCCCAGCTCGCGTTCCTGTTCTTCCAGCTCCAGCACCCAGTTCGCGAACCCCAGCCCGCCGAGCCGGTGATCCGAAGCCCCAGCCGGGATCGCGTACGGCGTGCCGCCGTTCGCCTCGACCTCCGCGAGCGCCTGCTCCCAGCTCTCCTTGAAGCCGATGCCGAAGCCCGCGTCGACGAGCCGGACGTCCGCGCCGAGGATCCGCGACAGCTGGATGTTGCCGACCTTGTCGTGCAGCGGATCGGTCCAGTCGACCCAGCTTTCCTGCACCAGCACGGCTTTCATCCCCGCCCGCGCCGCCGCGGCCGCCACCTGCCGCGTGTGGTTGGACTGCACGCCGCCGATCGAGACGAGCGTGTCCGCGCCCTTGGCGAGCGCGTCGGCGACGAGATACTCCAGCTTGCGCGTCTTGTTGCCGCCGTACGCGAGGCCGGAGTTGAGGTCCTCGCGCTTGGCCCAGACGGCCGCGCCGCCGAGGTGTTCGGTCAGCCGGTCCAGCCGGTGCACCGGCGAAGGCCCGACGAGCAACGGGAAACGGGGGAAATCAGCCAGGCTCACGCGTCCTCCAGGAGGGCTTCGAGGTCGGTCCAAATCGTTGAAGTGAGCTGTGCGGCAGCGGCCTCGTCGCCGGCTTCGAACGCGGCGATGAGTTCCTCGTGCCGGGTCACCGAACGGTGCGCGGGCAACGAGCTGAACCGCGCGTATTCGAGGCGGCGCAGCAACGGCGTGTACCGGTCGAGCGTCGCCGCGACCGCCCGGTTGCCGCACGCTCGCACCGGGATGTCGTGTAACTCGTCGTCCGCCTCGATCGCCCTGCCGACGTCCCCCTCGGCGACCGCCGCGCGAAACCGTTCGTTGGCCGTGCGCATTTCCGCGATCTGCTGCTCGCCGAGCCGGGGGAGTGCTTCGCGCACTGCCAGCTCGTGCAGCGCGCGGACCAGCCGGACCGCGTCGCGGACGTCGTCGGCGACGAACTCGGCGACCTTCGTGTAGCTCTGCGGCTTGGACACGACCAGCCGGTCCTCGGCCAGCCGCAGCAGCGCCTGCCGGACCGGGGCGCGGGAGAGCCCGAGCTGCTCGGCGAGATCGGCGTCGCGCAGGGGAGTGCCCGGCGGGAAGCTGCCGTCGATGATGGCGTGCCGGATGCGCTCGTACGCCTCGTCGCGCAGCAGCGGCCGGGAGACCTTGGGGAGTGCACTCACATCTAACATGTTAGATGTCGCTCACGGCCTTCCGCAATGGCCGGGAACGACGAAGGCCCGCCCCGGCAGTGCGGAGCGGGCCTTTCGGAAACGCTGAGGGCTCAGTAAACCGGCCCGGTGTACTTCTCGCCCGGGCCCTGGCCCGGCGGATCCGGCACGGCGGACGCCTCGCGGAACGCCTTCTGCAGCGACTGCAGCCCGTCGCGCAGCGGCCCGGCGTGCAGGCCGAGGTACTCCGCGGAGGAGGTGACGAGGCCGGCCAGCGCGGTGATCAGGCGGCGCGCCTCGTCGAGGTCGCGGTGCGGCGAGTTCTCCGGGTCGGCGTCGGCGAGGCCGAGGCGTTCGGCTCCCGCGGACAGCAGCATCACCGCGGCGCGGCTGATGACCTCGACGCTCGGGATCTCCTCGAGCCCGCGGTCGTCGGGGGAATACGGGGGCGGTGGCGAAGGTTGTTCAGGCACGTCTGGTACCCTTCCACGTGCGACCAGCTCCCGAGCGATCGGGGGCGGCAAGTGGAGCCCCGCTCCCACCCGTCTCACCGCTTCAGGTGTCCGGGTCCGGTCTCGCCGAAGGAGTGCCTGCCATTGCGGCAGCGTACTGCGGAGGCGAAGCGTTCGGCCATGCGGCCGGGCGCGATCGGAGACAGAGCGGGCCCCGTGCACCGGCAGCAGCCGGAGGCGGGGCCTGAGTCATGTGGGCACCAGGTCGAAACGAGAAAGCACAACTCGGACCAAGGAGGCCCCATCAGCTCCGAGACACGCATCAACGACCGCATCCGGGTGCCGGAAGTCCGGCTCGTCGGCCCTAACGGCGAGCAGGTCGGCATCGTCCGGATCGAGGATGCGCTGCGGCTTGCACAGGAGGCGGATCTCGACCTCGTCGAGGTGGCCCCGCAGGCCCGCCCGCCCGTGGCCAAGCTCATGGACTTCGGCAAGTTCAAGTACGAGAGCGCGCAGAAAGCCCGCGACTCCCGGCGGAACCAGCATCTGACCGTCATCAAGGAACAGAAGCTGCGGCCGAAGATCGACCAGCACGACTACGAGACCAAGAAGGGTCACGTGTCGCGGTTCCTGGCGGCGGGCAACAAGGTCAAGGTCACGATCATGTTCCGCGGTCGCGAGCAGTCCCGGCCGGAACTCGGTTTCCGGCTTCTGCAGAAGCTCGCCGACGACGTCACCGAGCTCGGCTTCGTGGAATCGTCGCCGAAGCAGGACGGACGCAACATGATCATGGTGCTGGCCCCGCACAAGAACGTGAAGCCGAAGGCGGCGCGAGCCGAATCGGCCGAACCGGCTCCCGAGGCGTAGCGCCCCAGCGCCGACCAGCACAGTCAGCGGCACACCGGGTTTTCCGGTGTGCCGCCGCACGGAAGAGGACAAACAAGCATGCCGAAGATGAAGACGCACAAGGGCACGTCGAAGCGGGTCCGCATCACCGGTTCGGGCAAGCTGCGTCGCCAGAAGGCCGGCCGCCGCCACCTGATGGAGAAGAAGTCCAACCGCCTCACCCGTCGTCTCGAGGGCACCACCGAGGTCGCCCAGAACGACGTCAGCCGAGTGAAGCGCCTGCTCGGCCGCTGAGGCCCGCACCCTTTCCCGACCACCCCGGGGTCCTCGCACCCCCCGAATTCGACAGGATGGACCAGTGGCACGCGTCAAGCGGGCGGTCAACGCCCAGAAGAAGCGTCGCGCGACTCTCGAACTGGCCAGCGGTTACCGCGGCCAGCGTTCGCGGCTGTACCGCAAGGCCAAGGAGCAGACGCTCCACTCGCTCAACTACGCCTACCGCGACCGCCGCGCGCGCAAGGGTGACTTCCGCCAGCTGTGGATCACCCGCATCAACGCGGCCGCTCGCGCCAACGGCGTCACCTACAACCGGTTCATCCAGGGCCTGAAGGCCGCCGGTGTCGAGGTGGACCGCAAGATCCTCGCGGACCTCGCGGTCAACGACGCCGCCGCCTTCACCGCGCTCGCGGAGCTGGCCAAGGCGAACGTCACGACCGGCGAAGCGAAGTCGGCCTGACCGGCAGCATCTTCCGGCCCGGGGCGGATCCGTTCACCGAACGGACCCCCCGGGTCGTTGCTGCGCGCAAATTGACCCGTCGCGCCGAACGCGAGAAAACCGGCCGCTTCCTGGCCGAAGGAGCCAACGCGGTCACGTCGGCCCTCGCGCACGGAACAGTCCACGAGCTGTTCGTCACCGAACGAGCCGCCGCCGCACACCCCGCTTTGGTGGAGTCGGCCCCCCGCGTGTCGCCGATCACCGACCGGGCCGCTGCGGGCCTGTCGGAAACCGTGACGCCGCAAGGAATCATCGCGGTCTGCTCGCTGGTCGACCGTCCACTGGAGACGGTCCTGGCCTCCGCCCGGCTGGTAGTCGTCCTGGTGGACGTCGCCGAACCCGGCAACGCGGGCACCGTGATCCGCGTAGCCGACGCCGCCGGAGCCGACGCGGTGGTCCTGGCCGGCGACACCGTCGACCCGCACAACGGCAAAAGCGTCCGCGCCGCCGCCGGTTCGACGTTCCACATCCCGCTGGCCCGCGCCCGCGACATCCCGTCGGTCCTGACCGCACTGCGCTCAGCCGGCCTCCGGACGCTCGCCGCACACGGGTACGCCTCGACGTCGCTGGAGACTGTCCGCTTCGGAGACCCCGTGGCGTGGATCTTCGGCAACGAAGCCCACGGCCTGCCCTCGGACGTCCTGTCCGCTGTCGACGAAGCAGTCCGAATCCCGTTGTACGGCAAGGCCGAAAGCCTCAACCTCGCTACCGCCGCCGCCGTCTGCGTCTACACCGCAGCGATGGCCGCGCACCGCTGACCCCCGTGCAGGACCTCCGGCACGTCTACTGGATCGGCGGCGCCCCCGGCGCAGGCAAATCAACGATCTCCCGCCGCCTCGCCGCCCGCTACGGCTGGCACCACTACGCGACCGACGACACCATGCGCGCGCACGTCGCTCGCACCACCCCCGACACTGCGCCGTACTTGCACGCCTTCCTGGCCATGGACATGGACGAACGCTGGGTGCGCCGGTCCCCGGCCGTCATGCTGGAGACGTTCCACTGGTTCCGGGGCGAGGGCTTCGGCCTGATCGTCGAGGATCTCCTCCGCCTGCCGCCGGAACCGTGCGTCGTCGAGGGTTTCCGGTTGCTGCCACACCTTGTCGAGCAGTTGGCCACGGTGGGGCAGGCTGTGTGGTTGCTTCCCACGGCGGAGTTCCGCGCTGCTGCCATCGAGAGCCGGAGCGTGCCGGGGGAGGGTTTCGTGTGGCAGACCAGCGATCCGGAGCGGGCTGCCCGCAACCTGGCTTCGCGGGATCGGATGTTCACCGACCGCCTTCGGGATGAGACGACGCGCCTGGGGTTGCCGACGGTCGAGGTGGATACGGCTACGACGGAGGACGATCTTTTCCGTCAGGTGACTGCTGTCTTCGGCCTCTGACTCCGGCTGGCCAGCCACGTCGGCTGCTCGGGTCCGGCAATTCCTGGGGTGCATCGCTGCTGGTGCCGTTCAGGTCGCGGATTCGAGGACCTGTCGATCTTCTGCGGGTCCCGGGGTGTCTCACGTCGATGCCGCTCAAGAGTCAGTCTCGGGTTTCGTGCCGCTCTCACTGCCGTTGTCGGGCGGGTTGTCCGGCGCGCCTCGGGTGTGCGCGCCCGCCCCGCCGCGCCCGCCGCCGGTGCAGCCGCACGCCGCCGTAACCCGCCAGCCCGGCCACGGACACGCCTCCGGCGACGACCCGGGCGACGGGGCTGCCCGCCAAGCCGCCGATCAGCGGGCCCAGTGCGCCGGTGACCGCGGCCACGATGCCTACGACAGCGATCAGCACCAGTGCGAGCGCGATCAGCGCGTCCCGGCGGATCTTGCCGTCGCGAACCCAGCCGTCGATGACGCTCCACGGCGCGGCGGGGTCACTGCGATCAGGCCCAGCAGGTGCGCGGCTACGCCGGTGCGGTCCGGCAGCAGACTGGTTTTCCTGGGAGATGTCGAGCTGGTGAACCCGATCCTTGCGGCCGGTCATGCTCGTCGCCTGCGCGAGGTCCGCCACTCGCGTCGTCGGGCCCCGGCCAGCGCATTCGGCGCGCCAGGGTCGTCCGCCGTCCGCGTCGCCAGACAACGAATTTCGGCCCTCCGGCTGTTGACCGGCTGTTTCGTCGCCAGGACTCCGTCATGACTGCCCGGCTCTGCACTCTTCACCATGTCCGACCGAGGCTCCTTCCTGGGAGGACACGGGCGGGGCGCCTGGTCGCATCAGGCGTCCCGCCCACTCTCACGCCGGGAGCGCGAGGTCCCGACATGGGATGTAAGAGCCTTGGAGCCGAATTCTTACGCGGTTTCATCGACGATGTTTCGTTCTGATGAAACTCAGGCTCTCTTCTGGCGAGGTCGCACCGGCAGCTGCGCCCAGTCGATCGACCGGTCCATCCTGCCGAGCGCGGCGAGCGTCACCGACAGCATGGCGGCGAGGTCTTGGTGGAGCACCCACTCGCCGGTCCGGCCGCGGGCCTCCGCGGCCAGAAGCTGGAGATGGAGGGCGTGGAGGTGGTCGATCCACTCCGCGACGTGCCTCGGCGCGCGCACCTCCCGCACCGTCCGGGTGCGCTCGCGGGCAACGACCTCCCGCACCACGGCCGGTCCGGGCGGGTCCTGACCGAGTTGCTCGGCCGCCTTCCGCAGAGCCCACGCCTTTTGCCGGCACGCCGCCGAGCAGTACCGAGGGCGACGCCCCGTCCCGGCCACTTCGACAGCCGCCCCGCAGCAACGGCACTCCGCGCTGAGCAGTCGCTCGCGAGACACGGAAGCACCCGCCTCGGGCTTGTCCTGTTCGTTCTCGTCCCGACCGTCCGGCTGGGTGGCCATTCGTCCCTCCCGCGGCGAGCACGTCTCATGGCTGACCGAATCGGGCCAGCCCGCCGATACTCCGTCCGCTCGCTTGAACTTACGGCCCAGGGGGTGACGTCACTAGTGACATTTAGTGCCATTCGGTGACATCTGCCGGGTCCCACGGGGTTCGGCACCGTCTCGAATCGCCGCCAGCCCAGTCCGCTGTCTCAGCCGCGCTTCACAAATGAAGTCGAGATGAAGCCGGTGACGAGGAAATGAAGTCAGCCGCGAGCTCCTGGCGGCGCTGATTCCGGCTGAGCGGCGATGCCGTGGCCGGTTCGCCTGCCTGACACGGAACTTGGCAGCCCCCTTGTCGGTCCTCGCCGTCAACCCGGCACCCCACTTGCCGGACGGCCGCGAGGATTCGCCCGTCAAGCACGGCGCCTCCGTCGTCCCGGCCCTCGCCCTCGCCGCGCAGGGCCGGCGTCCGCGGCAAGCCGGTCGGGGCGCGCTGCTCACCTGATCCGCTGACCACCGTTCGAGTCCGCGGCGACGGTCGGTCGTGATCACGGGGCGGATCCGGCGCAACGGCTCCGGAAGCGGAGGGTGAGCGGCTGGGCCTGGAGCCCGATCCCCTAGACTGAGCTGCCCGATGTGCACGTGCGGCGGCATGCCCGCGTGCCGCCGACAACACCAGTCCCAGCGGACGCCGAGGAGTCATGTCCGGAGCCACAGAACAGCCGGTCGACGTGCTCGCACCGGAGACCCTGCGCGCGGCGATCAAGGCGGCCGAGGACGCCTTCGCCGGCGCGGCCGACCTGGACGCGCTCGCCGCCGTCAAACCGGCCCATCTCGGGGACCAGTCGCCGGTGCTGCTCGCGCGCCGGGAGATCGCCGCGCTGCCCAAGCAGGAGAAGGCCGACGCCGGCAAGCGCGTCAACGAGGCCCGCCAGGCGGTGCAGTCCGCGTTCGACGCGCGCCGCGCCGCGTTGCAGGCCGAGCGCGACGAGCGCGTGCTCCGCGAGGAGGCCGTCGACGTCACGCTGCCGTGGGACCAGGTCCCGCGCGGAGCCCGGCACCCGATCAGCACGCTGTCCGAGCGCATCGCCGACGTCTTCGTCGCCATGGGCTACGAAGTCGCCGAAGGGCCCGAACTCGAAGCCGAGTGGTTCAACTTCGACGCGCTGAACTTCGGCAAGGACCACCCGGCGCGCCAGTTGCAGGACACGTTCTACGTCGGCGAGGAAGGTTCCGGCCTCGTGCTGCGCACGCACACCTCGCCGGTGCAGGCCCGCAGCCTGCTGCACCGCGACCTGCCGGTGTACGTCGTGTGCCCGGGCCGCACCTACCGCACCGACGAACTCGACTCCACGCACACGCCGGTGTTCACCCAGGTCGAGGGCCTCGCCGTCGACAAGGGCCTCACCATGGCGCACCTCAAGGGCACGCTCGACGCGTTCGCCCGCGCGATGTTCGGCGAGCGCTCCACGACGCGGCTGCGCCCGCACTTCTTCCCGTTCACCGAGCCGTCGGCGGAGGTCGACGTCTGGTTCGAGGAGAAGAAGGGCGGCCCCGGCTGGGTCGAATGGGGCGGCTGCGGCATGGTCAACCCGAACGTGCTGCGCGCCTGCGGCGTCGACTCCGACGTCTACTCCGGCTTCGCGTTCGGCATGGGCATCGAGCGGACGCTGCAGTTCCGCAACGGCATCCCGGACATGCGCGACATGGTCGAAGGCGACGTCCGGTTCACCCTTCCCTTCGGAACGGAGGCGTAGTGCGAGTCCCGGTGAGCTGGCTGACCGAGCATCTCGAAGTGGATGCCGACGTCACGCCGCAGGACCTGGCCGACGCCTTCGTGCGGATCGGGATCGAGGTCGACGAGCTGAGCAAGCTCGGCCCGGTGACCGGCCCGCTCGTGGTCGGCCGCGTCGCGGAGATCGAGGAGCTGACCGGCTTCAAGAAGCCGGTGCGGTTCTGCCGCGTCGAGGTCGGCGAGGAACCCGACCCGGAGCCCGACGACGCGGAACTGTCCGAAGAGGACGACGACGAGGACGACGGCCCGCTCGAGAACGAGGGCCCGCACGGCATCAAGACGCGCGGCATCGTCTGCGGCGCGAGCAACTTCGCCGAGGGCGACCTCGTCGTGGTCGCTCTGCCGGGCGTGGTCCTGCCGGGCGACTTCGAGATCGCCGCGCGCAAGACCTACGGCAAGATCAGCGACGGCATGATCTGCTCGGCGGCCGAACTCGGCCTCGGCGACGACCACAGCGGCATCCTCGTTCTCCCGCCGGGCACCGCGAGCCCGGGCGACGACGCGACGGAACTGCTCGGCCTCGACGACACGGTCATCGAGGTCACGCCGACCCCGGACCGCGGCTACGCGCTGTCGGTCCGCGGCCTGGCGCGCGAACTGTCGAACGCGCTCGACGTGCCCTTCGGCGACCCGGCGATGCTCGACAACTTCCCGGAAGCCGAGGGCGAGGCGTGGCCGGTGCGGGTCGAGGACCCCGAAGGCTGCCCGCGGTTCGTGCTCCGCCGCGTCACCGGTCTCGACGCGACCGCGCCGACGCCGTGGCGCATCCGCCGCAGGCTGATGCTGGCCGGCATCCGGTCGATCTCGCTCGCGGTCGACGTCACCAACTACGTGATGCTCGAACTGGGCCACCCGCTGCACGCGTTCGCGACCGGCTCCATCCAGGGCGACCTGGTGGTGCGCCGCGCGAAGGCCGGGGAGAAGCTCACCACGCTCGACGACGTGGAGCGCACCCTCGACGCGGACGACATCGTGATCGCCGACGACAGCGGCGTCATCTCCCTCGCCGGCACGATGGGCGGCGCCAGCACGGAGATCACGCCGGAGAGCACCGACGTGCTGCTCGAGGCGGCGCACTGGAACCCGGCGTCGATCAGCCGCACCGCGCGCCGGCACAAGCTGTTCTCCGAGGCGGCGAAGCGCTTCGAGCGCTACACCGACCCGGCGCTGTGCGCGGCCGCGGTGGAACTCGCCGCACGGCTGCTGCGCCAGTACGGCGAGGGCGCGATCCGCCCTGGCCGCACCGACGTCGGCGGCGTCGCCCCGCACGCCCCGGTGACCATGCCGATCAACCTGCCCGACCAGGTCGCCGGCGTGCGCTACGAACGCGGCGTCACGGTGCGGCGGCTCGGCCAGATCGGCTGCAAGGTCCAGCTCAGCACGAGCGACCAGGGCGTCGGCCTGGTCACCGCGACCCCGCCGAGCTGGCGCGGCGACCTCGTCCAGCCGGCCGACCTCGTCGAGGAGGTCCTGCGGCTCGAGGGCTACGACAGCATCCCGTCGGTCCTGCCCGCCGCGCCCGCGGGCCGCGGCCTCTCCGACGCGCAGCGCCGCAGCCGCGCGGTGTCCGGCGCGCTCGCCGAGGCGGGCTACGTCGAGGTGCGCCCGTTCCCGTTCGTCGGCGACGCGGTGTGGGACGCCTTCGGCCTCCCCGAGGACGACATCCGCCGCAAGACGGTGCGCGTCCGGAACCCGCTCGAAGCCGACCACGACCGGATGGCGACCACCCTCCTGCCCGGCCTGCTGGAGACGCTGCAGCGCAACGTGTCCCGCGGCCTGAAGGACGTGTCGCTCTTCCAGATCGGCCAGGTCGTGCTGCCGAAGCCGAACCAGCTCAAGGTCCCGGACCTCGGCGTCGAGCACCGCCCGAGCGACGAGGACCTCGCCGTGCTGGAGGAGGCCGTGCCCGCGCAGCCGGTGCACGTCGCCGCCGTCCTCAGCGGCCAGCGCCCGCGCGCCGGCTGGTGGGGCAAGGGCGACCAGGCAGGCTGGGCCGACGCCGTGCAGGCCGCGCGCCTGGTGGCCGAGGCCGCCGGCGTGCAGCTCACCGTGCAGGCCGCCGACCTGCTGCCGTGGCACCCGGGCCGCTGCGCCCAGCTGCGCGTGGGCGACTGGCCGGTCGGCCACGCGGGCGAACTGCACCCGAAGGTCGTCGAAGCCCTCGGCCTGCCGCCGCGCACGGTCGCCATGGAACTCGACCTGGACGCGATCCCGCTGCCCGACTCCCGTCCGGCGCCCAGCATCTCGGCCTACCCGCCGGTGCTGCTGGACGTCGCCCTGGTCGCCGGCACGGACGTCCCGTCCGCCGACCTCGCCGACGTGCTCCGCGAAGGTGCGGGCGAACTGCTCGAGGAGATCACTCTCTTCGACGTCTACACCGGCGAGCAGCTCGGCGACGGCAAGCGTTCCCTGGCGTACAAGCTCCGCTTCCGCGCCGCGGACCGCACCCTCACCGTCGACGAGGCCACCAAGTCCCGCGACGCCGCGGTAGCCGCTGCCGGCGAGCGCTTCGGAGCGACACTCCGCGCCTGATTCCGGCGTTGTCCCCGCCCCGCGCTCCGGCCACCGGCCGGTCAGCCGGGGCGGGGGAGCGCTGGTGTCATGGCACCCTCCTTTCTTGTGTCTCGAACGGTTCACTTCACCTGAGGTGCTTCATCGCCTCCCGTGCGGACAGTGGGGACAAGCCCGGGTGCGCCCGCACGAACGCACGGACCCACTCCGGCTCGGCGCGGGCGTGATCCCGCAGCGCCCAGCCGATTCCCTTGCGCAGAAAGAAATCCCGGTCGTCGAGGTTCGCCTCGATCGCGTCGGCCAGCAGCTCCTGGTCCACTTCGTCCTTCGCGCTGACCTGGCAGATCACCGCCGTTCGCCGGCGCCAGCGATCGGCGTCTGTCATCCAGCGGCGCAGGACAGGCGTGACGTCCGCCCGGTGCCCGCGCAGGATCGGCCCGACCCGGCGGATCGCGACCTCGTCGACGTAGTCCCACCACGCCCCGGTGACGATCAGCTCTTCGTACATCGGCAGCAGTTCCGGGTCCTGCCACTGCCGATAGGCACGATGCCCGGACAGATCGATCGCCGCGTACCGCTCCTCGCGGTACTCCGCCTCCCGCCACAAGGCGAGCACGGTCTCGGTGAACGTCACTCGATCGGGCAGAACATGCTCGGCCAGAACAGCTCTGACGAGCTTGCCGCGCGGCGGTTTCGGCACTCCGCGAAACGGCATCGCGGACTTCATGTACGCCTGCATTTCCGGTGCTTTGACCGGGTCGGCCAGTTCGGCGAGCCCGGTTCGCACCGCCGTGACCAACGCTTCGCCTGCCTGCACCGAGGGCCACCTCCGTCGTCTCGGATCCCGACGATCGGGCGACAGCGCAGCTCGTGTCGGGAAACGAGATTCTGCCGCGCAGCCGGTAGCTTCGACGAGCCCGGGTTGCTGTCGGACGCAAAGGACCACTGTGAGGAAAATCGTCACCGCACTGGCCGCCGCCGCTGTCGCGGCCGGAACGCTGGCTGTCGCACCCGCCGCCACCGCGGCGCAGCCCAATGGGCCGGGCTACGCGCCGCCGCCGATCAAGTGGGGAAAGTGTTCCTCGCCGAGTCTCGCCCAGGCGGGTGCCGAATGCGGATTCCTGGTGGTTCCGATGGACTACGCGCAGCCGTCCGGCCAAAAAGTGCAGATCGCCGTCTCGCGGGTGAAGCACAAGACCGCGAAGTACCAGGGCGTGATGCTGGTGAACCCGGGCGGCCCGGGAGGCTCCGGGCTCGGCCTTTCGGTGCTCGGCCGGAACGTGCCCAAACGTGCCGGCGACAGCTACGACTGGATCGGCTTTGATCCTCGCGGCGTCGGCTCCAGCAAACCGGCTCTCACGTGCGACGGGAACTACTTCGCACCCGCCCGCCCGGCTTACGTGCCGGCCACGCCGCAGCTGGAGAGCACCTGGCGTGCCCGCACGGAAGGCTATGCCAAGGCCTGCGCGAAGAACGGCCCGCTGCTGCAGCACATCAAGACCACTGATGTCGCGCAGGACCTGGAAAGCCTCCGCAAGGCGCTGGGCGAGAAACAGATCAACTACTACGGCTTCTCTTACGGCACTTACCTCGGGCAGGTCTACAGCACGCTGTACCCGGAGCGGATGCGCCGGATGGTGCTCGACGGGAACGTCGATCCGCGCAAGGTCTGGTACGAGGCCAATCTCGACCAGGACGTCGCCTTCGACCGCAACATCAAGGTCTACTTCGACTGGCTCGCGAAGTACGACGACGTCTACCACCTCGGCAAGACCGGTTCGGCGGTCGAGAAGCTCTGGTACGCGCAACAGCGGAAGCTCGACCGGAACCCGGCGGGCGGCGTGATCGGCGGCGACGAGTGGACCGACGTCTTCCTGCAGGCCGGCTACTACGTGTTCGGCTGGGAGGACATGGCCAAGGCGTTCGACGGCTGGGTGCACCGCGGCGACTGGCAGACGCTGAAGGCGTTGTACGACAAGTCGAACGCGCCCGGCGACGACAACGGCTACGCGGTGTACAGCGCGGTGCAGTGCACCGACACGCAGTGGCCGCAGGACTGGAACCGCTGGCGCCGCGACGCGTGGGCCACCCACGCCCGTGCGCCTTTCGAGACCTGGAGCAACACCTGGTACAACGCGACTTGCCTTAATTGGCCCGCGAAGCCCGGAAAGCCGGTGGACATCGACGGGTCGAAGGTGAGCGGCGCGCTGCTGATCAGCGAAGAACTCGACGCGGCCACGCCGTACGCGGGCAGCCTCGAAGTGCGCAAGCGCTACCCGCGTTCGAGTCTCGTGAGCGCGCCCGGCGGGACGACGCACGCCGGATCTCTGTCCGGAGTGGCGTGCGTGGACGACAAGGTCGCCGACTACCTCGCCACCGGAGCTTTGCCCAAGCGGGTGCGCGCCGACCGCTCGGACGCGCAGTGCGCTTCGGTGCCGCAGCCGGTTCCGTCTCCGGTCGCGTCCGGCGCGCAGCAGAAGGCTGATGCCCTGGCGAAGGCCGCGGCGGAGCAGAAGCAGAGCCTGCTTGCCGGGCTGCCGCGCTTCTGAGCTGTTTCTCCCCGTGCCCCGGTCTGGTCCGCTCGGCCGGGGCACTGTTCTTTTCCGTCTTTCCCGCTGGTTCACCGATCCCCCTCGGTCGTTTTCGTGGTCGCCGGGGACGCTACGGCGGGGGTCTGACAATTTCGGACCGCAGTCACCCGATCGCGTTAAGTGATCGAAAATTGTCGGGGGTCGCGGATACGTTCGCGGCCATGACGATCATTCAGGAGCACCGGACCGAGGTCCGGTCAGGAGATATCCAGTACCAGGTCGCCGTCATCACCCGCACCGAGGACGGCGAGCCGGAGCGAGTCACCGTCACGGTCGGCGGAGAGCGAACGGACGGCGAACCCGTCGTCGAGGGCAGACTCGACCTCGACGTGACGTCCGTGGCGACCGTCGCGGAGCTGCTCGACACGAGCCTGCGCACGTTCGCGGGCGGCGGCACGCGGCGAAGATCGCGCGGACGCCCGGCTCAGCAGGGCAGGCCGTGGACCGACGAGATGGACGCGGACCTCGAGGCCCGCTGGCTCGCCGGAGACTCGGTGACCGAGCTGGCCCGGCATTTCGCCCGGACGCCGGGCGGGATCCGGGCTCGCCTGCCCCGGGTCGGCTGCGATCCGGAACATCCGGGAAATCATCTGCCGACCCCGCCGAGTCTGCGCGAAGCGGAGGAGGGAGCGGACTGACGATCGCCCGCCGGGTTCGCATCCCGACGCGGGCCCGGCGTGGCGTTGCCTGCTCGCCGGACGGGACTGGGCGCTCTTGTACGCGGAGCGTGGCGGACCGACTGGGTGCCGGATGGACTGGCGCTGGGCCGTCTGGGCGGATGGACTCGACGCCGGGTTGGGTGGCACGGGTCCTGGGTGCGTGGCTTGGCGCAGGATGGCCTGGGCATGGCCGAACCTCGGCACCGGATCGGACGGCGCACGTGCCGTCCGGGTGACCAGGGTGCTGCGCGAGTCTCGCGGTGGGCGGAAGTTCTGCCGCCGCGATACAGGGCCGGGCGGCGAACTGTGGCGTGCGCGAACTGTGTCGTCAGACCGGCGATCAGGCCGATCCCGCACGCCTCAACAGCGAAAAGCGGCTGAATAACGTTCGAGAACCACGGAAGTCCTGGGGAGGGGACGGCCAGGGTGAGCAAACCCTCTTTGTTTGAGCTTGCACGCTCGTGCATAATCATTCGTATGACGGTGAAGATCGCGGTGGCCGGTGCCAGCGGGTACGCCGGCGGCGAACTGCTGCGCCTGCTGCTGACCCATCCCGAGGTCGAGATCGGCGCGCTCACGGCGGCGAGCAGTGCGGGGACGACGCTGGGCACGCACCAGCCGCACCTCGTGCCGCTTGCCGGGCGCGTGCTGCTCGAGACCAGCGCGGAGACGCTCGCGGGCCATGACGTCGTGTTCCTCGCGCTGCCGCACGGCCACTCGGCCGAGATCGCGGCGCAACTCGGGCCGGACGTGCTGGTGGTCGACCTCGGGGCCGACCATCGGCTCGCCGACGCGGGAGACTGGCGGCGCTGGTACTCCGGCGAGCACGCGGGGCAGTGGCCGTACGGGATGCCGGAGCTGCCGGGTGCGCGGGAGAAGCTCGTGGGCACCAAGCGGATCGCGGTTCCCGGCTGTTTCCCGACGGGCGGATCGCTGGCGTTGGCGCCCGCGCTGGCGGCGGGGCTGGTCGAGCCCGCGGTCACCGTGGTGTCGGTGACGGGGACGTCGGGCGCGGGCAAGAGCCTGAAGCCGAATCTGCTCGGGTCCGAGGTCATGGGCAACGCGAGCGCGTACGGCGTCGCTGGTGCGCATCGGCACACGCCGGAGTTCGTGCAGAACCTCTCGGCCGCGGCGGGCAAGCAGGTGACCGTTTCGTTCACGCCGGTGCTCGCGCCGATGCCGCGCGGCATTCTCACGACGGCGAGTGCTCCGATCGTGGGCGACGTCGACGTGGCCGCGGTGCGCGCGGTGTACGAGAAGGCTTATGGCGCTGAGCCGTTCGTCCAGGTCCTGCCTGAAGGAGCCTGGCCGACGACCGCCGCCACAGTCGGGTCGAACAACGTCCAGCTCCAGCTCGGGATCGACGCCGACGCGGGACGGCTCGTCGTCGTCACGTCGATCGACAACCTCACCAAGGGCACCGCCGGCGGTGCCGTCCAATCGATGAACCTGGCGCTCGGTTTCCCCGAGGCCACCGGACTTTCCACCGTGGGAGTGGCACCGTGACCGTCACCGGACCGAAGGGTTTCCGCGCCGCGGGCGTGGCTGCCGGGATCAAAGCATCCGGCGCGCTGGACCTCACGCTGGTCGTCAACGACGGCCCGCTCGACGTCGCGGCGGGGGTGTTCACCCGCAACGTGATCAAGGCCGCGCCGGTGCTGTGGTCGCAGGAAGTGCTGAAGCAGCAGAAGCTGAAGGCCGTCGTGCTCAACTCCGGCGGGGCGAATGCGGCTACCGGGCCGGGCGGGTTCCAGGACACGCACGCCACGGCCGAAAAGGTCGCCGAAGTGCTGGGCGCCGGGGCGATCGAGGTCGCGGTATGTTCCACCGGGCTGATCGGCGAGCGGTTGCCGATGCCGGCGGTTCTGTCCGGTGTGGACAGTGCGGTCAAGGCGCTGGACGCCAGTCCGGAAGCGGCGCTCAACGCGGCTACCGGCGTCATGACCACGGACAGCAAGCCGAAGCAGGCGTTCGCTCAGCATGAATCCGGGTGGAGCGCCGGCGGGTTCGCCAAGGGCGCGGGGATGCTCGCGCCGAATCTGGCGACGATGCTGTCTGTGCTGACCACGGATGCCGTGGTGGACAAGGAAACTCTCGACCGGGCCTTGCGCGCCGCCACGCACGTCACCTTTGATCGACTGGATGTCGACGGCGGCACGTCGACCAACGACACCGTGCTCGTTCTCGCCTCGGGGGCGAGCGGGGTGGAGCCGACCGAAGCCGAGCTGACCGAGCTGCTCACCAAGGTCAGCCACGACCTGGTGCTGCAGCTGCGGGCCGATTCCGAAGGCGCCACCAAGGATGTCGACGTCACGGTGAAGGGTGCCGCGTCCGAGGCTGACGCGATTGTCGTGGCTCGCACGATCGCCGAGGACAACCTGGTCAAGACCGCGTTGTTCGGGTCCGATCCCAACTGGGGCCGGATCGCGATGGCGCTCGGCCGCGCGCCGGCGCGGATCGACCCGGAGACGGTGTCGATCGCCATCAACGGCGTCACGTTGTTCGCGGGCGGCACGACGGCCGAGGACCGGTCGGCGGCGGACCTGTCCGGGCGGGCCATCGACGTGGTGGTGGATCTCGGGGTCGGCTCCGACGAGGCCACGATTTACACCACGGATCTGTCGCACGCTTACGTCGAAGAGAACAGCGCGTACTCGTCATGACCGAGCTCGAAAGGCGGCTCGTCTCCGCCGACGAACGGCTCGCCAGCGCCGCCGAGAAGGCCGGCGTGCTGATCGAAGCGCTGCCGTGGCTGCAGAGGTTCAACGGCGCGACCGTCGTGGTCAAGTACGGCGGCAACGCCATGATCGACGATCAGCTGAAGGCCGCCTTCGCCGAGGACATGGTGTTCCTGCGGCTGGCCGGTCTGCATCCGGTGGTCGTGCACGGCGGCGGCCCGCAGATCAGCGCGATGCTGTCCCGGCTCGGCGTGCCGGGGGAGTTCAAGGGCGGGCTGCGCGTCACCACGCCGGAGACCATGGACATCGTGCGGATGGTGCTGGTCGGTCAGGTCAGCCGCGAGCTGGTCGGGCTGATCAACGCGCACGGGCCATACGCGGTCGGCATTTCCGGCGAGGACGCGCGGCTGTTCACGGCCGAGCGCAAACAGGCCACTGTGGACGGTGAGCAGGTGGACATCGGCCTCGTCGGCGAGGTCGCCGAGGTGAACCCGGACGCGGTGCTCGACATCGTGAACGCCGGCCGCATCCCGGTCGTCTCCACAGTGGCCCCCGACGTCGACGGCGTGGTGCACAACGTCAACGCCGACACCGCCGCCGGCGCGCTCGCCGCCGCGCTCGGCGCCGAAAAGCTCGTCGTGCTGACCGACGTCGAAGGCCTTTACGCCAACTGGCCGGACCGGTCGTCGCTGATCGACCGGATCCCCGTCGACCGTCTCGAACGCATGCTGCCCGGCCTGGCCAGCGGCATGATCCCGAAGATGGAGGCGTGCGTGCGCGCGGTGCGCGGCGGCGTGCGCGGCGCCCACGTCATCGACGGCAGGCTTGCCCATTCGGTGCTGCTCGAGGTCTTCACCTCGCGCGGCATCGGGACCATGGTGCTGCCCGAGGCAGCGCCCTCCGGAACGGAGCACGCGTGAGCACTCTCAAGTCCAATGCGGACGGTCAGCAGCACTGGCAGTCGGCCGTCATGGACAACTACGGAACGCCGGGACTGACCCTCGTGCGCGGCGAAGGCGCGCGAGTGTGGGATGCGGACGGCGCCGAGTACGTCGACCTGGTCGGCGGCATCGCGGTGAACGCGCTCGGCCACGCGCACCCCGAGGTGGTCCGCGCGGTCACGGAGCAGATCTCGAAGCTGGGGCACACGTCGAACCTGTACGTGAACCCGGTCGCGGTCGAACTGGCCGAAACGCTTCTCGACGTCGCGGGCCTCAGCGGGCAGGGCAAGGTCCTGTTCGTCAACTCCGGCGCGGAGGCGAACGAGGCCGCGCTGAAGATCACCCGGCTCACCGGCCGCAGCAAGGTCGTCGCCGCGGAAGGCGCGTTCCACGGCCGCACGATGGGCGCGCTTTCGCTCACCGGGCAGCCCTCGAAGCGCGAGGCGTTCGAGCCGCTGGTTCCCGGCGTCACGCACGTTCCGTACGGCGATGTCGAAGCGTTGCGGGCAGCCGTTGACGGCGAAACCGCCGCCGTGTTCTTGGAGCCCGTACTCGGCGAAGCGGGGGTGATCCCGGCACCGGACGGCTACCTGCAGGCCGCGCGCGAGATCACCAAGGCGGCCGGGGCGCTGCTCGTGCTCGACGAGGTGCAGACTGGGATCGGCCGGCTCGGCACCTGGTTCGGCTTCCAGCAGGCCGGGGTCGTGCCGGACGTGATCACGCTCGCGAAGGGGCTCGGCGGCGGGCTTCCGCTCGGCGCGGTGATCGGCGTCGGCGCGGCGGGCGATCTGCTCAAGCCGGGCCAGCACGGCACCACCTTCGGCGGCAACCCGGTGTGCTGCGCGGCCGGGCTCGCCGTGCTGCGCACGATCGTCCGGGACGACCTGCTCGACCACGTTTCGGCGCTCGGCAAGGACATCGCCGCCGGCGTCGAGGCGCTCGGGCACCCGCTCGTCTCCGGGGTCCGCGGGTCCGGGCTGCTGCTCGGCATCGGACTGCGGGAACCGGTGTCCGCGGCCGTCGCGAAGGCCGCCCAGGACGCGGGCTACCTCGTCAACCCGGTCGCCCCCGACACCGTCCGGCTCGCCCCGCCGCTCGTGCTCGACGAGCAGCAGGCGCACGGCTTCCTCGCCGCCCTCCCGGGCGCGCTCGATTCCACCACCACGAAGGATCCCGCCTGATGCCCCGCCACTTCCTCCGCGACGACGACGTCACCCCGGCCGAGCAGACCGCTCTGCTCGACCTGGCCGACCAGCTGAAAGCCGATCCGCTCGGCACGAAGGCGCTGGCAGGCAAGACGGTGGCCGCGATCTTCGAGAAGAACTCCACCCGTACCCGGTTCTCGTTCGAGGTCGGCATCAGCCAGCTCGGCGGGCATCCGGTGATCGTCGACGGCCGTTCGATGCAACTCGGCCGCGAGGAGACCATCGAGGACACCTCGCGCGTGCTGTCCCGCTACGTCGACGCCGTCGTGTGGCGCACCTTCGCGCAGAAGCGGATCGACTCGATGGCGTCGGTCGCGTCGATCCCGATCGTCAACGCGCTCACCGACGAGTTCCACCCGTGCCAGGTGCTCACGGACCTGATGACCATCCGCGAGCGCAAGGGCAAGCTCGCCGGGCTCACGCTCACCTACCTCGGCGACGGTGCCAACAACATGGCGCATTCGCTGCTGCTCGGCGGCACCACGGCCGGGATGAACGTGCGCGTCGTGTCGCCGGAGGGTTTCCAGCCCGACCAGCAGGTGATGCTGGACGCCAAGAAGCACGGCGAGGAGACCGGCGGCAGCGCGACCGTTTTCACCGACGCGCGCGAAGCCGTCGAAGGCTCGGACGTGCTGGTCACCGACACCTGGACGTCGATGGGGCAGGAGAACGACGGCCTCGACCGGGTCGGCCCGTTCCGCGCGCTGCAGATCAACGCGGAGCTGCTGAAGCGCGCCGCCGACGAGGCGATCGTGCTGCACTGCCTGCCCGCGCACCGCGGCTGGGAGATCACCGACGAGGTGCTCGACGGCCCGGCCAGCGCGGTCTGGGACGAGGCGGAGAACCGGCTGCACGCGCAGAAAGCCCTGCTGGTCTGGCTGTTCGGGCAGAACGGCCGATGACCAGCAGCCGGGTCGGGCGCCAGGCGCGGATCACCGAGCTGGTGTCCACGATGGCCATCCGCAGCCAGACGGAGCTGGCGCGGCTGCTGGCCGCCGAGGGGATCGACGTCACGCAGGCGACGCTGTCGCGCGACCTCGACGAACTCGGCGCGGTCAAGCTGCGCGGCGCCGACTCGGGCGCGCCGGTCTACGTCATCCCCGAGGACGGCAGCCCCGTCCGCGGCGTGCAGGGCGGCACCTCGCGGCTGTCCCGGCTGCTCGCCGAACTGCTGGTGTCGGCGGATTCTTCGGGCAACCTCACCGTGCTGCGCACCCCGCCGGGCGCCGCGCAGTTCCTCGCGAGCGCGATCGACCGGGCCGCGCTGGAGGAGGTTGTCGGGTCCATCGCGGGCGACGACACGGTCGCGGTGATCGCGCGCGAACCGCTCACCGGACGCGACCTGGCCGAACGGTTCACCGCGCTCGCGCAGGGTTCGGCGGAAGGGGATGAGCCGTGACCCGGCGGGTCGTGTTTGCCTATCCGGGCGGGCACGGCTCCTCCGCCGCGCTGAATCTCCTTAAGGGACAAGGCGAAGTGGTCGCGGTCGCGGTGGATTTCGGTTCCGGCGACGCGGATTTGTGCGCGCTCCGGCGGCAGGCGACGGCTGGCGGAGCCGCCGAGACAGTAGTCGTGGATGTCCGCGAGGAGTTCGCGAACGGCTACTGTTTGCTTGCGCTGCAAGCGAATGCGCTGATCGTCGACCGGAATCCGTTGGTGAAAGCTTTGGCCCGGCCGTTGCTGGCGAGCCAGCTCGTCGCGACCGCCAGGGACCGGAACGCGTCGGCCGTCGCGCATGGCGGCGGCGACGCGTTGTCCAGCTTGCTCTCGGCGCTCGCGCCGGACCTGGAGATCATCGAGCTTGAGGTCCCAGGGCAGGAGCTGTCGACCAGCCGGACTTTGTGGGGCCGGGCCGTGACATCCGGCTACCGCTGCACCGAGGACGCCGTGGTGAACTTCGGCTCGCCGGACGAGGTGGTCGTCACCTTCGACCAGGGCGTGCCGGTCGCGGTCGACGGTGAGACAGTCAGCGTCGCCGAGGCTGTGCAGCGGCTCGGACATCGGGCCGGGGCACACGGGGCAGGCCGGTTCGAGGACTACGACGCACCGGGGGCGGCGGTGCTCGTCGCCGCGCATCAGGAGCTGGAAACCGTGACCCTCGACCGTGATCTGGCCAGGTTCAAACAAGGCATCGACCGCCGGTGGGCCGAGCTGGTCCACGACGGGTTGTGGTTCTCGCCGCTGCGCGAGCCGCTCGACGCGTTCGTGCGGCAGGCGCAGGAGCGCGTGACCGGCGAAGTGCGGCTGGTGCTGCACGCGGGCAGCGCGACCGTGGCCGGCCTCCCCGGGAGGCGGCTTCGCCCGGTCGGACGGCGGTACCGTCCGGGGACCGGGCAGACTCCGCTGGGGAGCACCCAGCACCTGAGTACCCAGGCGTCCTGAGACGCCGGACGCGAGAGAGGCAGAACGTGAGCGGGAAAGACCAGCCGGTGCAGCTGTGGGGCGGCCGGTTCGCCAGCGGACCGGCCGAGGCGATGGCGGCGCTGAGCGCTTCGACCCACTTCGACTGGCGCCTTGCGCCCTACGACATCGCCGGATCGCGCGCGCACGCCCGAGTGCTGAGCAAAGCGGGGTTGCTCACCGAAGCGGAGCTGGCCGGGATGCTGGACGCGCTCGACACGCTGGCGCAGGACGTCGCGTCGGGCGCGTTCACGCCGACGATCGCCGACGAGGACGTGCACACCGCGCTCGAACGCGGTCTGCTTGAACGCGCCGGCACCGAACTGGGCGGCAAGCTGCGCGCCGGCCGTTCCCGCAACGACCAGGTGGCGACGCTGTTCCGGATGTGGCTGCGCGACGCCGCGCGGCGGGTCGTCGCGGGCACGCTCGAGGTGGTCGACGCGCTGGTTTCCCAGGCGTCCCGGCACCCGGACGCGATCCTGCCCGGCCGCACCCACCTCCAGCACGCGCAGCCAGTTCTGCTCGCGCATCACCTGATGGCGCACGGCCAGTCGCTGCTGCGCGACGTCTCCCGCCTGCGCGACTGGGACGCGCGCACCGCCGAGTCGCCGTACGGCTCGGGCGCGCTCGCTGGTTCGTCGCTCGGCCTCGACCCGGAGGCCGTGGCGACTGAGCTGGGCTTCGACACCAGCGTGGAGAACTCGATCGACGGCACCGCCTCGCGCGATTTCGTGGCCGAGTTCGCGTTCGCCGTAGCGATGCTCGCGGTGAACCTGTCGCGGATCGCCGAAGAGGTGATCATCTGGAACACCGCCGAATTCGGTTACGTCACCCTCGACGACGCGTGGGCCACCGGCAGCTCGATCATGCCGCAGAAGAAGAACCCGGACGTCGCGGAGCTGACCCGGGGCAAGGCGGGCAGGCTGATCGGCAACCTCACCGGACTGCTCGCCACGCTCAAGGCGCAGCCGCTCGCGTACAACCGCGACCTGCAGGAGGACAAGGAACCGGTCTTCGACTCCGTCGAACAGCTGGAACTGCTCTTCCCGGCGATCGCGGGAATGCTCGGCACGCTCACCTTCCACACCGAGCGGCTCGCCGAACTGGCTCCCGCCGGGTTCACGCTGGCCACCGACATCGCCGAATGGCTGGTGCGCAAGGGCGTGCCGTTCCGCGTCGCGCACGAGGCGGCGGGGGAGAGCGTGCGGGTCGCGGAGGCACGAGGCGTCGGGCTCGACGAGCTGACCGATGAGGAGTTCCAGGCCATCAACCCGGCGCTCACGCCCGCGGTGCGCGAGGTGCTCACCGTCGAAGGCTCGGTGCGTTCCCGCGACGCGCGCGGCGGCACTGCGCCAGATCGGGTCGCCGAGCAGCGGGAGCGCCTGGTCGAGCGCGTCGCGGCGCATCGGCAGTGGCTGAAGTGATCTGCCGTCAGGCTGCTGGTTAGGCTGGCAGCCTGACGAGGGGAGTGCGTGTGGACCGGTTGTTCCGGCGCGAAGAACTGGCACTGGACCCGGTCGACCTGGCTCGGCTGCTGCTCGGTGCCGTCCTCGAAGCCGACGCGCCCGAAGGCCGGGTCGGCGTGCGGCTCGTCGAGGTCGAGGCCTATCGCGGGCTCGACGATCCCGCGTCGCATTGCTATCGCGGGAAAACCCCGCGCAATGCCGTGATGTGGGGCCCGGCCGGGCACCTCTACGTGTACTTCGTCTACGGCATGCACTTCTGCGCGAACGTCGTCGGCACCGAGGACGGCCAGCCGGGCGCGGTGCTGCTGCGCGCCGGCGAGGTGGTCGAGGGCGCCGACGTCGTGCGGAAGCGGCGGCCGAACGCGCGCGGCAACGGCGAACTCGCCAAGGGCCCGGCCATCCTCACCTCGGTGCTGGGGCTCGCCAAGGACCAGAACGGCGTCGACCTCACCGACCCCGAATCGCCGGTGCGGCTGCTGGCCGGCGAGCGCGTCCCCACGGAGAACGTGCGCACCGGCCCGCGCGTAGGCGTCGCGATGGCGATGGAGACGCCGTGGCGGTTCTGGGTCGACGGCTCACCAGCGGTCTCAACCTACCGCCGCGGCGGGAAACGCCGCCAGGTGCGACCCGCGGGATAGTCGTTTGACCTGGTGGGGGATCATCTACAGGTGTGAGTGAGCACATCCTTGACGAGTTGTCCTGGCGCGGCCTGATCGCGCAGTCCACCGACATCGACGCCCTGCGCCGAGAACTCGACCACGGCCCGCTCACGCTCTATTGCGGCTTCGACCCGACCGCGCCCAGCCTGCACGCCGGCAACCTCGTCCCGCTGCTGATGCTCAAGCGGTTCCAGCGCGCCGGCCACCGGCCGATCGTGCTGGCCGGCGGAGCCACCGGGATGATCGGCGACCCCCGCGACAACGGGGAACGCTCGCTGAACACCCTGGACGTCGTCGCCGAATGGGCCGGGCGGATCCGCGGGCAGCTGGAGCGGTTCGTGGACTTCGACGATTCGCCGACCGGCGCGATCGTGGAGAACAACCTCGACTGGACCGGGAAGCAGAACACGCTGGAGTTCCTCCGGGACGTCGGCAAGCACTTCTCGGTGAACGTGATGCTGAACCGCGAGACGGTCAAGCGCCGGCTCGAGGGCGACGGCATGTCCTACACCGAGTTCAGCTACCTGCTGCTGCAGTCGCAGGACTACCTGGAGCTGTACCGCAAGCACGGCTGCAAGCTGCAGGTCGGCGGCTCGGACCAGTGGGGCAACCTGGTCGGCGGCGTGGACCTGATCCGCCGCGTCGAAGGCGGGACCGCGCACGCGCTGACCGCGCCGCTGGTCACCGACGCCGAGGGACGCAAATTCGGCAAGTCCACCGGCGGCGGCAACGTGTGGCTCGACCCGGAGCTGACCTCGCCCTACGCCTGGTACCAGTACTTCGTGAACGTCGGGGACGCCGACGTCATCCGCTACCTGCGCCTGTTCACCTTCCTCGAACGCGAGGAGATCGACGCGCTGGCGAAGGACACCGAGGAGCGTCCGCACCTGCGCGCCGCGCAGAAGCGGCTGGCCGAGGAGTTCACGAACCTGGTGCACAGCGAGGACCAGACGCGCCAGGTCATCGCGGCGAGCCAGGCGCTGTTCGGCCGCGGCGAGCTGACCGAGCTGGACGCGCCGACGCTCGACGCGGCGATGGCCGAGGTCCCGAACGGCAAGGTCGAGCCCGCAGGCGACGCGACGATCGTCGACCTGCTGATCGCCGGGGGACTGGTGGACAGCAAGGGCGCGGCCCGGCGCACCGTGAAGGAAGGCGGTGCGTACGTGAACAACGTGAAGATCGCCGACGAGGAGTGGAAGCCCGCCGCTTCCGACGCGCTCCACGGCCGCTGGCTCGTGGTCCGCAAGGGCAAGCGCACGGTCGCCGGCGTCCGCGTCGGGGGCTGATCTCCGCCCAGCGCCCGGAACAGGGGCCCTACCTGCGGGAACGCGGTTAAGGTACCCCCCTGTTCCGGGCCCTCGGAGGGCGTGTAATGTTCTCCAAGTCGCCAGGGAAACCGGGTGGCCGCCGGGACACGAACCAAGCTCTCGCCTCTAGGGTGAT